>JBBREZ010000393.1:0-6629 GCA_038225095.1 Caldilineales bacterium
GTGAAAAGGGCGATCAAAGCGCGCTTGACGGCGAACTGATCGCAACGAAGAGACAGTAATCCTATGAATTTTGGCATTGTTACAACCTGGTTTGAACGTGGCGCGGCCTATGTCTCGCGCCAATATTTACAAGCATTGCAAGCAAAACATCCGGTGGCGATTTATGCGCGCGGCGGTGAAGCCTATGCACGCCATGACCCAGCCTGGGACCAGAAAGGCATCACCTGGGATCCACGGCGCGGTGTAGGGTCGGCGGGGGCACTCGATCTGCATCATTTTAAGCGCTGGTTGGAAAGCGAAAAGATCGAATGCGTGCTGTTCAACGAGCAACAGTGGTGGCCGCCGATCTGGCTCTGTCACGATTTGGGCATCAAGACTGCAGCGTATGTGGATTATTACACCGAAAATACGGTGCCGTTGTTTGGCTGCTATGATGTCTTGCTTTGTAACACGCGACGTCACCATTCCGTTTTCGACTGGCATCCCCAAAACTTCTATTTGCCCTGGGGCGCACCCTTGGATCTGTTTGCCCCGCAATCATCTGCCCCAGCCCAACCAAACAAGGTGACCTTTTTTCACTCGGCAGGGATGAATCCACACCGTAAGGGCACCAATTTCGTGCTCCAATCGTTTGCCGAACTCGCCGACCCCGCGAGCCGACTGGTGATCCATACGCAAAGTGACCTGAAAGCTGACTTGCCCGAACTGAGCGCGACGATTGACCGCCTCCGTGGGCAAGGTGTGCTTGATCTGTATGAACAGACCATCACCGCGCCTGGTTTGTACCATTTGGGTGATATTTATGTCTATCCGTCTACACTAGACGGGTTGGGGCTAACGTTGATCGAGGCACTGGCTTGCGGTTTGCCCGTGATCACGACTGATCATCCACCGATGAACGAATTTGTGGATGTCAACCGCAATGGAAGGTTGGTTGACGTAGATCGGTTGGTGGCGCGTTTCGATGGCTATTACTGGCCGCAATCGTATATCAAGCCAGCCAGTCTGACCGAACAGATGCGTTTCTACCTGGATAATCGTGATAGATTGACCGCATTCAAGCGTCAAGCGCGCCAGTATGCCGAGGAAAAGTTAGATTGGCGTAAAAATTCGGCCCACCTGGCTGACGATTTGATCCAGGCCAAATGCGAGCCGGATCCAGCCCTATACACCAGCGCGCGCCATCAATCGGAAGCGTTTGAACGCCAACGGCGCACGTTAATTCAAAAATATCCTCGGTTGGCTGGTCTATTGTTGCCCATGTATCAGCGGCTAGTGAAGAGGTAGGATGAAAAAGATATTGTCAGTGGTGGGCACGCGACCCGAAGCCGTAAAGATGGCTCCGATTATCAAAACGTTGGCTGAATTTCCTGATCAGATTATTTCGCGCGTCTGTGTGACAGCGCAACATCGTGAAATGTTGGATCAAACGCTGCGCCTTTTTCACATTCAACCCGATTATGACCTCAACCTCATGCAGCCGAACCAGACGTTGGATCAACTGACGGCGCGCATCATTGTGGAGTTGACGCCGATCTTGCAGCGCGAAAAACCCGATTGGGTGTTGGTGCAAGGCGATACGACCACCGTCATGGCCGGGGCTTTGGTGGCTTTTTATGCCGGGGTGCGCGTGGGCCATGTCGAGGCCGGTTTGCGCACGTTTAGCAAGACCGATCCGTTTCCCGAAGAGATCAATCGCCGGCTCACCAGTGTACTGGCCGATTTACATTTTGCGCCCACGCCCACCGCGCAAGCCAATTTGTTGAAAGAAAATATCCCCGCCGATCAAATTATCGTCACTGGCAATCCCGTGATTGATGCGTTACAATGGGTCGCCGCGCTGCCCTACGAAGATGAGAGCGGACCACTGGCTGCGCTGCCCACCGATCGCCGCCTGATTCTGGTGACCGCCCATCGCCGCGAAAATTTGGGGCAACGCCTGGAGCAGATTTGCACCGCGCTGCAAACGTTGGCGGCCGAGTACAAGGACGATGTGCATATCGTCTATCCGGTGCATCTCAACCCGCATGTGCAGGAACCGGTCTATCGCATGCTGGGCAACGTGCCCAATATCACCTTGTTGCCGCCGCTCGATTATCTGCCATTGGTGCATTTGATGAAACGCGTGCATTTAATTTTGACCGATTCGGGCGGCATTCAGGAAGAAGCGCCAAGTTTGGGCAAACCAGTGCTCGTGCTGCGCGATGTCACCGAACGCGGTGAGGCCGTTGAAGCGGGCACCGTGCGCCTGGTGGGCGCGGATACGGAACAAATTTTAGCCTGGACGCGCCGTCTGCTCGATCAACCGGCAGAATATCAAAAGATGGCGCAGGCGAGCAACCCCTATGGTGATGGGCAGGCCGCGCAACGCATTGTGCAAGCTTTATTAAACGCCCACTAGATTTCCAACGATTCTGATGCGCTTACTGCGACTGACTACTGTTTATCCAAGTTATGCCAAAGCTTTCTATGCAAGGCAGCCGGGCCTTGCCGCCGCGTCATACGCCATTCAACAGGCGGCTCTGGCCCATGACGCTTCCGGCTGGGCCGATTTCTGGTCACACGCGCTGAATGCGCTGGGCTACGTGGCAACGGATATCACGCTCAATGTCGAGCCGCTGCAACAAGCTTGGGTGTGCGAGCATTTACCCGTTGCGGCAGGCCCACTGAGCGCTGCGGAAATTGCGTTGGCCCAGGTGCGTGACTTCCAACCCGACGTGTTGTGGTATGACCATGCCGATGAAACGTTGTTGACCCAAATTCGTGCCTTGCCGCATGCGCCACGCCTGGTCTTGGGCTGGGTGGGCAGCGCGATCCCACGCCAGCGCACCTGGCGACAGATTGATTTGATGTTGTCCTGTGCCCCAGAGTCGGTTGAATATTTTCGCAACGCGGGTTTGCCAGCCGCCCATCTGAATCATGGCTTTGACCCGCGCATCAACGAATCGTTACAGCAGCGTCCGGCGATGATCGATCTCTCCTTTATCGGCTCGATCATCCGCTCGCAGGATTTTCATTTGCAGCGCGAACAGATTCTGGTCAACTTGGTGGCGGCGATGAACGCGGCGATTTATTCCGCCAGCGCCGATTATCGCTGGCAGGATCAAGCCAAAGCACTGGTCCGGGTTGGTTTGCAAAAGGCTGGAGCAATCAGCCCACAGTTGGCGCGCTTGCCACGGCTGAAAAGCATTATGCAAGGCACACGTGCCTCGCTGCGGCTGGTCAACCCGCGCTTAAAAGCCGCGTTGCGCCCACCGGTTTTTGGGTTGGACATGTATCAAACCGTGCGCGATTCAAAGATCAATTTGAACATTCACGCCGATTCGTCACCCTTGTACGCCTCGAATATGCGGCTGTTCGAGGCCACAGGCGTAGGTGCTTGTCTGTTGACCGATTGGCGACAAAATCTGGGCGATCTGTTCGATATAGACCGCGAAGTAATCGCCTATCGTTCGCCGGCTGAGTGTGTGGAAAAGGCGCGTTGGTTGTTGGATCATCCAGCAGAACGGGCTAAGATTGCGCGTGCGGGTCAGCAGCGCGCCTTGCGCGATCATACGTATCAAGTGCGCGCGGCGCAACTTGACCAAATTATTCAGACTGCCTTGAAATAAGTGTCTTTTATGGCCGGATTACTCAAACCGTTCGCGTACGAACCCGCGAAACATCTCTACAAATTAATTGCCAGACCCGAGTATCGCAATCTAGCGCTGCTGGAAGCCCGTTTGCGCCGCGTGCCGCGTTATACAGAAGCGCAGGCGATCGTGCACAATTGGCGCTTAAAAATTCCCGATGCCGCCTCTTTTCTCTTTTCCTATGACGAAATTTTTGTCAAGCGCATTTATGACTTTCCGTCGGCGACGGCCAGCCCCAAAATCTTAGATCTGGGCGCGAATGTCGGGTTGAGTGTCCTGTTTTTTAAATGGCTCTATCCCCAAGCGCAGATTGTGGCGTTTGAGGCCGATCCCAAAATCTATCAATACCTGACGAACAACGTCCACGGCAATGGCTATCACGATGTCGAACTGGTCAATGCTGCGGCCTGGAATGAAAATACCGAGCTGGCCTTTGCCATCGAAGGCGCCGATGGTGGGCATATCCAGCATGCCGTCCACGCGCCGGCTGCCGTGATCCGCGTGCCCGCCGTGAACATGGCCGAACATCTACAGACGCACAACTATGATTTCGTCAAAATGGACATCGAAGGCGCCGAAGAACGCGTTTTACCGGCTTGCCTGCCGTATTTGGACAAAACGACCTTTCTCTTTGTCGAATATCATTCGCATGCCGATCGCAAACAGTGGTTGCCAGAATTGATGTCACTCTTGTCTGAAGCGGGGTTTCGGATTCATCTGCACAGCGTCGTATGCAGCCCATCGCCTTTTACCAAACGCGCGATCAATGCCGGTTTCGACTTACAACTCAACGTGTTTGCCTGGAGAGAGCGATGATCCGTCCGCTGTTCCAAAAGTTGTTGCGCGCCAAGACGCCGGTGATCTTTGCCGATGCGCAGCGTACCGAGCCGGTCAGCCGCCAGTTTGGCCTGGAGCGCGGCACGCCGATTGACCGCTATTACATTGCGCGCTTTCTGGAACAAAACCAGGCGTTGATCCAAGGCCGCGTCTTGGAAGTGGCAGCCAGCGATTATAGCAAACGCTATGGCCGCCAAGTCGAGGCATATGAAGTGTTGCACGCCACCGCTGGCAACGCCAATGCGACAATTGTTGGCGATTTGACCGATGCGGCCACGTTACCGGCCAACCGCGTTGATTGTTTTATTTGCACCCAGACCTTCAACTTCATTTTTGACGTGCAAAAGGCCGTGATCGGTGCGCACCACCTGTTAAAGCCGGGCGGTGTGCTGCTCGCTACCGTGGCTGGGATCAGCCAGATCAGCCGCTATGACATGGATCGCTGGGGCGATTATTGGCGCTTTACCACGGCTTCGGTGCAGAAATTGTTTGCGCCCGTCTTCACCGGCGGCGTCGAGATTGGCAGTGTGGGCAATGTCCTGGCGGCCACGGCTTTTCTCCAGGGTTTGTGTGTAGAAGATTTGCCAGATCCAGCGTTGTTGCAACGCCATGACCCTGACTACCAACTATTGATCACAGTTGTCGCCCGGAAGGCAGGCTAAGAAAAATGCGTTCTACGCTACGCCGCGGGCGCGCCGTGATTCGCTCCATCTGGCATCGTCTAGAAAATCGCTTTGACCCGCCGATTGTGATATTGCTTTATCATCGGGTGACAACCTTAGCGGCTGATCCGCAACAGTTGGCCGTTTCGCCAGCGAACTTTCGGGCGCAAATGTTGTTTCTAAAGCAGCATTTACCCATTCTGCGCTTCGAGGAAGATTGGTCCAAAGTTCAGCAACCGGCCGTCGTGATCACGTTTGACGATGGCTACGCCGATAATCTAAATGAAGCATTGCCAATTTTGGAAGAAATCGGTCTACCAGCCACTTTCTTTATCTGCACCGGCCAGATCGACACGCAACAGGAATTTTGGTGGGATGAGCTAGAAAGAGTTCTGTTGGGTGAACGGCCTTATCCACCCAGTTTTACGCTAGAAGACGCCCAACATGGACAGCGTTGGCCGACCACAACGGCCAGCGAGCGGCAACAGTTATATGACCAAATGCATCCATTGATCAAACAAGTTGACGCACCGCAACGAACCGATTGGCTCGCGCAACTGCGCGCTTGGGCGCATTTGGACGATCAGGGCCGCCCTTCGCATCGCGCCATGTCAAGCGCAGAATTGCAAAAATTAGCGAGCAGTCCATTGGTGACGATTGGCGCACATACGATCACCCATACGCGCCTGGCGGTCCAAAGTGCGGCGCGCCAGGCTGAGGAAATTCAAGCGTCGAAGCAAAAATTGGAGACTTGGCTGGTGCGTCCGGTGCCAACCTTTTCTTATCCATTTGGCGGGCGGCGCGATTACAACCAAACCACGCTTGCCCTGTGCAAAACCGCTGGTTTTACCAAAGTAGCCGCCAATTATGCGGGTCAAGCGCACCGCTGGAGTGATCGCTACCAACTGCCGCGCCAACTCGTGCGTGACTGGCCAACAGAGCGCTTTGCTCAGGCATTAGAACGCTTTTGGGTGACATAAACGATGAAAGTTTTGCAGCTTAGCACCCATGATACTCGCGGCGGCGCAGCGCGCGCCGCCTACCGGCTGCATCAAGGCTTGCAAGCGATTGGCGTGACCTCTAGCATGCTTGTGCAGCGGAAACATGGCGATGATCCTACCGTTTTGCTCAACAAGAGTGCGCTGGGGCGCGTAGCTTCGCTGTTGACGCCGCATGTGGACAAATTGCCGCTTTATTTGTATCCTAAACGGCAACTGATGCCGTGGGGCTTGAACTGGACGCCAAGCCCCACCATGCGCTGGGCGAACCGGCAACAGCCCGATGTTGTGCATCTGCACTGGATTGCCGATGGTTTTGTGCGGTTACATGTATTTGAGAAGTTGAAAGCGCCGCTGGTCTGGACCTTACACGATTCCTGGGCGTTTACGGGCGGCTGTCATCTGCCGTATGAATGTGTGCGCTATCGGCAACAGTGTGGCGCTTGTCCGCAACTGAAATCAACGCATGAACATGATCTCAGCCGTTGGCTCTGGCAAGC
>JBBREZ010000394.1:0-6628 GCA_038225095.1 Caldilineales bacterium
GGTTGATTCAACCCTGTCGCTGGTAAGCTAGGCTGCGGGGCGGGACGGGCACGGTTGTCGGTTGCTGGGCGATTCGTTTTACCAGTGGATGGCTTGGCGTCGGTTTCCAGCATTGTCACGTCGGCCTCGATGCTGTTCTCGCCTGCCCCCCCATTTTCCAGGCTGCGGATGCCTTTCCAGTAGCGCACCACCTTGTTGATCTCTTCGTCGCCCACCCATGTGCCTTGTAATCGTTCCAATTTACTGGAATCTGGCGCCATAAAGAGCATATCGCCTCGCCCCAACAAGCGTTCGGCGCCTGGCACATCCAAAACGACGCGGCTGTCGGTGCCGCTGGTAACGGCGAAGGCGATGCGGGCCGGAAAATTGGCCTTGATCAAGCCAGTGATCACATCGACTGACGGGCGTTGGGTGGCGATGATCAGATGAATGCCGACCGCGCGCGCCATTTGCGCCAATCGGCAGATATGTTTTTCCACCTCTTCGGGTGCGGCCATCATCAAATCAGCCATCTCGTCCACAATGATCACAATATAGGGCAGCGCTTTTTCGCCGTGCTTGGTCAAAAATTCGTTGTAGCGCACCAAATCACGCGCCCCAGCCTTGCTAAAGAGCGTGTAACGACGCTCCATCTCTTTGACCGCCCAAAAGAGCACACCGGCAGCCTTATCCACCTCAGTCACTACTGGGCTGAGTAGATGCGGAATGCCATTGTACGTACTCAACTCGACCATTTTGGGATCGACCATCAAAAAGCGTAACGTATCGGGCGTGTTGGTCAGCAGCAAACAGACGACAATCGAATTAATGCAGGCTGATTTACCCGCGCCCGTGGCGCCAGCGATCAAGAGATGGGGCATACGCGTCAGATCGGATGTAATCGGCTGGCCCTTGACATCTTCGCCGAGCGCGATGCGCAATTTGCCTTTCAGTTGCTCGAAAATGTCCGATTCCATCAATTCTTTGAGTCCGACCGTGTTGAATTCCTGGTTGGGTACTTCGATGCCGACATAATTCGTGCCAGGAATTGGCGCTTCGATACGCACGCTGGGGGCGGCCAATGCCAACGCCAAATCATTCGCCAGCCCAGCAATTTTGCTCACTTTGATTTTGATGCGCTGCGGCTCCCCGCGAATGGTCCGCTCGATATAGCCAGGTTTGATTAAATATTGCGTGACCGACGGACCTTTGTAGGCCCCTTCAAAGTCGGCTGGCACGCCAAAAAGGGCTAGCGTCTCTTGAATCATGCGGCCTTGTTGGCGGATCAGATCGTCGCTTGTGCTGCGTCGTTCCCAATCCTTGAGCATGTCCGCCAGGCGCGGCAAGCGATATTCCTGCGCCCCGCTACCGATAATGTGGGGCATGGGCAGATCAGTGGCGTTGGTGGGTTGGGTGACTTGGGCTGAACGGGCGGGCGCAGGCGGCGTCACTGGTGGCACGGAGCGCAGTGGCTCAACACGCCGGGATGGCGGGTCCGGTTGCACGAGATTCGGCGCGCCAGGCAGCCCACTGGGTGGCGTATTCTGCGGCATGGCTGAACTGGAAGTTGGCAAGATTTGCCAGCTTTCGAGCCAGCGTTTCCACCCGCTGATTTGTCCGGTTGGCAAGGGCACTGGTGGCTGAATGGCTACCGGTGGGTGTAAGGTTTTCTGCTGCCGCCACTCTTGCCCCAAATACCAAAGATCAACCGTTGTGTTAGGCAACCATTGGTCAGTGAGTAAAATAACGCCGATCAAAGACAGGAAGCCAACAAATAGCCAGGCGCCCCAGACGCCGATCACATTTTGTAAGACACCAGCTAATAGTAAGCCAATCTGACCGCCTGCCGCGTTTTGTATAGGCTGCATCCACAAGGTTGCGCCGATAATGGCGGCCAGAAAAAACGTTGCTAACCCAGCCGGGCGTTGCCAGGGCAAATCTGGTAATTGTTCAATCGCGCGGATCACCATCCAAAGCCCTAGTGCGCCAGTGACCAGCGGGAAGCCCCAAACGCCAACCCCAAAAAGTGTCTGCAAGGTATTGATCAGCGCGGCCGTTATCATGCCATTGCTGCGCGTGAGCAAGCTGAGGAGGGTGACAGCCGACAGCAGAATTAGCACCACGCCGCCCACTTCGGCGCGCGCCAACGTGGCCGTGAGGCGCTGTAATGGATCTGGTTTGGGCGGTGCTTTACTTTTACTTGCCGGTTTTCTGGTCGTCATATTGCGGTGAAAAATGCCTCATAATAAGAACAAACGTTCACTCTAGTATATCATGTTCACTGCCCCGTTGCAAGGGGCGTGGGCATAGGAGGGTATATCTCAGGTTAGGGGCTAGATAGAGTGCATTGCACTGGTCAGACCGATTTGGTTTATCCCATCCGGTAATGACCAGTGCAATGCACTCTGTTGGTCGCGACCGCGGTAAGCCGGGAACCTCTTGGGTGCAGGCACTAGGGGTTCTAGTGGCTTGTCTAATCAGATCTCATACACCAGTTCCCCTTCTAGCAGGGAAGGGGGTCAGGGGGAAGGGTCAGAAACGAGACTCGGCGATTGGTGGGGGTAGGCCTAGCCTACCTCCTACCAATCGCCGAGTTTTAACTGTTTTCTGGCTCAACCGATTGTCTGTCGGTACTATACTTCCATCACCTTATACTTCCATCACCTTATACTTCCATCACCAAGGGCAAAATCATCGGCCGCCGCCCAATTTCGCGGGCGGTGAAATTGCTCAAAGCGTCTTTAATCTTGTTTTCTAACACTCTGGCCGGCACGCGTTTCTTGACTAACTCTTGGACAATTTCCTGAGCGCGTTTGATCAGTTCTTCGTTATCGCGCACATAGACAAAGCCGCGCGTGATAATCTCTGGTCCATAGATGATTTCACCGTCAACCTCGTCCACGGCAATCACGCAGACCATAAAACCGTCTTGGCTTAAATGGCGGCGATCACGCAGCACAACGCTGCCGACATCGCCCACCCCCAGCCCATCGACATAGATATGGCCGGCATCGAACTTCTCACCCGGCCGCGCCTCGATCACCCCTGTGTTCGCAAAATCGCCAAATTCGGCGACCTGACCATCTTCGAGGAGCAGGACATTTTCTTTGGGTATCCCGGCTTGTTCGGCCAGACGGCTATGCAGCACCAAATGGCGATATTCACCATGCACCGGCACGAAGTACTTAGGGCGCACGAGGTCTAACATTTTTCGATAATCCTCGCGCCCGCCGTGGCCGCTAACGTGGACATCGCCGAGCCCGTGATAGAATACATCGACACCCTGGCGAAAGAGGTTATCGACCGTACGGTTGAACAGTTCTTCGTTGCCGGGAATGGGCATGGCGCTCAAGATCACCGTATCGCCTTCACGCAGCACAATTTGCCGGTGATCGCCCACACTCATGCGCACCATGGCGCTGGTCGGTTCACCCTGACTACCCGTGGCGATTATCACCACATGGCTGGGCGGCAGGCTTTCCATCTCACCTGCATTCAATAACTCGTCTTGCGTAATGGTGAGATAGCCCAACTGGATCGCAATTTTGACGTTGCTGACCATTGAGCGACCTACCACGCCTATGCGCCGACCGTGGCGGCGGGCAGCATCGATAATCTGCTGAACACGCCCCAGGTTGCTGGCAAAGGTGGTCAACAAGATGCGCCCCGTCGCTTCGTCCATAATCCGATCCAACATCGTTTCGATGGTGCGTTCGCTGGCCGTGTGGCCTTCTTTTTCTGCATTGGTGCTGTCGGCCATCAAGAGCAAAACGCCTTCATCGCCCCAACGGCGCAGCTTGTCTTCTTCGGTGGGTTTGTTGTCCACTGGCGTCGGATCAAAGCGGTAGTCACTTGTGTGAATGACGCGGCCTGCGGGCGTTTTGACCGATACACCAACGCTGTCGGGGAAGCTGTGGCAAGTGTGGAAAAATTCGATCGCGAACGGCCCAATGTCCAGCTTATCATTTTCGGTGACCGTGTGTAAGTCGGCCTCAGAAATCAGTTTATGTTCGCGCAGCTTAACCTCAAGCAGGCCGCGCGTCAACGCGGTGGCATAAATCGGCGCATTCAGTCCTTCTTCTAGAAAATAGGCGAGCGCGCCAATGTGATCTTCATGCCCGTGCGTCAGGATAATGCCGCGCACCCAATCCTGACGTTCTAGCACATATTCGGCATCGGGAATGACGATATCAACACCATGCATTTCACTGCTGGGAAACATCAGGCCAGCGTCGATGATCAAGATATTTTCGCCGGATTCCAAGACCATCATATTTTTGCCGATCTCGCCTAATCCACCCAATGGGATAACGCGCAGCAAGGGCGCGCCTGCGCCCCGATTGTTTGTATTTATTTGTGTTTGACTCACGTAATGTTCTCCTATCAAACGTCTAAAAACTAAAAATTCATCTATTTACAATAACAGAGCTGCGCTCAACGCAGTCTGTATATGCCTACGTAAGGTGATTGACCACGGACGAATCATATATCTGCGTCAACGCCTATCTCACAGGGGCTAAGCATTGTGATTAGCGTAAGTCAGTCGTCGCTTTGCAGAAAAGCCGCAGAAGGTGCGTTTTTACAAGCCACCAGATTGTGCGTTGACAACGGTATAAACCTCTGCCCCAGCGGCATCGCCGGACGGCAACTCTGGTTTGATACTCTGCATATGATCGGATTGATAATCGAGGTCGCCCGGATGGGGGACGCCGGTCGGTAATGCTTCACCACGCATTGCGGCTTCATTCGCTTTATGCGCCTGCGCGATCAATTTGGGTAGAATTTGTAGATCTTTCGCAAACTCAGCGCGCCATTGCGGATTGCGCAAGGCAGCGGCTGGGTGAAACATTGCGAACACCACCCGTCCACGCCCAATGTTGCGCAGTTGACCATGAACCTTGGTAATCGAAGCGCCCGGCATCCAGCGCTGCATGCTGAAGCGCCCAAGCGTGACAATAATCCGTGGATTGATGAAAGCAACCTGATTCGTCAAAAAATCGCTGCATGCTGCTAACTCTTCCGGCAGGGGATCGCGATTATTCGGTGGCCGACACTTTACCACATTGGTAATGTAAACATCTTCACGTCGAATAGCGACGGTATTGAGCATCTCGGTTAAAAAAACTGACCGCTACGCCCCACAAATGGGCGCCCTTGTCGATCTTCTTCAAAGCCCGGCCCTGCGCCAACCAACATAACGACCGCCAGCTAGCGCACATTTTTGACAGGTGCCCACTGCTTGCTCGAGCCTTTGCAGCGGCGTTATTCCCGTCCCTGTTTCCTCATCATGGTGGGACGCCGGGTCCATCTTGTACTTTCCTTACTCCTAATCGAGAACGCAAATAAACAACGTACAATTGCTGTAGGGGCGCTGCTTGCTGCGCCTGCTGGTCACAACGGGCGCAGCAAGCACAAGTATCGTCCGGATGCCTACGTTTGTGCGACTTTTATTCGCGTTGTCTATAAGTGACAAATGAGTTGCTGCATAGCTTGCCGCTCTTCGTTTTACCATCTTAGGCCATTCAAATAAATAAGTATACGGGCTGAGCTTATCAACGGACCTGACAGGTGGGGTCTTTTCCACCTGTCAGGTCTCGATCCCTATATCGTTATTTATTTTTCTGGATTGGCCTTAGCGCACACATATGCCCAACAATTGTCAATTTACTCACTATTGATTTAATCTGTCTATTATATCACCAGAATTTAACTGCGTCTAAATCTTCTGGCAAGTGTAGAGAGTGTACAGAAAATTGGAGGCATGCATGGTACAATAGAGGTTGCAAAAATTACCACCGAAAGCCTACATATGCCCACATTTGCCGAACAGTTATCCCGATACATGCAGCGCATCGGCATCACAGATGCCGAGTTAGCGCGCAAGATTGGCGTACAGCGCCAGACGATCTTTCGTTGGAAAGAGGGCACGGTGGGCCGGCCGCGGGTGCGCGAGGATGTGCTGAAATGCGCTGCGTGTTTGCGTTTGACGCCGGAGGAGTGTGATCAATTTCTGTTGGCCGCCGGTTTTGCCCCAGAACAGCCACTCTCGGTGACGCCGCTTGCCACACGGCAAGTTACCGCACCAGCCGCTCAACCTTTGCCAGT
Organism: Caldilineales bacterium; assembly: GCA_038225095.1. Lineage (GTDB taxonomy): Bacteria > Chloroflexota > Anaerolineae > Caldilineales > Caldilineaceae > JAPLGZ01. Next base: position 6,085 of record JBBREZ010000394.1, read on the forward strand.
TCTCACGCCGGAGGTCAGCCCGCCTGCATTGGTTACGCCAGCTATCCCGATGGTAGAAGTGCTGACCACTCCTCTACCGCAAGATCGCACACGCCACCTAGTCACCCCGTGGTTGCTCCCACTCGGATTTGTGAGCGGTTTACTGATCCTGACGGTAGTTGGCCTGTGGCTATACCGCAACTCACCCCAAGCCCAGCGCGGCACTGTCATCAACGTTTCATCTACGCCGCCCAGCAACACCACGCCCGCCGCTACACCGCTCACGACGCCGGGCGGGATCGTCGTTGCCCAATTTAGCACGGTACTCGACTACCCGCGCTATGATGTCGCCAAGCGGATTAAAGAAGCGGTGGATGCAGAACTGAGTCGAACTGAACTAAGCAGTACAACCGTCTTGATCTGGCCGCAGAATATTTTAACCAAGCAGAGTGCCGAAGAGGTATTACAGGCTGCGCAAGCCGCGCTGGTGATTTGGGGCGAGTATGACAGCGGGCGCGTGGTGGTCCAATTTGCCCTACAGAACAAGCTAAGCGATCAACATGAG
>JBBREZ010000395.1:0-6621 GCA_038225095.1 Caldilineales bacterium
GGCCCTGATGGCGGGCATCAACGCCAATGTCGCCGTAGCCGTGGACGCTGCACGCGTAACTGATGTGCTCTATGCCATGTTGCATGTGGATGAAGGCGTTGTCGGCACGTATGAATTTCCAGGTGTAGACGCCCCATTGATGGCAAAAGACGCCCCGATCACGCCAGCCTTCAAAATCACAGGCACGTCGATGACAGTGGTTAATACACTGATGATTTCGGACGGTTTCAAAACGCTTGAGGCTGCGCTCAAGCGCGCGGATTTGACGCAAGAACTCAAAGGCCCAGGTCCATTCACCATCTTTGCCCCCACCGACGCAGCCTTTGCTAGCTTACCCAAAGCCAAACTGGACGAATTGATGGCGGACCCGGCTGCCCTGAAGGAAGTGCTACTCTATCACGTTTTGCCAGGAAAAATCGTGGCTGACGAACTAAAAGATGGCATGGAAACCGCAACGGTCCAGGGTGCCACCGTGAAATTTAGGCTTAGTGATGGCAAAATTATGATCAATGATGCCACGCTTAAGGCGAAGAACATTGCTGCGCATAATGGCGTGATCCATGTGATTGACAAAGTATTGACCTTGCCAGAAAGCGCCCAGGTAACTGGCCAGGTGGTTACCGCCGCCGTGACGGAAACCGCTTCGGCAACAACCACGACCGCCATGAGCGAAACTGCAGCCATGAGTGACACGGCGACCATGACAGAAACGAAAGCCATGAGTGGCACTGCGGCGATGAGTGAAACGCAGGCGATGACGGCAACCAGTGCTGGGGTGAGTGGCAAGAATATTGTTGAAATCGCAACCGCAAATGGCAGTTTCACGACCCTTCTGGCTGCCGCCAAAACCGCTGGCCTCGTCGATACACTCAAAGGACCCGGCCCGTTCACCGTCTTTGCGCCGACAGATGCGGCTTTTGCGGCGTTGCCCGCTGGTACGCTGGATAAGTTGATGGCCGACCCGGACTTGTTGAAGCAGGTTCTGCTTTATCATGTGGCCGCTGGCAAGATTATGGGTGACGAAATTAGCGATCGCTTGCTGGTCAAGTCGCAACAGGGTGACTTTATTAAGTTTACGGTGACCGATGGCAAAGCGCGCGTCAATGATGCCAATCTCGTTAAAACTGATATGGAGGCGGCCAATGGCGTGCTTCATGTGATCGATAGCGTGCTCGTACCGCGTGCCGTGTTGGAAGCCTTAGCGCCCAAAACCGAAGCGAGCGCCTCTTCTGCCATGACGCCAACGCAGGCGATGACACCGACTGCAGCAATGACTGCAACCGCAACGATGACGCCAACCGAAGCAGTAACATCGACTGCAATGATGACCGCAACTGAGACGATGACATCAACCGAAGCGATGACGGCAACCGCGACTGTGACGCCAACCGAGGTGATGACATCAACTGCAATGATGACATCAACAGCGACGATGACCCCAACCGCAGCAATAACATCGACTGAGACGATGACGCCAACCGCAGCGATGACATCGACTGCGATGATGACATCGACTGCGATGATGACGCCAACCGCAGCAATGACCGCAACTGAGACGATGACGCCCGCTGAATCGATGACATCAACTGGAATGATGACCGCAACGAACGTGATGACTGAGACGCCCGCAGTTGCTACGCCGGAAACAATGCCCGTAACCGGTGCCAGCTTCTCGTCTGCGTCTTCCACATTGCCAGGTGTATTGTTGGTGATGATAATGTTGGCGGTCGCCGCTTTTGTGACGCGCCAACGCCCGACCTGATGTTTGTGAGCAGTCAGTAGGTTCGCAAAAGCCGGTGTGGGCAAAATCGCCTATACCGGCTTTTGCTGTCGGCGTGTGTGATCGGCGTCGCGCCATTGCGGCTACATTTATCGTGTAAAGGGAAGGGTTCATTTTGTTGCCTCCATCACACATTGCCTATACCTGGCTAGCCCTGAGCTTGGCCCAGGAATATCTATCGATTGCGCCAGATGCCGATTACCGTTTGATTGCGCTGGCTGCTGTTGGGCCGGACTTGGTCGACAAACCACTGGCCTGGGCTTATTTTTATAAACGTTATAAGGCTGCGCTGCTTTTTGCGCATACCTTGTTGGTCCAGATGGGCGTATTATGGTGGACTGCGCGCCGTTTTTCGGCTTTATGGGTCTATACCGTGGCTTTTCTGGGGCATGTCGTTCTTGATCGGATTTGGTATTTCCCCAATACATTTTACTGGCCATTGCGCGGGTGGCATTTTCATGTTTGGGGTAAACGCGGTTCGGAACAGCCAGCCATTGGCCGCGCCTATTGGGTAACCTTTACGCGCCGGCGTGAATTATGGATTTGGGAACTTGGTGGCCTGCTCGCACTGCTATGGTTTGTTGGGCGACATCAGTTGTATAAGCCACGCTTGTTATGGAAATTTATCGTGACTGGGCGATTGAGCCGGTGATCAGTAGGCCAGTAATCACTGCTTTACCCTTTGCGCTACTTACATAAATATGGACCAATTACTCAATTCACCTGCTACGCCTTTACTCTCCTCTCCTGCTGTAACGCAACCTACTGGTCGGCGAATCCTGGTAAATACGGGAGCGTCCGCTAGCTCGAATCTTTGGCGGATTGCGACCAGTTTTGTATTGACCTTGTTGATTGCGCGCAAACTAGGGCTGGAAGGATTGGGCCAATACATCAGTGCGTTGGCCTATTTGAATGTTTGTCAGGTGATCAGTGAATTGGGGTTGCCGGGGTTGCTGGTGCGCAATCTGGCCCAAACACCCACGCAGCGACGCGGCTATTTCCGCATTGCGCTGACGATTCAGATTGTTGCAGGTTTGCTGATCTGGGGTGTGCTAATCGTTTTATCGCTGCTCTTTCCATTGTCGTCGATTGCGGTTAAAGCCCTATGGCTGGTGGGCGCCTCTTTGCCTTTTTACGCGATCACTTCGGTCACGCAAACCTTTTTCCAGGCCGGCGAACGCATGGAATTGGTGATGGGTGTGGAAATTTTAATCAACACCTTGATCCTGGTGATTAGCGTCGCCTGGCTCTGGTTGGGGAGTGGCGTAGTCCAGTTGGTCGGGGTGATGGTGTGGACGCAGATGTTGTCGGCGGCGCTAGGGCTGTTTTTGTTGCACCGTAGCCAATTGCTGGCTGGGCCGCAGGAAGCTGTAGCCATTCGTCTGACTGGGCTGGGCCAACAGCTTACCCCTTTTTATGGCTTGGCGTTGGCCGATGTGTTGTTGCAACGGATTGATATTCTGTTGCTCAGCTTGGTTGGGGGCGCTACCTTGATCGGCGTCTATAGCGCGGCGTATAATCTGGTGCGCGTGGCGTTGAAACTGATACAAAGCTTCTGGAAAGCGCTCTATCCCACCTTCAGTCGTCTGCACAGCCAGAACCGGCTGCAATATGCTCGGTTAGCCAACCTAAGTCTCTACTATACATTGCTACTTTTGTTGCCGTGCGCTGTGCTTAGTGCGGGGGCGGCACAAGCGCTTTTGCATTTGGTCTACGGTCATAGTTCTGATCTGACAGGGCCGGTTTTTCAAATTTTAATTTGGAGCGTACCGGTCTTTTTGGTCGAAAGTTATGCCGTCACCTTATTGATGGTCGAACAGCGACCACTACAGAGCCTGTTGATTACGGGCTTACACGTCGTGACGGTTGCGATCCTGTTGCCTTTATTAACGCTGGTGCTGCAAACCACCGGGGCCGCCTGGTCAGCGGTGTTGGCTGGCGTCGTGGGCGCCGTGGGCAGCGCGTTCTTGTTGCGCCGCTTAGCGATGCCAATCGTGTTGACTGGCGGCTGGAAGATTTTTGCGGCTAGTGGTGGGGCCGGACTGCTTAGCCTGCTCTTGCCCTGGCCATCGCTTGCTCGCCTGCTAAGCGGAGGGTTGGTTTATGTTGTGATTATTTGGGCAACGGGTGGCGTGGCGGCGGCTGACCGGCGCGCATTTCGTAACGCTTTGTTTGGGCGCACTGTGTAATTTGGTAACCATTGGCTTGTCGATTAGAATAGCGCGTTGGAGTCGCCAACGTTATCAGAGATTACTGGAAATAGTGATAGGCTGAATCGATTCGTCTAATCATCTTGCCATTTTGCTACCTTGTCATCCGATTACCTTATGCCTCAACACACCGACAACCAACTCGATCCGGCCCGCCACTATCGCGTATTGATGATTGCGCCGACCAGCTTTTTTGCTGATTATGGCTGCCACGTCCGCATTTTGGAAGAGACCCGCATCCTGCAAAAAATGGGTCATGCCGTCACAATTGTCGCCTATCGCAATGGGAGAGATGTCCCTGGGCTTGACATTCAGCGCACGTTGCCGATCCCGTGGCGGCGTCATTATGAGGTCGGGTCCAGCCGGCATAAAATTGCGTTTGATGGGCTGATGGGTTTGAAGACCTTGCAACTGTTGCTGCGCCATCAGTACGACGTGATCCATGCCCACCTGCATGAAGGCGCGCTGATCGGGTTACTGTTGAGCCGGTTTTTTAACCTGCCGGTTGTCTTCGATTTTCAAGGCAGTCTCACTGAAGAAATGATCGATCACAAGTTTCTCCAGCGTGACAGCGCGGTCTACAAACCGTTGCGTAAACTGGAAACCTGGATTAACCACACGTCGTCCGTGGTCTTTACCAGCTCTGCCCACGCCGAACGGATCTTGATTGAAGAGTTTAAATGTGCGTCGAATCGCGTTTGCGTGCTGCCGGATTGCGTTAATACAGATACCTTTAAACCGGCTGCTACCTTTGATACCAATCAACTAACCGCGTTGCGTCAACAATTAGGCATTCCTAGCGATGGCAAAGTGATTGTCTATTTGGGCTTGTTGGCCGAATACCAAGGGACAACCCTGTTGTTAGAAGCAACCAAGCGTATCTTGGCGCAACATTCAAACGTCTATCTACTGTTGATGGGTTTCCCAGGCGTGGCCTTATATCAACAAAAAGCCAGAGCACTTGGCATCGAGCGCTCCGTTATTTTTACCGGACGTGTGCCCTATGCCGATGCGCCTACATATCTGGCCCTGGGGCATGTTGGTGCAGCGCCTAAGCTGAGCTTGACCGAAGGTGCCGGTAAATTGCTCAATTATATGGCGATGGCCTTGCCGACGGTGGCTTTTGATACGGCTGTTGCCCGCGAATATTTAGGCCCACACGGTTTGTTTGCCAAGCGGGGTGATGTCGAAAGCCTGGCCGCCAAATTGATCGAGGGTTTGTTTGCCGACGAATTGGGGCAACCATTGGGGTCACGCTTGCGCCAACGGGCGATCCAGCACTTTGAATGGCAGCAGGCTGGTCAATACATGGTCGAGACCTATCAGCGACTGCTGGGGCAAACGAATGCAGAGGCGAAAGTGGTCAAACGCACCTGGGCGACAACGCAAGAGTAAGCGCAGCCTTTGTCCAAAACTGGACTATTTTGACAAACGACTGAGCCCAGATCACGGTCTGTGGCCGGTCTTTGTTACGCTAGGAGAATTCCCGATTTTTGATGTTACGCTGAATTTGTTTGATCTGCGAAAAGTGAGCAAGGTTCTACGCGGCGGATGCATGCTGAATTGACCGAGGCACTAAGGCCAATCCCAATCAATCAGGATACAGGCTGGGCCAATTTCAAAATGGCCATCGCGCCCAGAGGGCACCCGCCTGCCAGGCGGGTGCCCTGGATCGTTATTGATTGGGAATTGCCTAAATACGTGAAAGGTCTGAATTGAAGCTGAAATTCTCCATGCTGCGCTTGCTAATCAGTGTTGTCTGTTTTAGTATGGCTGCTTTGCTCGCTATAAAGTCGACGTCGTCGGTGAAAGCAGCGGCGGTTGTTGATCAGGCGCCGCCGACTGTGTTGACGGATGGCGTACCTTCCAATATTTTTCTGCCCCTGGTCACCCAAAATTATCTTCGCCTGGCCACGCGCATGGGCTATGATGCCGTCCAATCGCCCATTACACGCTATCCAGCGCTGTCCACGCTACGGGCTGGCTGGTATATAGATTGGTTGGTTCAGGTTGCGCCTGTGCGGCCTGATGGGATCGAACATGCTCAGATGATCCGTGTCCACCAAAAATTGGCCTGTGGTCAATTTCAGAATGGGGACCGCGCCGCCTGTCCCTATGCGCAGCCATTAGATTATCTGTTTTATCCAGCGCAAGCGATGATTGAGGCGGCGGCCAAAGCAAGCCCTGGCGACCTCTGGTTGATCGGCAATGAGATGGATCGCGTGGATTGGCGTTATTGCGCCGTTAGCACGGATCCTTGTCCGGCGGAGCAAATTAAGCAAGCTGGTCAGGATGAAATGTTGCCAGAAACCTATGCACGGGCCTATCACGATCTCTACACGATCATAAAAAGTGTGGACCCGACGGCGCGTGTGGCGAATGGTGGCGTGATTCAAGCAACGCCGCTACGCCTCCAATATCTGACGATTGTCTGGGATACCTATCGCGCCCTGTATGGGGCCGATATGCCAGTCGATATCTGGAATGTCCATAATTTTATCCTGCGCGAAAAGAAAAACGAGTATGGCGCCGATATGCCACCTGGTTTGCCTGGTAAGCCAACGATTGGTGAATATACAACCAGCGATTGGACGCATATTGATCACGACATTTTTAATCAACAAATTCTGG
>JBBREZ010000396.1:0-6614 GCA_038225095.1 Caldilineales bacterium
CTGTTCATCGTCATCCCGATCATCATCATCATGCGCACGGACAGCGTAAGCGGGCGTGCGCAGCGGTTCTGCGGCTTGTACCGGCAAATGATCGTCAGCTTTCAAGTCATAATTGCTGGCTTTGGGCTTATTTTTGAGCAACGGCTTCAGTTCGTCCGCTGCGTCATTCAAGGCGTAAAGCTGGCTATCTCGGCGGTTCAACCGCCGATTGAGGTTTGTATTCTGCGCCGCCCGCGCTTTGCGCTCGCGTACATCGCGATAGACAAAATAAGCGAGCAGCAAGATCAGCACCGGCAAGGCTAGCTGTAAGACGCCCCTTGGCAGAGTCAATCTGGTGCCTGGAATCACGATTCGATCATTCTGGGTGGCATCAACGACAGGTCCATTCTCGGTGGCGGGGGCAAGCGTGCCGTCGGCTGCAGCAGCCGCGGCAACGGTGGTAGTTGCGACTAGCGCGGTCGCGACTGGGGCGACCGTGGTGATCACCGTAGCCGTAGTTGCCTGCGCCGGTTTTAGGGTAGCCGTTGTCTGGTTAGTAGGCTCAATCTGTGTTTCGACGATTGACCCATTGGGTAAGGTTAGCTGGAGTGTGAGCGGTGCGGGCGTTGTGCGGTTAGATTTGTAGACAAGCGTGCGCTGGAAGCGTAAGCTGGACAACACGGGCCACAATACATCCAATTTTTGCGCAGAGTCCAAAAACACAGCTTGCCCATGGGTTTGCTGGGCCAACTGTTGCAGCGCGCTGGCCTGGCTGGCCGCCTGATTGGGCGCGGCCAGCTCCACGGTGTGAATGTAGACACGCTGCTCATTCGCTTTGGCGACTACCTTGGTCAGATCAAACTCGCTCGCGCCCGTTGAAAACAAGAGTAGGGAGCGGGCCAGTCCGGCTGGTTGCTCCGCCGCCACCTGAAACTGATCCAAAGTTTGCAGCAAGAGATCGGTGAGCGGTGCAGCGGCGGATACACCCTCTGATTTATTCTGCACAATCCTGTTAAAAACCAGGTTTGGTTCTTTTGTCCAATCCTGAATCGTTTGCAGCGCGCCATTGGCCTGACGTGAATAGACCGCCAGCAAATCGACGTTGCGCGTGATCACATTATGCTTGATTAAGCCAAGCGCAGCACCCGCGACTTCGGCATGATGGGTTTGGCCGGATGTGCCAGCCGCCAGGATCTCGCGTGGATCGACGACAAGCGCCAACTGGATGCCCGCCAGCGCGGTTCGATCCGCAACCAGTGTCTGCACTTTGTCACCTTCGGAAAGTTTCAAAGGCAATGTGCTCAGCTCGCCGCTCAAGTTGCCGCCCACCACGGAAAGTTGAATAATCGGCGCTTGGGTCAGATCCACATTGACAACATCGACAAACGGCGGCTGGTTATCCTGAGCATAGGCGCCAGGTTGCACTAGCCATCCACTAGTCAAAATCAGCAAGAGCACAAGAAAACGAGCAACGTATTTCATACAGCACCTTCCTCTTATGGAGCGCTATCGCTTACTGTTTGTTGAACCGGTAACCGCCTTCGCGATCGCCCCATTTACGGACAGTTTCAATATATTCGTGCGTCGGGTCAAGCAGTTCAAGCCGTTCGCGCAAACGCTTGACAATGTTGAAGAGCGCATCACGCACTCTTTTCTCATCATCGACATTGTCTGGCTCCCAACCCCAGATCGTAAAAGCCAGATCGCGATGGGAGACGGGGTTAGGGTAGCCATCCATCAGCAATTTAAGAAATTGATATTCACTATTCGAGAGCCGGAGTTCTTCATTCGCCTCAGCGCCCTGCATCCAAATGCGCCGGTCGGCATGCGAGAGGGTAATGCCGTAGACGGTTTTGGTTTCGGGGGTGACATCCGTGGCGCCGAAATCAGAGAATTTTAGGTGAAAGACGCCGGCTAATTGAAGCTCGCCGGTGTCACGCAATTTGCAAACTTCATTCGTTTCCAATTTGCGGCCACCCACACTCGTGCCATTGGCGCTGCCCAGATCGCGCAGTTCATAGGAGTCATCGGGACAAGTAATAATTTTCACATGGCTGCGTGAGATTTTGGCGCTATCGACAAACAAATCGTTGGTGACGCTCCGCCCAACGCCGAATTCAGCGACGTTAATATAAAAGCTCATGCCTTCGTTTAATTTTATGTGGCCCTCAAGCGTAATCACCTCGGCTGCCTGTTGATCTTGCCGGTCCATAAACTGGACGCTGCTGGGTTTCACGCCGAGCGCAATGCCTTTCGCCACGTAGGTGACGCAAAGTTCCAACCGATCTTTGTCAGCTAACATAGGCCGAACTCCTCATGCGGAAACAGTGATAATTGCCTGACGAACGGATAGTTTAACAGATGAACCAACGGATGGTTACGCTGGATCTGATTGTAGCAGAGCGTGAAGATAGATTGGCGCTTGTTATCTAACAACTTGGCTTTAGATTCTATCAAATTTTGTTAAAAGTTGATAGAAAGTTGCGCCAAAGCTGGTGGTGAATAGAATATAGATTGTGCAGTCCAATGTTGTGCTACGCTCAAAGCTTGCCTCATTATACCGGTAGCCACCCAATAAATCAATCAGGATAGAAATACAATGGCTTATCTATAAAAAGTGTGAGTTATTGCCAATTCCTCAGTGGAGAAAGGTTACTTACACATTCGGCTGATGAACGAAACACAGGATAGATTATCAGGAAGCCATCAGTTTGTCTGCCGCTTGCTCAACGTTACGACCAATCGTGTTTGTCTATGCGGTGCGAATGATTAATTGTGAATTAACCATGGCGTGGTGAGGATTTTAGAGGCACCAGCTGTGCATCAAGCGGAGAGCTAGGCTAGGGAAACAGGTAGACCCATAGTTGTCACATTTCTACCTGTCTCCCTGACTATCCATGCATTAAAATGAAATATCTTTCGCCGCTTGCAAGCGCGCAAACCAGTCGCCCAGCACGCGATTATGGTGTTCAACGATCTGCGCAGCCGTTACGTGTTCGGTGTCCCAGGTGCTGTGCGCATCCTGGACGAGCGTCACATCATAGCCCAGGCTAAACGCACGCCGGCAACTTGTGTCAACGCAAAACTCGGTTTGCATCCCCGCCACGACAAGTTTTTTGATGCCACGCGCAACTAATTCAGCTTGTAAAGTTGTCGCCTGAAATGCATCGGGGAAACGCTTCTGAATAATGGCATCGCTGCCTGTTGGCGCAATCGCCGGGTGGATTTCCCAGCCTGGCGTTCCTGGTTCAAGTGGGGTGCCAGCCCGGCTGCCATGCTGCACATAGATGATGGGCGTTGCGCTGGCCCGGGCCAGCGCAAGCAAGTGATTGATCTTAGTCAATAGCTGCTCGCCTTGATAGGGCTGCTCCGCTCCCGCAAACATACCGGCCTGGACATCAATAATTAATAAGGCAGTGTCAGACATTGTTTTCTCCTGCTTCGTGAATCGGGTTCTCAACGCATAAGTTAGACAAGCATAGGCGTACTGTAATTTGATTTTATCACGCAATGCGGACACAATCGATCCTGTTTATCTTTAAAGTTAGGGGGATATGTCCATATATAATCCGACCACGCGCCTGCTAACCATTCTCGAATTGCTCCAATCGCGCAAAGAATTGAGCGGCGTGGCGTTGGCGCGCCACTTAGAAGTCGATGTACGCACTGTGCGCCGCTATATTACCATGTTGCAGGATATGGGCATCCCAATTGAGGCGGGCCGCGGCCGTTATGGCGGTTATCAATTGCGTCCGGGTTTCAAGCTGCCACCGCTCATGTTCAGCGAAGACGAAGCCGTGGCGCTGACGCTGGGTTTGCTGCTCACCCGCCGCCTCGGCCTGGGCATTGATGCCGCGGCGGTGGAAGGCGCGCTGGCCAAAGTTGAACGCGTCATGCCCACGCCGGTCAATGAGCTTGTCCAGGCCCTGCAAGCGAGCTTAGAAATGGAACTACCAGTTAGCAACAAGCCCCATTCGCCAGAAGGAGCTGTGATCAAAACCCTTAGCCTCGCGATCCAACGCCAACAACAACTTGAATTACAGTATAAGGCCTGGCATGGTGAGGCAAGCCTGCGCACGCTTGACCCGTATGGCCTTGCCTATCGCGCCGGCTATTGGTACATGGTCGGTTACTGTCATCTGCGCCAGGACGTGCGTACTTTCCGGCTGGATCGGGTGTTAAATGTCCTGCTTAGTGACCAGACCTTTACGCGGCCTGCGCACATTGACATTATGCGGCATGTCGAAGCCTCGATCGCGCGGACGCCCGGCGCCTGGCGGATCGATGTGTTGTTGCAAACTACGTTGGAAAACGCGCAACAACAGATTTCGCCCGCATTAGCTACGCTGGAAGCGACTGACGAAGGTATTCGCTTACGCTGTTATGTGCAAAAGCTGCCGTGGTTCGCCCACTTCCTGGCCGGACTCGATTGTGACATCGTCGTATGCCACCCACCGGAATTGCGCGACGAATTACGCTTGTTGGCTTCCAGAATCATGAAGATGGGGAATGAAAGTTAAGTAGGCAGCCCATTCGCGATCATTTGCCAGCGCAACATGCACTAACTTTTGCAACCCTACCGCTAATTTTGCGTATAGATTGGTGAACGACAAACACGCAAGCAAGCGTCATCAAATCGGGTAGAAAGGTAGAACATAAAATGCAACATTTTGAGCGAGAAATGAATTCAACAACAAAAAATCCAGGCCTTGCCGCGGTGTTGAGCGCTCTAATCCCTGGTCTTGGTCAAATCTACAACGGGCGCATCCTCTGGGCCATCTTCTGGTTTATCATCACGCCGGGGCTTTGGATCGGCACGGGCGGCACGCTCGGCTGGGTCTGCCATGTGATCGCCGCCTACCAAGCGTATGGGCAGGCGCAACGTTATCGGTATTAAAGCGTTGCGCTTCGCAAAAATAAACCGTAGGTGAATACTTACGGCTTGGAAAATAAAATAAGTGAGACGATACGGCCGGGGCCAGGCTTATACCCCGGCCGTTATGCATGTCAACTCGCGCAACCATATTGACAGACAGCCTACAAAATGGTAACCTATTTTCCAGTCTGCCGCTCAACAGCGCAGATGTCATCTAACTAAAATTTTGCGATTGGAAATCATTATGACCCCTCCTGCAAACTACGGGTTCACGAACTAAGCGTGCACCTGCTATAAACAGATGAAGAATTTGTAATCGCTCAGGTTAGATGCTGAGCACGTTTATGGCTCGCGCCGAGTTAACAAGCGTGTTTGTTAAACGCGGCCAGAGTCACTTGAATGATTACAAATTGCTACGATTCCATCAATGGCCGCGGGTGTACTCACCCGTGGCTTTTTTATGACCAATCGTCTTTATGCGCAATCGCCATTGTCATTCTATGGCAACGATCTGGCCGAGTAAAACGAGACCGTGGGTGAATCATCACCTGCGGTCTTTTTATTTTCAGTATAAGCTGACCATGTCGAGTTCGGTATAATTAACGATGAACAATTAATTGTTCATTATTCATCGTTGGTTAGGCGCAAAAGCGTATCATTCTGAACCAGGCAAAAATAATGAGGAGGGCATCATGTCAATCTTAACCGCCTATAACCTAGCCCAAGCTTTTGACCGCCAAGTGATCTTTCAAGGCATCTCCGCCAAGATCGAGCACGGCAACAAAATTGGCTTGGTTGGCCCGAATGGCGTGGGCAAAACCAGCCTGTTGCGTATCTTGGCTGGGCTAGAGCGACCCACCGCGGGCGGTGCTTATCGCGCGGGCAGTATAAAGCTTGGCTATCTCCATCAAGAAGCGGTGGATACCTTTGCCAGCCGCGATAACACGGTCTACGCGGAAATGCTCACCGTCTTCGCAGGGTTACGCGCTCTAGAAACCCAGATGGCAGCCCTCGAAGCACGCATGGCGACTGAAATCACCGACGAATTATTGACCACCTACGGTGCGCTCCAGGCTGCCTATGAGCAAAAAGGCGGCTATACCTACGAAACTCGCATTGAACAGGTGCTCCAAGGGCTTGATTTTGACGCCAAGAATTGGCAGCTACCCTTGAGCTATTTGAGTGGCGGCCAAAAGACACGAGCGCTGTTGGCGCGCTTGTTGCTCGAAGAACCGGATCTGTTAATGCTGGATGAGCCGACCAATCATCTGGATGGGCAAGCGGCGGCCTGGCTGGAAAAAATGCTCCAAGGTTGGCCGGGAGCGTTACTGGTCGTGAGCCATGATCGCTATTTCCTAGACAAGGTCGCCGACATCATCTGGGAAATGAGCGCCACCGAAATTGAAGTCTACCGGGGCAACTACACGGCCTATGCGCGCCAACGGGCCGAACGTTGGGCACGCCGCCAAGTGGAGTTCGACGCAACCCATGAACGACTGAACCAGGAAATGGCCTTTATCTACAAACACATGGGTTCTGGGCGTGGGCACGCGATGGCGATGGGCAAATTGCGCCGTCTCAGCACCGAATTGGGGTCGTTCCGTAACACGTTTAAGGCCGCCAAAGTCAAAGCGAAGATCAAGGAATTGCGCCGCCCGGCGAGCGAATGGGCGCAGATGAAGATGGAATTGGCCGCCGCCCAGCAGAGCGGTCAGTTGGTGCTGCACACCCGCGACCTGATCGTGGGCTATGCTGAACC
>JBBREZ010000397.1:0-6592 GCA_038225095.1 Caldilineales bacterium
ATACGGACAACCCTGCCTCTTGGCGGACGATTGAGCGCTGTGGGGGTGTACTGGCGGCAGAACAATACTCAGCCTATTATCAGTGCTTGGTCCGCCGCTATTGGATCACAATTATAAAATAGATAAATTCTTGTCGGCGCAGGCAGAGCACTGGGCATAGCGCACAAAGTTGTCGTGCAATCGCCTTTTCATGATCCAAGGATCAGAAAAAGGGAACGACCAATTAAAGACCGCTATCACGCCAGCGTTTTGCTGGCAGCCATGCAGCGTTAGCACTGTAAGCGATCAAATTTAGCCCTCGACACATTTGAACGTTTTCTCTGGAGGAAATAACAGCATGAAACTACAAGCTCGACCTTACCGCGATCCCACGGACTTGGCGCGCATGAAGCAACTGGTGATGGCTGGCAGCCAGGCCAATATCTCCGCTTCTTATATGCACCCTGGCCTTTTGGATTACCACACACATTACCCCGACACGCGTTACCCGCCCGATGAGCAGGCGAATCGGCGCAACCTTCAGCTATGGGAACGCATGGCTGAAGACGAAGATCAGCCAACATTGGAGGCATGGGCGATTTTTTCGCGCCTCGAAGGCAGTTTCGATCTGTTTGTACACCCTGCGCTGCATGGCACGCCACTGCACGAGATCGTGATGGATGAGTATGTGGCCTGGGCCGAGGGGCGGGCGCGTGAGGCTGGGCTGAAACAGCTGTGGCCCTGGTGGGCGATGGAATACGACAAGGTCTTGGCGCGCCTGATGAAGGCGCGCGGGTTTGTGGTGCCGGCTGTGGTTGGCCTGCCTGCTCCGCTCTTCGAGCGGACTTTGGACGCGTTGCCCGCGATCCAGTTGCCGGACGGTTTTACGGTGCAAGGCGTGAGCAATCCGGAAGATGGCCGGTTGCGGGCGCAGGTGACTCACGGCGCCTTCAGTCCCAATGACGTGTGGGAGAAGTATGCGACGGAGTATGAGCAATTCATCGGCTCTGCGATCTATGATGGCGCGCGCGATCTGTTTGTGCGCGCGCCCGACGGCCGGGGTGCGTCGGCCTGCACGATCTGGTTCGACCCGGTGAATGGCGTGGGCTTGTTTGAGCCGGTCGGTACGCACCCTGATTTTCAGGGCAAAGGCTTGGGCAAGGCCGTGATGGCTGAAGGGATGCGCCGCATGAAGGCCGCCGGCATGACGCGGGCTGTCGTCGGCTTCGACCCCAACAATGCAGCTGCGCTGGCGTTGTATACGTCGATGGGCTTTCGGGCTTCGGGTTATTTTACCTTTCCTCGCAAGGAATTGTGAATGGGTAGGGATTAG
The DNA here is from genome assembly GCA_038225095.1 of Caldilineales bacterium. Classification (GTDB taxonomy): domain Bacteria; phylum Chloroflexota; class Anaerolineae; order Caldilineales; family Caldilineaceae; genus JAPLGZ01. The sequence goes on from JBBREZ010000397.1 coordinate 1,313, forward strand.
AAGTCATCTCAAAAATAGTAGACATTATCACTTTTCATCGTCACAAGTTACGTCGCAGCATGGCTTCTAAGACATCCATCCCTTGCTGCACCAAGGCCTGATCGGCTTGTGAACCCATGTGCCCAATGCGAAAGACTTTGCCAGCCAGCGGACCATAGTTTCCCCCCACCGCCATCCCCTGGGTGCGCAGCGCTTGATTCAATTGCGGCCAGGTCCAACCCTGCGGCACTTTGATGGCGCTTACCGTAGGCGCACAGATCTCGATGCGCACTGGCCAAAGTTCAAGCCCCATATCCAACACGCGTTTTCGACAATAAGCGGCAACCTGGGCATGGCGTTGCTGGACCGGCTCTATACCTTCTTGTAATAATTTTTCTATGGCTACACGAAGACCAGCCAGGGCATACCAATTGTGCGTATAAGGCATGTAACGCTGTTCCATGGCGTGCTGCCAGGGTAATAGCGCATCATACCCCACATAATTCACCTTTTTCGCTTGCGCCCAGGCCCGTTCACTGACTGTAGTCATGGCTAAATCGGCCATCACGCTGAGCACTTTTTGGCTGCCCAACAAGCCTAAATCGATGTGCCAATCATCTACCAAAAGTGGCGCACCGCCGGCGCTGGCGACAAAATCCACATAAAAAAGCGCATCAACTTCGCGACAGATCGCGCCAATTTCGGTCAACGGGTTCAGGGTACCACTCGGCGTTTCACAGTGGACGGCGGTGATCAGGTGCGGGCGAAAACGATGCGCAGCCTCACGCACCCGCTGCGCATCGGCAACGGTGTCGTAACCAGAACCGACAATTTCCACTTGCATGCCTAATTGTGCGGCCATTTCGCCCATGCCATAACCAAAGACGCCGGTTGCCACCGCCAACACCCGATTGCCCGGCTGTAGGACACTTTTCAGCCCACCCCACAAAGCGACCATGCCTTCGCCCGATTGGATCGCAACCTGATTCTGGGTAGTGAGGATCTGCTGTAAACCGCGTTCGCAGTCCAGATAGAGTTGAAAAAATTCTTCTTCCAGGTCAGGACTGCCATAGTTAATCTGATAAACGGCGCGCACGGCCTCGGGTACGGCGACTGGCCCAGGAATCAGGGGAATCTTATAGGTTTGCATACTCGCTCCTTTGACAATCTGTGGCTTATGAAGTATGAAGTAGAGATTCAGAAGTAGGAAGCTGGCAACACGTGTGGCCTTCATACTTCCTACTTCCTACTGCCTACTTCCAAAATGATGACTGAGACTATTTTACCTGCGATCCAATCGTTCAACAAGCTTTTCCTATCGGGGCCATTTGGCAGCGGCAAGACCACCTTGGCGATTGAGCGCATTCGTTGGCTGCTGCGCCAAGAACGCATTCGGGGCGATGACATTTTAGTATTGACGCCGCAGCGCACGGTGGCGCAACCCTATATCACCGCCTTGCGCACACCCAACGCGCCATCTGGTTCGCCGGTCCATGTGACGACGTTTGCCGGGTTGGCGCGGCATGCGGTGGAGCTTTATTGGCCGTTGCTGGCGAATATTGCTGGCTTTGCCGATCCCAAGCGTGAACCGACTTTCCTAAATTTGGAAACCAGCCAATATCACATGGCGCACTTTGTCGACGCCGCGCTAGAGCGGGGCGAGTTCGACGGCATTCATGTAGAACGCAGTCGTGTGATCAGCCAGGTATTGGATAATCTAAATAAAACGGCCTTGCAAAGCTTTAGCATTGACCAAGCCTATGAACGCCTGGAATTGGCGGTGCCGACTGGTGAACATCGGGCGGCACGGTTGAATGCGTTGCGCGCCGCCCGCCAAATTAGCCAGGAGTTTCGCCAACTTTGCCAACAAGCCACCTTGATCGATTTCAGCCTTCAGGTGCAGCTTTTCAACCAGCATGTCTTGACCAATGACTGGAGCCGCGTCCATCTGTTCCGCACGCATAAACATCTGATCTTTGACAACAGCGAGGAAGACACGATCAGTGCCCAGCGGCTGGTGCAATTATGGCTGCCCCATCTGGACAGTGCGTTGCTAATTGCCGATGACGAAGCGGGTTATCGCCTATTCTTGGGCGCCGATCCAGCCGGGGCGGCCACCTTGGCCGGGGCGTGTGACCAGCAGATCCGGTTAGAGGAAAGCCACATCATGGCGCCCGCGTTGGTTGGCTTAAGCGGGCAAATTAATCGCGAGTTGGGGAAACCACCCCACCCGCGCCCAGAGGGGGCTGTTGACGGCACCAACGAACTCGCATCGTTTGGCGAATCTAAGCGTCTGAACGGGAGCCAAGAAGGAAGTGGAGATGAGCGCCCGTTGATCATCCCCGGCACAGGGTTTCGTTTTTATCCGCAGATGATTCGTTGGGTGGCGGAGGAAGTGAAGCGGTTGGTGCAACACGAAGGGATAGCGCCCGGCGAAATTGCGGTGTTGGCGCCGTTTGTCAGCGATGCCTTGCGCTTCAGTTTACAAACCGCGTTGGCGGAAGCGGGCCTGACGATGACGACTCATCGCCCTAGTCGTCCCTTAGAAGTGGAGCCAGCGGCACGTTGCCTGCTCACGTTAGCCAGCCTGGCCCATCCGCATTGGGGCATGCGGCCAGCGGCGACGGATGTCACATTGGCGCTGACGATGGGCATTCAAGCGCTTGACCCGGTGCGGGCACATTTGTTAACCCGTGTTGTTTATCCAGAGCGCCGCGGCACAATTGAATTGGGGCGTTTTGGCGAAATGGGGTCGGAGATGCAACGGCGCATCACCTACACGCTCGGTGAAGCCTATGACCGTTTGCGGGCCTGGATTTACGCCTATCGCGCCAATCCAGATGTGGCGCCGCTTGACCAATTTTTTGCGCAGATTTTTGGTGAATTACTTAGCCAGCCAGGGTATGGTTTTCACGATGATCGCGATGCGGCGCGCATTGCCAACCAATTGGTCGAATCGTCGCGCAATTTCCGCTGGGCAATCGAGAGCGCCGAACGCCATGTGCGACCAACAGAATATGCCAATCTGGGGCGTGAATATTCAAAACTGGTCGAAAGCGGCGCCCTAGGCGCGCTCTACGTGCCGGGTTGGCGCGCCCCCGATGATGCTGTGTTTCTAGCGCCAGCCTATACTTTCCTCATGCGCAATCGGGCCGTGACCATCCAGTTTTGGCTAGATATTGGGGCCGGTGGCTGGTGGGAACGCCTCTACCAACCGTTGACCCATCCTTACGTGCTTTCGCATCGTTGGCCGGCGAACCAGGCTTGGAGTGATTTTGACGAGTACACGACCCGCCAACGGACGATGCACCATCTGCTGCTGGGCCTAATCCGGCGCACGCGGCAACGCATCTATTTGGGCATCAGCGATTACAGCGAAAGTGGCTTTGAACAGCGCGGGCCACTCTTGGCGTTGATCAATCGCTTGTTGGTGCACGAACGCCGGTAGCACAACTCGCCCGTAATCCAGTTCACCGCTTATACTTACCGCTATGCAACGAATCCTTTTTTCTACCCCACCGCCACCCGTCCCTCTCCGCTGAGGATAGGGCAGGCTGGTTGATGTTCCGTCCATAAGGGAACCTGATGCGGCATCTTTTTTCTGTGCCGCACCCGCCTGTCCACGCGTCTAAAATTCATCTGATCCACAATCAAAGTTGGAGTTTTATGAAAAGAATAGAAACCCCGCGCCTTTCCGAGCGCTCTGGGGTCTTGTTGGTCATGGCCGCGGCGGCGATGTGGGGGACGGTTGGGGTGGCGGCCAAAACCATCTATGCCATCAGCGTTACCAATTCGTTGTCGATTGGCTTTTTTCGGCTGGCGTTGGCGGTCCCGATTTTGCTGGTGATGGGTTGGGCGACCCTGGGGAAACGGATGTGGCAGGTTGGGCGAGCAGAACTCGGCTTAATGCTGCTGATGGGCAGCATGACGGCGATTTATCAAGTCTGTTACTATGCAGCGATTGCCCAGACTGGCGTGATGCTGGCCACGCTGGTAACGCTCTGTACCGCGCCGCTGTTTGTGACGGCGTTCTCGGTCTGGTGGACCAAAGAGCGCTTAACAAAGCTGGGGTGGTTAGCGCTTGGTTGTGCCATCGCCGGCACAGGTTTGCTCGTTACGGTACGACCCGAATTTACAGGGAATCAATCATTGACCAAAGGCGTTTCGTTGGCGCTCGTTTCTGCGCTGGTCTATGCGGTCGTCACGTTGATTAGTCGCAACCTGGCCACGCGCTGCCATCCTTTGCAGGCTATTGCGATTAGCTTTATCTTTGGGGCTGCGCTGCTCGGTTTATGCGCCTTTGCCACGAATATAGTTATCACCTATTCGCCGCTCGGCTGGTCGCTCCTGTTCTATCTGGGGCTGGTGCCGACGGCCTTCGCCTATGGCTTGTTCTTGACTGGGATGCGGCACACCCCGGCCACAGTCGCCAGTACAGCCAGCTTGATTGAACCGTTGACGGCGACGGTGCTCGCCTGGCTGATCTTCGGCGAGCGCTTTAATCGCAGCAGCCTGTTCGGCGCGCTCCTGTTGCTCAGCGCCATGTTATTGCTGTATGTCAACAGTAGACGGCGCTAAAAAATAAGTCTAGCGCGAGATGACCGTAGGGGCGAGGCAGGGCCACCTAAACTTGGGTAACTCCTCGATCTGCTGGCCCTGCCTCGCCCCTACCTGTTGGTCAATCCTCCAAAACACCAAATAACAAATCGGCCCGACGCTCAAACTGCGTCGGGCCGATAAATCTTCTATGGAGGGCAAGGCACCCAGAGGGTTCCCGAATCCCTGCTTGATACACAAAGCGCCTTAAAACGCACTCACATATCAACACGTTTCAACGTATTTTGTATACCAGAGGGTGAATTCATTCACCCTCCTCTTACTGAGTCGCCAGCGCCCTGGCTTGCCCCAGGATGTCATCGCCGAGCACCTGTGGCACTGATATCCCCAAAATGGCCGCCAGCACTTCGGGCGTCATCGCCGCCAACTGAATAAAGCTGTGAATCCCTACCGCCTTTAACCGTTGGTCGAAAGCCGAGCTAATACCACGAATGCGGGTAAAATCTACCACGGCTTCGAGGTTACTTGGGGCTGCATCGCTCGTTAGTTCGCTGCTGATAATCGGCGGCTCAGCGACAATGGTTGGCGCAGGCGCATCAGGTTCTGTCGGCATGCGCGGTGCACTAGATGGCTCCGCAGGCGGGGCTGAATAGCTTTCTACAGTGGTTGCGCCCGTGGCTACCGGCGCAATTGGTGCGCTTGGGTTGCTTGAACCGCTCGTTGTAGAAGGCTGTCTGCCCCGTT
>JBBREZ010000398.1:0-6589 GCA_038225095.1 Caldilineales bacterium
GTGCGCGAGACCTTGCCCTATCCAACGCGTTTTCGCTGGGCTGCTGCGATGGGCAAACTCGCCCGGCCGTTTCAGCCATACTTGCCCCAAGCCTTTGCGTCCATGCTCGATTTGTTGCCCGAAAGTTTGCCCGCTGCCCAACCTTTGCCGGAATTTTACCCAGCGATTAGGCACCGGCGGGCGCGTGTAGCCCTGCTCGCCGGTTGTGTGCAACAGGTGTTGGCGCCGTCGATCAACTGGGCAACCTTACGCGTGCTGGCGCATAACGGGGTTGAAGTGGTGATCCCGCGTGGGCAGGGCTGCTGTGGCTCACTTTCCATGCACACCGGTGAAGCTGAGCAAGCGCGCAGCTTGGCCCGCCATAACTTTGACCGCTTTCCCGCCGATGTCGATGCGATTATTACCAACGCGGCCGGTTGCGGGTCGGGCATGCACGAATATGGCTTATTGTTCAAAGGGACACTGGAAGAAGCCCAGGCCGGTGCTTTTGGCGCACGCGTGAAAGATGTCAGCGTCTTTTTGCAAGCATTAGGGCTGCTTACCCCACCAGCACTGCCGAATCCGATGAGGCTGGCCTATCACGACGCCTGCCACCTGGCCCACGCGCAACGGGTGACCAGTCAACCGCGCCAATTGCTGGCCGCGATTCCCAACGTTAAATTAGTTGAGATCCCCGAAGGGGAACTCTGCTGTGGTTCGGCCGGCACCTATAATTTGGAACAGCCGGAATTGGCGCGCACGATTGGTGAACGCAAGGCCCGCAACATTCTATCCACCGGCGCCCAGGCGATCGCCACCGGCAATATTGGCTGTATGACCCAAATTCAGACCCATCTCCAAGCGCTGGGCAACCCGCTACCCGTCTGGCATACAATGGAAGTGTTGGATCAGGCGTATGCTAATGCTAATTTGGACGCGGATAAACGCGGATGAGCGCGGATCATAGTGTTAGAATCCGCGTTCTATCATTAATTGACGTTACAGAGCACTCGTATAGGATGGGTCTGCCGCTTCACCTGAGCCTTCATCCTATGATCGTGCTGCGGCTGACCCATCCTACGTCACCGAGTGTAACATGAGGCATTAAAATTCCTATTAACAGCTCCAAGTATGGTAAAAATGACTAAATTACAAGCTTATCTGGATTGCATTCACATGGCTCACATTGAACCACCAAGCTTTGCCTATCTGGCAAAATTGCAAGTGCATCACTTACTGGCCGTACCGTTTGAAAATTTTTCGGTCATGGCCGATGAGCCGATCATCATGGATGAGCCATTGCTCGTTAACAAAATAGTGGTACGCCGGCGTGGTGGTTTTTGTTATGAACTCAATGGCGCCTTCAGTTGGCTGTTACGCGAGCTTGGTTTTGGCGTAACCCGCATTTCGGCGCGGGCATACCATGCAACCAGCGATCACTTTAGCCCAGAATTTGATCACATGGCACTGCTCGTCCAACTCGACAAACTCTACTTGGTTGATGTTGGCTTTGGTGAATTCGCACGCCAACCGTTGGCGCTGCCCGATGGCACCACTGAGGACGTGGGCGGTCGTTACCAGATAATGACAATGGATTCAGAGCGCGGCGAGTATCATGTCCAAAAATGGCAGGCGGACGGGTGGTGCACACAATATTCGTTCACGACAGCGGCCCACGAATTGCCAGCTTATGGCCCTATGTGTGATTACCATCAAAATGGGCCGAACTCATCTTTCAAAGAACAAGCTTTCTGCACCATCGCCACCACCACTGGGCGATTGACATTATCGCCCGATTCGCTTACGATTACAGAAGGTGAGCGCAAAGAGAAAATTGCGATAACATCGCCTGCTGAATACAGCACATACTTGCAACAAGATTTCGGTGTGCGCTTATAGAGGCGCTTGACATTATCCGTCGTATGGGATCGACCCCAGCATGGCTGTGGTTACTGGATAACAGAGGAGTTACGTATGTCAAAGTTTGTCAAAGTAAAGACAGAATTGCGCGATCTAAGCTTGATCAAACAGGCGTTAGAAGATTTAAAACTTTCCTACCAGGAGAACGCGCGTTATGTCCACACTTGGAGTGGATTTGCGGGCAAGGTGCCGCTATTGGTGCAAACCAAACAGTTGGCTTTCGGCCTGCGCGAGACCGAGGACAACGCCTATGAAGTGATCGGCGACGACATGCAAATGGTGCAGATTCGCAAGACCGTGGCGCAAGTGCAGCAACGCTATGCCTATCACAAAATTTTGGCCGAAACGACTAAAGCCGGCTTTGAACTGGTTGATGAGAACGTCGGACGCGATCAGGTGATTCGTCTGACCGTACGCCGCTGGGCGTAAAGGTTGAATTTTATGCAAAGACAAGAAATCGAATTTACGATTCTGCCCGATGGCCGGGTGGAATATACAATCAAGGGCATGAAAGGCGGGACGTGTGAAAGCGTCAGTGCGCTGCTTGAGCAGTTGGGCAAAGTTGAAGAGGAAACGCGCACGGGTGAATATTACGAACGCGAAGGCGATGCCCATGTTGCCGTCAGCGCCAATTGATCCGGTAACCGGTGCAGAGGTGGCGGACACCAGTTGGCCGGCCATGCCCACCGAAACTGAAATTTATATTCTGCCCGATGGTCAAATTGTGATCGCCGATCTACCCGCCGAACTTGCATCAATCTTGGCTGAATTAGGCGAAGCTGAACCGTATACCCTGCCCGCAGCGGCAGCCTCATCCAACGATGAAGCTGCCCCTCTGCCTGATAACCCGACTATTTACGTGTATGGCAACTAGTAGCATTGTCTTAACCGAGGCGGCCAGCCCATCGACCAAGATCGTTCAACTCTTTGAACATCTGGAACTTTTTAGCGAAGGTGAGCCACTTCACCATACGCTGTTTGTTTTGGGCCGTGCACCCTTAGCCCACTTGGACCGCTTACCAGCAGCGCCCGATCAACTACTGCTCATCGATCCACCCGCAGATGTACGCCAACGCTTTACGCTCGAAGGCAACATCGCCGTCCTCTTCACCGGCGAAGCGCAAGAGGTGGGGCTGCCGCAAATGCAGACTGTGGCTGGCGGCATCGCGCACGTTCGGATCGGCGAACACTTTTTGGATATTTACACGCGTCAGCAAGGCGCGGTTGTACATTTACCAACCTTGGGCATCCTGTGCGGCGGCAGTTTTGGCAGCGACAGCACATTGCCCCAACTAGCGGTCAATTCGGCTGGACAGGAAGAAGTGGAGACCTTGCGTTTGTTGGCGCGCTTGCTCAAGCAAAGCCGGTTACAACTGTATATTCCCCAGGTTGGTGCAGTCAGCAACAGTCAAAGCGAGGTGATGATGCGTTTGGCCCAGGATGTCGCTTATCTCCACAGCTTGCAACGCGTCGTGCCCGCACTGGTGCAACGCGGCGACGATTTAGCGGCTGTGTTGCCAGTGGCTGATTCGTTGCTGCCTGAGGCACGGCGTTCGCCATTATGTCGAGAAATTCATCTGAAAAATTTGCAAGCGATGTTCGAGGCGAGCCGGGGTCATTGAGATAGAAAATACAGCAGCGGCCAGGTGTATACACCTGGCCGCTGCTATTTTAAAGAAACTGAACTGTTCTTGCCGCTCAGGATAGACAACGCCCATATGATTGTACGCTGTGCGTGTAGCAATGCGCCCACGCGGGGTACGATCCAAGAAGCCGAGTTGGAGCAGATAAGGCTCTACGACATCCATAATCGTATCGCTCTCTTCGCTGATGCTGGCCGCCAGGGTTTCCAAACCGACCGGACCGCCACTGAACTTATTGATAATCGCATCCAGCACCCGCCGATCTAGATCATCCAACCCCAGCCAATCGATTTCCAACAAGGCTAACCCATCAGCGGCCGCCTGCTTATCAATGCGACCGTTACCGCGCACTTCCGCATAATCGCGCACACGGCGCAACAAGCGTAAGGACACGCGCGGGGTGCCACGCGAGCGACGTGCAATCTCACTGGCGCCAATCGGATCGATCGGCACCTTGAGCAGATGAGCTGCGCGCAGCACAATTTGCTCAATCGCCGATGCTTCATAGAAATCGAACCGTTCGACCACGCCAAAACGGGCGCGCAAAGGCGAAGTCATCAGGGCCAGGCGCGTCGTCGCGCCCACCACGGTAAATTTAGGCAGGCTCAGGCGGATGTTACGCGCGCTTGGCCCACTGCCCACCACAATATCCAGCGCAAAATCTTCCATCGCCGGGTAGAGAATTTCTTCTACCACACGCCCCAGCCGATGAATTTCGTCAATAAACAGGATATCACCCTTGCGCAAATTGGTCAGAATGGCTGCCAAATCGCCAGCTTTCTCAATTGCCGGACCGGCCGTGACCTTCAAACTGCCGCCCATTTCGTTGGCCAAAATGTGGCTGAGTGTGGTTTTGCCCAATCCAGGCGGTCCATATAACAAAACATGATCTAACGGCTCCACCCGTTGGCGCGCTGCTTCCACCAAAATTTGAATTTTGTTACGCAGGCGCTCCTGACCGATCATTTCTTGCAGGGTGCGCGGGCGCAGGGCATGGTCAACCTGTTTTTCGCCCGGTTTTTCCTCGCCAGAAATTTCCCGTTCCGGCTTCGGTGTACGATCAAGCGCCTGACTGTTGTTGATACTACGTTCGTCTGCCATTTCTTCTCTGTATTTTTTGATAGTGCCATTGGCCTAAAGCAAACTTTCGGCTACCTTTTCGTAGCATAGAAGTATACTTTTTGAGCACAAGGCAAAGCCGTAAAAGCGCATACCCGATTTGCACGTTTGTTCTATTTTCACCTATTATACCAGATAATTCACTTGATCAGCAACAGGTAAAGCGGCAAATCGCGCGATGCACCAATCAGCGACCAACTGGTTAGGTTCACTATTTTGCAACTAATCTAATTTTTTGCCGTAGTAAGCTTTAGAATACAACTTTACATGACGAGTGTATAAGGCGTGTACGCATTTTGACCTTTAGCGCAAAAACTGCTATAAACGTTGTCTGACTTTTCTAATCAAGCTAGGCTGTTTAAATAAATTTGCGTGGACGGTAGCTTGATTTACAGGGAAGCAAAGTGTAGTCTATGCCACTGAAATCCTGCTAGTAAAACAGCAGCATCTTGCAGCATAGAAATTTAACCCAAGAACAATCTTCTGCCCCCTATACCCGATAAGGAGCTTTTTATTATGTCTACAAATGCGTCTATTGAACATGAACGTGAGAACTTACTCAAAGAACAAAGCCAAGTATTGGAAGAGCTAAATCATCTGCGCGAATCCATGCAAACTGAGGTGGATATCGAGGTGGATGAAGGGGATTCCGAGGTTTTCGAGCGCGAGAAAAACGCTGCGTTGATCGCCGTTATGGAGATCCGGTTACAAGATATTCAGAATGCATTGCGCTCGATCGAGAAAGGCAATTACGGCATCTGCACTCGCTGCGGCAAATCGATTGAAGCAGGTCGTCTAGAAGTGAAGCCAGATGCGACATTATGTATCAATTGCCAACAGGAGATCGAACGGCTTAGCCGCCGCGGTCGCCCTACTCGCCAAATCCAGTGGTAAACAATGACCACGCCAAAACAGCGCTACACCAAAGAAATGTAACCCAAAGGATCACAACACTGTGGCCGCAAACGTTTTTCCTTCCGCGCACCCGTTGGCGAAACATAAACTAACGCTTTTGCGCAAGCAAGCGACCGAGCCGAAAAAATTCCGCGAGTTGGTAAGTGAATTGGCCATGATGTTGGTCTATGAAGCCACGCAAGACTTGCCGATGCATTCAGAAACGATAGAAACGCCGCTGACTACCACCCAAGGTTCAGTGATGAGCGCAAAAATTGGCTTAGTGCCGATCTTGCGCGCCGGGCTGGGCATGGTAGAAGGCGCCTGGCGTTTGCTACCTCAGGTTGAAGTCTGGCATCTTGGCCTCTACCGGGATGAGCATACGCTAAAACCAGTGGAATATTATAATAAATTGCCGACCGATCCGACTGTGAAACTCTGTCTCGTGCTTGACCCAATGTTGGCGACGGGTGGCTCTGCGATTGCCGCCGTCGAAGTGTTAAAACGCTGGGGCGTTTCGCGCATTAAATTTGTTGGATTAATCGCAGCGCCCGAAGGCATTCAGGCACTGCATGCGCTGCATCCAGATGTTGATGTCCATGTCGCCGCCGTCGATGAGCGGTTGACGAACAGTTCCGATCCTTTCCCACCAGGCTATATTTGGCCGGGGCTGGGTGACGCGGGTGATCGGCAGTTTGGTACGGCCTGAGGAATAATTAATGGTGAATGAGGAACCCCATCCCCGCCCTCCCCTAAGAAACGGTCTGAAAAGGGTGGATCAGGGACTTTGTAGGTGCGGTTTGTAACCGCACAATCAGGGAATGACCGAGAACGTGCGGTTACAAACCGCACCTACGAATTCTTTTCAGACCGTCTCTAAGGAAAGGGCGACATACTTCAGAAAGTGTGTCGCCTCTTCCTGCAAGGTAACCCTGATGCGTGGTTGCCCTCACCCAGCGCCTTATTTATCCATAGCCACAAGCTTGATTGCGATAGTGAGCGATGGCGCTGGGGCCGGTGCGAATGGTAAGAAA
>JBBREZ010000399.1:0-6573 GCA_038225095.1 Caldilineales bacterium
ATGGCTATCTGCTTTATACTCGATTTCAGCTTACGTGAATTGTTGTGGACCTGGAATCAGCACAAAATCGCTTGAACATAGAATTCAACAACCACAAGGAACTTATAAACGACAGCGCAGACTCATCCTACCAAATCGTCAGGTATGAGCCGGCTTTCAACGAGCAAATCGTGGCACTTCAACGCTATTTGTGGGGTCCCAACGTTGCTTTGAATGCTGCCTATTTGACATGGAAATACGGCAAAAACCCTTATGTGGACGAAACGTTGATCTATTTGGCTTTATGTGATGGTCAAGTCGTTGGCATGCTGGGAAGTTTTGGCGTGCAATGGGAAATTGGTCAGACGACCAAATTGCGCAGCCTAAGTCTGGCCGATTTGGTAATCGAACCGGCGCACCGCAATCGCAAACTCTTTCCCGCGCTGATCAAATTTGTGCTGGCCGATCTGGCGCAACGGAATTATCCGTTTATCTTTGATTTGACGGCCAGCCCAGAAGTGGCGGTGGTCATGTTGATGAATGGCTGGCGTAGCCTGCATTTGCAAACGGCGCATCGTTCAAACGTTCAACAAGCGATCGCCACCACGGAGCATTCGTCTTGGCTGCGAACAGGCTATCATTGCCTGCGTAGCTATGCGAAAAATTCGCCACTTTTGGCCGTGGGCTACCGAAAATTGCGCTTCATACAACAACGTTTATCCGCGTCGCCGGCCATCAGCCAATCGGCACACCCGTTTCAGCGCTTCGATCACAATTACACGCAGCGAAAAGCGCAGAATGCGGCACCAATTACAGTGCAAACAGCACCACGTCCAGCGCAAATGATCGAGTTACTGAGCCGTCTGCCAAAAGATCAACGGATTCGGCATACGCGTGATGAGCAGTACTTGACCTGGCGCTTCCAAAATCCGCTTGCGCGTTATCGCTTCTTGTTTTGGGCGGATACACAGCTAGAAGGATATTTAATCCTCCAAACCAACCGGCAGGCGCAAGCTGATACGGCTTGGGTCAATGTTGTGGATTGGGAGGCAACCAACGAGCAAGTGCGGACAGATTTACTGAAGGCAGCGCTCACTTGGGGCGAATTTAAGGAGGTAGAACTGTGGTCAGCAACGCTGGCGGAACAGACCAAAACAAGGCTGGATCAAGCTGGCTTCTGCTTTCACAATCGAACGGGCAGCGCTGTACGCGATGGGCGCGGTGAACGCGTGATGCTCTATTCTCTGCCGCCAGAACGTGTCCAGTCAGCCTGGACATTGGGCAATTACCATCTACTTGACTTGGCAAACTGGGATATAAGGATGATTTATTCTGATGCAGTATAACTTGTCATGCTCGATCAAAATTGGATATTTCAATATTCGAATTCAATTTGTAACGACCGGCCCCACACCCTAGCCCTCTCCTTGACCAACTAGATCGAGGCAACTGAGTCGTTACTTTAATTCTAATCTATGATGACTGCACTATCGCTCAAAACAATGTTTTACTTTATCCGCAGTAAAGCCAAACCGGCAGCTGTAATTTTGATGTATCATCGGATTTCCGATACATCGATCGAACCCAATTGGTTGGCTGTGTCACCGACGAATTTTACGGACCATGTACAATATTTGAAGCAGACTTTTAATACCATGCGCCTCACCGATCTGGTTGAAAGCATAAAAGACGGGTCATTGCCAGATCGCTCGGTCGCCATCACCTTTGATGATGGTTATAGTGACAACCTGACGCATGCCTTGCCGGTGCTGGAAAGCTTCACAGTGCCGGCCACAATTTTTGTGACGACCAATCATGTTGACAGCGATCGCGAGCTGTGGTGGGACGAGATGAAACATTTTCTTCTAGAACCGCTCTATGTACCACCCCGATTATCGCTTCAGGTGACAGACTGCGCTTATAGTTGGCCGACCGTCACCCCGGAAGATCGGTTAGTGGCCCATTGCGCGTTGGAAAATCTGATGCGTCCGCTGCCAGCCGATGTCAACGATGCTATTCTCGACCACCTGGCTACTTGGGCAGGCTCACCCAGAAAACTACGCCCGGCTTATCGCACCGTCACGACGCCGCAATTAACCAAACTGGCGGAACACCCTTTGATCGAAGTGGGAGCGCATACGATTACACATCCTATTCTGCCAGTATTGTCGCTAGAGGCTCAGTTTAATGAAATTGTCGGCAGCCGATATATGCTCGAAAAAATGATTCACCAGCCTGTGCATTCGTTTGCCTATCCGAATGGCGACTTTACCGAACAGACACGCAAGTTGGTCGATGCCGCTGGCTTTCGCTCAGCTTGCACCACCATTAATGGCCGTGTTGAGCCGGGTGATGATGTCTTTCGCTTACGGCGCTGTGCCGTCAATGATTGGGGCATTGCTCTCTTCAAAAAAAATCTGGAGGCGTTTTTCCATGACCGTAGTTAATCCAACAGTCGCTGAGGCCACCACGCAGGCTGCGACACGCCCCGCGGCGGCGCGCTTCCAACATCTGTTCGCCCACCGTGATCTATTGCTCGCGTGGACACTGCGCACCATTCGCGCGCGGTATAAACAGTCGATTATCGGTGGCCTGTGGGCTGTTTTGCAACCCACCGCATCGACGGCCATTTTCAGCCTGGTTTTCACCTATTTCGTGGCCATCGATACAGGCAACATCCCCTACATCGTCTTTTCTTATGTGGCCATGGTGCCTTGGACACTGTTCACGACCTCGATCACGGATATGGTCGATTCGTTGGTGGCCAACATGAACCTGGTGAGTAAAATCTACTTTCCGCGTGAAATCTTACCAATTTCAGCCATGCTGGCCCGGCTGCTCGACTATGCGATTGCGCTTGCCCTGCTGATTGTCTTGATGATCTACTATCGCATTGCCTTTCTCACACCGTATTTGCTCTATCTACCCATCATCCTGGCCGTCCAAATTGCGCTTGCACTTGGCTTGGGGTTTATCGGGGCCGCCTTAAATGTGTTTTACCGAGACGTCAAACATTTAATTATGTTGGGGTTGCAAATCTGGCTCTATGCCTCGCCGATTATTTATCCGGTGGCGAAAGTGCCGGTCTGGCTGCGCCCATATTACTTTCTCAACCCAATGGCGGGCGTGATTGAAGCCTATCGCGCGATTTTGCTCAGCCAACAGGCGCCCGGTTCCTACCTGATGAGCGCTGGGGCAATTTCATTCGTTGTTCTAGTGATTGGTTACTATTTCTTTAAGCAAGTTGAATTTCAATTTGCAGATGTGGTATAGGCAAAAACTATGGCTGCAATTCAATTTGACCAGATAACAAAACGATATCGGATGGGGCAATGGCTGCCGACGATTCGTGAGGCGTTGGGCCGTTTAAATGGCGCGGCCTCGGATCAATATCATGTGGCCGTCAACGATGTTAGTTTTGCGCTTGAGCCAGGCCAATCCTTGGGCATTATTGGCCCGAATGGCGCCGGCAAAACCACCATTCTCAAATTGCTCTCTGGTGTCACTTATCCGACCACCGGCAAGTTAAATATCAATGGGCGTTTTTCGGCCTTGATCGAGTTAGGCGCCGGTTTTCATCCAGACTTGAGCGGTCGCGAAAACATTTATCTAAACGGGACAATCTTGGGCATGCGACGTGCTGAAATTCGCCAACGGTTTGACCAGATTGTCGAGTTTTCGGGCATTACGTCTTTTTTAGATACACCGGTCAAACGCTATTCATCCGGCATGTATGCGCGCTTGGGTTTTGCGATTGCGGCCCATGTCGATCCAGATGTGTTGATTGTCGATGAAGTGTTAGCGGTTGGCGATTACGCCTTTCAGACCAAATGTTACGCGCGCATGAATGAACTGCGCGCCAAAGGGACAGCGCTGATCTTTGTGTCACATAACATGGATGCCGTGCGCCGCGTGTGCGACCGTGGCTTGGTGATGTATCGAGGCAATAATATCTTTCAAGGCAGCGCCGCCGAAGCGGTGATCGCTTATTCCGAGGCCGTGCGCCGCGCCGCCCGCGCCGCCCAAGCCACCGCGCCAATCGAAGGCGGCTTGTCCGAACGCGTGATGACGTTTGATGCGGAAATTGAAAAGGTGACGCTGCTCAATGACCAGCATCAACCAATTACGGTGGTGCAGTCTGGCGATGCCGTTGCCGTGGGCATTGAAGTCAAGTTTCTTAAGCCTGTTCAGGAACCTATTTTCTCGTTCACGATTCGCACCACGGATGGCCGCATTGTCTATGACACCACCACCCGCTGGCAGAATATTCAAACCCCCAATTTTCTGGCCGGCGAACGTTGCTATGTTGAATACAGTTTGGATATGCCTTTGCTGGATGGCGAATATGAGCTGGGCGTTGATGTGATTGCGACCGATTTCAGCCACTATTACGATCGCTTGGAACGGGCGATGGGTTTCTGGGTCAAGAGTTCCGAGGGCGCGCAGGGATTGGTTGATCTGGGCGCCAAGGTGCGCTTCGAGAAGTTGCCGTTACATGAACACATAAATGGACATAGCGTATGACAATTCTAATCTTTAGCGTCATGACCCTGCTGCCTGGCGCTTGGCTAGCCTTTGGCTTGCCACTGGGCGAATTGAGTTGGAAAGTTCGCTTGGCCTTGGGCGCAGCTTTATCGCCCGCTGTGCTAGGTGTGCAATTGTTAGCGCTAAAGTTTGGCGGTCTAAGCTTCAAGCACGCCGCCTTGGTTATACTAATTGGCAATCTTCCGGTGCTCATCTTAGTCCTGCGCCGTTTACCAAGTTGGAAAGCACCGCGCTGGTCACCCGCCTTGCTCGGGGGCGCGATTCTCTTGCTTATGCTAATCGGCTACGTCGTGATCCCTTGGGCGACTATTCAAAACTATCGACCTTTTGCCTGGCATGCCCTGTGGCATACCGACATTGTCTACTCCTTTACCCGCAATACGATTGCGCCCGAGGAGCCGGAACTGGCAGGGCTGACGTTAGATTATGGTTGGCTGGGGCATGCCTATTGGGCGATTGTCGGGTGGGGCACGAATTTGCCGCCCACGGTTACCTATGCCATCAGCAATTTGATCTGGCTGCTAATTGCCTTCTTGCTGGCGTATGAATTAAGCCGACGCGGGTTGGGTTTACAAAGTTCGGCAGCGTATCTAGGGGTCGGACTCTTGTTTCTGGGCACCAACATGATCGGCGTCATTTTGTGGTTGCTCGCCCATGATATGGGTCGCTGGCAATTTTATCTGGGCGATATTCGTTATACGCCTTTCTTAAGCAAATATCTCGGCTTTGAAACGATGCCGTTTGCCTTTGCGCTGACGATTGGGCTGGCCCTGATCTGCCTGCTTGGCCTGCGCCAGCCGATCAAATGGTTGCCCGGCATCCTGACCGCTCTGCTCACGGCGCTTGGCCTGATTTATCCAATTTTATTTCCGATTGGCTGTCTACTGACTGGTGGCATGTTATTGCTGCTGATCACGAAACTAGCACCGAATTTGCCCGCCTACACCACACGCCAATTGCTCTGGATCGGATTGGGGATCGGGTTTAGCATCGCCAGCTTTGTGGTTTTTATGCTGTTTGTCACGCAGGATCGCACCACGTCAGTCATGCATTTATCAACCAAGCACGCGATGCTCGCCAAAAGTTTTCATGTACTGAGCGCCTTGGCCCCCTTGGGATTGGTGGCGCTGCCGTTTACGCTAAAATTTCTGTGGCAACGGCATGGCCCGGTCCTTTTGCTCACGGCCACAGCGCTTAGTTTGATGGCGATGTATGTGATCTTCAATCTGCAAGATTTGGAATATAAATATATTTTGGGGGCGACGATCATGCTGGCGCCGCTCAGCGCTGCGGGTCTGGATCAGATGTTTTTCCAGAAGACACGCCTGCGTTGGGCATGGACACTGGCAATTCCGCTGGCGCTCGGGGTGATGAATCAGGCGCTCATGTACGAGACGGGTGCCCAGTTGCCAGCCAATCGCGTCAATGCGCCGGCCATCAACGAACAGGCTTTCTGGCTCCAACTCGCGCTCAGCGAACCAGATGCGGCGTGGACAACGGCGGTGCGGACAGAGACGCCGCTTGATACCATTTTGGTCACGAATCATTCACTGATTCATCTTGGACCATTCGTCGACCGCTCACTTTATCTGCCGAGCGATAGTAGCGGTGAAAATACTACTGGCTATAGTGTCGATAACCGTTTCAATTTGTTAGAATGGCGCGGTTATCCGCCAACGCTCTATGCCCAACGGCAGCAAACGACGGAGACGCTCTATACCAGCAGTGACACCGGGCAACTGACGGCGGTTTTGCAGACGTTCATCGCGCTCGACAGGCCAGTTGCCATTCACTTTACCGATCCAAAAGCGGGTGCGCTGCTTTGTTTAAAGCAAACAGGCATCGGTACGCAGCTGTTCGCTGACCATAAAAACGTTGTTTGGTTGATCGATCCAAAGCTAGAAATGGCTAAAAATTCGCTCAACAAAATTTCGCAACATCGTTGATCCATTTGTGTACCGTAGGATAATAACCATTTTTCTTTTGACGAGCCAGGCAAAGTTCTTTAGCACAGTTTCAAAAGCTATCCAGAAAAGTACATGGTTGGTT
>JBBREZ010000400.1:0-6560 GCA_038225095.1 Caldilineales bacterium
TGGGGTTGGACCAATTATCCCGGCGACTTTGAGAAATGGGCGTGGCGCGCTTCGCAACGAATTATCAATCGTTTGGCTGGCGAGCGCCAAGACGGGTTCGAGCAGACCCGTTTTCAGGTCATGGATTTCAAATTGTGTGGTGTGGACGCCCACGGCCAGGCCACCCACGCCCGCGTCACAATAATAACGCGTCAGGGCGACCTGATAGCGCTCGTCTAGCTTAGGCTCCGCCGTGATCGCTAGCGGATGCGCTGGGATCACGACGCCGTCACGCACATGCTGCGCAAGTTCATGCGGTAAAGCCTTCACTAAAACCTCCCGTCCCGCGCCTCAAAGTGCGTTGGTTTATTTACCTAACGTATGTTATGCAGAGGAGACACGAGACAGGGAGACACAACCTGACTCTAATTCCTAATCCTTTTCACATCCAGCAATTGACGAGAAATTGAGGATATAAACCAATGACATTGAGAGCAGCATTGATCGGTTGTGGTGGCTTGGGCAAGGTGCATGCGCAGATGGTCCAGCCGCTAGCTAGTATGAAAATGGTGGCATTTTGTGATGTGGATGACACGCATGCGCCATTTTGTATGCGCGCCGCCCACGCCGGCAAACATATTAGGGTCGAGAAACCGCTGGCGTTGACCACGCAAGAATGCGTCGAGATTGGGCGCGTGGTCGAAGCAACGGGCGTTAAATTGATGACTGCGTTCAAGATGCGCTACTTTGACATGATCTTGAAGGTCAAGGAACTGATTCCGAACCCGCTGATGGTCACCATGCAAATGATGGACAATCGCTGGTGGTGGCAACGTGTTGAGCTAGGGTGTCCATTCGTGTGATATCATGCGTTTTGTGGCGGGCAGCGCTCCAATTTCGGTCTATGCGGTGGGCCAGAATTACTATCAAAAGACCGGTGTCATCGACAATATGGCTGCGGTCTATCGTTTCGCCAACGGCGTCACCGGCAACCTGGTGCAGGGCGACAGCTACTGTTCGTCACTCGTGAGCAAGTTCTATCTGCAAGTTTTTGCCGAGAACAAATCCGCCACGCTTTCGACTGTCATCCTCGCCGGGCATGAAGTGGTCACCGAAACGTTAATCGCCCACTATCAAGCGCATGACTTGCGGGTGATCTTGCCCTGTCTGGCCCGTTTTCAGCACAGCTTTGCCGATGATCCAGCGTGTAAGGGCTATTTTTCACCGATGATGAATTGCTGACGATTACGCACGCGCTCACTCACAAGGATGGGGCGAACTTGCCCGTTGCTTTGCATTTGGCGGGTCGCCATACGTTGACGGCGAGGAATAAATTCCGCCGCTGCCAGGAACAAGTCGCCTCAGCGACTGGGATTACAGTGCCTGCACCCAAGGGGTACCCGACTTGCTCCTGGCAGCGGCCAAATTCTATTTGCGGCAAAAATCGGGGATGCACCCCGCCCAGACCCGTTGCATCTCGCGCCGCCCCACCTTTCCGCCGCTCGACTCCTCTCTGTGATACGCGCCCAACGAACTGTCCTAATTTATTGTTTTTCACTAATCGATCTTGTGACAAACAAGAACATGCGTGCTATACTATGCTTAGGGTGAGCAGAACCTCACAAACCTGGTCTATGGCGTTCTGTAGACTGGCTAGAGGATGGCAGATTGATGTGGGCTGCGAATACGATTAAATGGGGAAGCGCGTCATCTCTAGGTTGCTTCCTCCTTGACCATGAGAGGATAAGCGAGCGATGGCATTCAAAAAGATGGACAAAACTGTATTTCCGCCCCGGCAGTGGGCATTGGTGGGCTACCCAGGGAGCGGCAAGAGCACGTTCGCCGCTCAGATGGTTGGCCCGATGTTGGTGGTCGATGCTGATCATCGGTTCGCCGAGGTTGCCCGACTGGCAGCGGATGAGATCTTTCAATTGAGCGACGAGCCAGCCGATAACGTCAACGCTGAACGGATTGCGGCCCTGCTCAAAGAGAATATGTCTGGGTCTGGCATCAAAACCGTTGTGATCGACAGCTTGACCAGCATTCTGTCCCCTTTGATCGTTGAGGCGATTTTGGACAATGATGCTGGCCGCAACAAAAATCGGGTGGCGGCCTTCAAAGACAAAGCGCTGGCGATGCGGCTGTTGCAAGATACCGTCACGGGCTGGGGCGTCGATACGCTGTGGATTTATCATCTACGCAGCAGCTTAGATGGTCAAGCGCGCGAGGTGGAAAGCACAACGATCAGCGTGGTGGAGCTGGCTCGCTTGCGGCGTTCGCTCAACATGCAGTTGCGCGTTGTGCAAGAACAAGAGCGGCGCGGCGTCCATGTCGATTGGGCGCGCCGTGGCCGACCTGGCATCACGCTGTGGGATGATAGTGGTTCCTGGCGAGGGATGGCGGAAAAGATCGAAGCATCGGTCTACGGCGGCCTCTCGCTTGACGAGATGAATGCGCTGGAAAAACAGGCACCCACTTCGTTTAATGGGCCAGAGGAAGCGATTGCCTGGGGCGTCGAGCAAGGGCGCTTCCGTGATGCTGTACATGCCAAAAATACCTACGACAAGGTCAAAACTGAGAAAAAACCCAAAACCGCAGCTGATATGTGGCGGTTTTGGATCGAAGCCGTCGAAGGCCGCAAACAAACGGCTGGCGAAGCGCAGGATTCAGAGGTAGAGGCACTTCGCTACTAGACAATAATAAACCCAGCCTTCCGAGAATCCAACTGAGTGCATTGCACTGGGTACCGCTAGCTCGCGCATACGAACCATCGACTACTCAGTGCGCTGCACGCTTTCATCCGTGTACCTTTACCCACAGTAGAGATAGGGCATAGAAAAGTAAGCGGGCCTTTTGGGGAATAGCGCCTCAATCAGATAACGGCTGGCTGGCTTCACGACAATATCCGGCCACGCATCGGCCAACTCATCCAGGCTGCGATAACCGCAGACGAGCCGCACGAAGGCGTCGGGTGGTATACATAGATCGCCGCCGTCGGCCCCCATTGAGGCATCGACAAAGCCCGCGGCAATTACGTCGCACAACTTCCCGGCCACAAAATGCAGCACGAAGGCTTGTCGAAAAAGGTTAATGCATAAATTAATGGTCAGACCGGCGCAAGCGGATGCAGCTAGCCGACGCTCCAACACGGGGCCAATTTTAGTCAGAAAATTAGCGACATCGCGAATGCGCAACAACCACTGATCGCCTGGAATCGGCACACTGCCCAGGCTGCGGCCAATCTGCACCAGTGGATTGGTCTGCGGCCAGCCTAATTGGATTTCCCCACTAGTCTCCCGCTTGAACTGCTGCAAGACAGCTATGCTGGCTGCGTAATCAAGCATGCCACTTTCAAGCACCTTGATCCCACGGTTGCTCGCCAGGGCGCAGACATAACCCACGACACTGTGATTGCGCATATCCTCCACAATTCGCACAGGATACTCTGCCCATTGCAGCAAGTACTGCCAATAATCCAAGTTGCGCAGGGCGGCGAGATCCAGGCTTGCTATACTTTTTTGATAAAGATCGGTGAGCGCCGGTATATCATCCAAGACGGCTGGTCGTAATTGATAGGCTGATCGTTGATTAAGCGGTGGCGCAGGAATCCGCCAAACTGGCAGTGAATCACTGCGGGCGTGATCGGTGGCATAGGCATACCCATATTGCCGATAATAATAGGGAATTCCTTCAATGATGCTCAAGTCAAAACGGCGTTCGTTGACCATTTGGTGGAAACGCCCAATCTGCGTGCGCACCAACCCGCGATGACGATAGTCTGGATGTGTGGCTACCATCTCCAGCATCGCCACATCCAGGGTAATGTCTTCGTACACACAACGCCAAGGGATCAGACAGATCGTGGAGACTACCTCACCCGTGTGTTGATCCTCGACAAACATAAAATCGTCATAGTGGATCGCCGGATGGTGACGCAGTAAATTGGCACAGGTCGCGCCTTGCGTGGCATCGTTGATGGCGGTGTTGAAGGCGGCGAAACGGTCGATATCGCGTTCGTCGCGCACCGTGCGCAACATCAAATCTGAGGCTAAACGTTTTTCGTAGGCAGCCATCACAGGTCTCATTTGCGAGTTTCACTCGTTCCACGCTCCGTGTGGAATGCAACTCTGGACGCTCTGCGTCCCTTGCTGTCTATCAGGATAGGGGGACGCAGAGCGTCCGAAGAGAGTTCCCACGTGGAGCGATGGGAACCAGCATCAACTTAAGCTGTTAAAGAAACTACCCGCCCTTGATGAGCTGAGTCACGCGCGGCCAGGGCAATCTGTGTGATTTCTTTGGCCGTTGCTGCCGAAAGCGCCGGGGCGCGTTGATTCAGAAAATCATCGACCCAAAACATTTCCCAGCCGGGCGTCTGATCTGGCAAGGGCAAAAGCTCATAGCCAGCGACACTATCTAGACTGACTACAGTCTTACGCGAATCACCTTCCACACGATGGATGCTGACTACGCCTTGCGGCCCCACGATTTCTAATTGCCAGGACGGATAGGCAACTCGATTGCAAAAATACATATCAAACGACGCCATGCCCCCGCCCACCAGGCGCATCTCAATCCGCCCACAATCCATGAACGGGCTAGCGGGGCTGGTAAAATTGCCATACTGGGCAAAAACGGTTTTTACCTGGTCTTCCAGCAAATAGAGCGCGAGATCAATTCCATACCAACCCAGCGAAAGTTCTGGGCCGCCTTCGGCTGGATCACGATACCAGTCTTGCTGATGAAACACATCGATCACGCCGTGATGATGACAAATGCGCACGGCAAATGGTTTGCCGATGCGACCTTGATCGATGGCCTGTTTGGCGGCCATCATCGGCGGCAGAAAGCGTGGGCTCGGTCCCACCGCAATCTGCACGCCATAGCGTTTGTGCGCTTGGACGATTCGCTCAGCGTCTTCGTTTGTCGTCGTAAAGGTTTTGGGGATAAAAATGTTGACGCCCAGCGCCGCCATGCGTTCCGCCCACGTGGCATGTTCTGTATGGCGCGCTATGATCACCACCGTATCCAACTGTTCACTGGCAACCATTTCTGCGGCGTCGGTGTAAAGCTTGACCTGAAAGCGCTCGGCATACGCTGCCGCCGACATGCCCAAGGTTGCCTCGATCTCGGCATCATTGACGCCAAGGGTCGCCGCACTCAGGAATTGAACACCGTCCCGATCTTGCAGACCTTTGCCAATTGCCAGCGGCCAATACAACGCCGCCAGACCGACCATGCCAATTCTCATCTTGCCTCCTGCTGCGAATGAATTCGCAGTCTGATACGAGAAACCTGTTTTAACAGGTTAGACGCTTCCGTGAACTCATTAAAACGGTTGCTTAAAAATCGGTGCGCACCTTGACTACGCCACCCTGGCGGATCGATTCCCACGCCGCCGCGCAGACGGCGATTGACTTAGCGCCATCGCGCACGCTGGGCGAAGGGGGCAAATCCTCAGCGAGACACTGCTCAAAGTGCTGGAGATAGCGCATGACCCCTTGTCCGTGGCCCAAGGTGCCTTCTGTTTCCGCGGGGAAAACCGTATTGGCCAGGGGTTGCCGCGCTTGTTTGACCTTATCTAATTTATCGTAGACCACTTTGAGATGACCATCCTGTTGATCGGTAAAATCGGCGTGCAGACTGGCCTTGGCCCCATACAATCCTAAGCCCATCATGGGCATCGGCGGCTCGACCAGGCCATAGGCGGCTAGCACGCGCGCGATGACGCCATTTTGGAACTTGAGGTTGATCAGATAGTTGTCCTCATACGGATAATCCGGCGTCAGATTGCCCTTGCGCCCATAGGCATGCACTTCTTCCACGTCGCCGAGAAACCAGCGCAACAGATCAATTGGATGCGCCGCGCCGCCGAACATCAGGTCTTGCGGCGCTTGCAGCCGCCAGGGCGTCATGGGAAAGAAGCCGCGTGCGTCATGAACATAATGAGCTTCGGCGAAGATAATCTCACCCAAATCGCCATCATCGAACAAGCGTTTCGCGCCGGAGAATTCGGGGTCAAAGCGCATGGTCTGGCCGACCAGAAACTTGAGCCCGGTTTGCTCGACCAACTTCACCAGCTTTGCCACATCTTCTACGCTGGTGCACATCGGCTTGGTGCAAATGACATGTTTTCCGGCGTTCAGAGCGGCGCTGGCATGCGTCGCATGCAGATGATCGGGCGAGTAGATCGCCACTACGTCGATGTCTGGGCGCGCAATCAGCGCTTGATAATCAGTGGTCCAGAAGGGCAGTTGCCACGCTTCCGCGACATTTTTGGCCCGCTCTGCGGTCTGGGCACAAACGGCGCGCACTTCGAGGCGCGAGGTCGGGTCGCGGTTGATGGGCAAGACATTCGCGCCCATGCCAACGCCGATCACGCCGATGCCAATATCCTTTACTGCCATAAATCCTCCTGTCAAGAGTTACACAGAGATTAGTATACAAAACTCAGCTTTTTCTCTGTGTAACTCTGTGAATGCTCCGTGCGCTCTGTGTAACTAAAAAATTATCCGCGTGCGGTGATGCTGATCGCCTGGTGCAACAATTCGGCGCGTCGTTTGACATCGTCCGGCGGCACTTCC
>JBBREZ010000401.1:0-6556 GCA_038225095.1 Caldilineales bacterium
ACTCCTGCGTTAAACCGTTTGTTTGGTCGGGGCGTTATTCATCCCGCCAAAGGGGTAACCGGCGAACTTGGGGCGTGATGAATCACGCCCCTACGAATATGATGGCGTAATAGGCGTAATGTAAAGCTAAAGAGGAGAAGATTTTTCTATGACCAACCAACCAGTCTTCAATCAAGCAAAAGCGGAAGCCTTTGTCGGCAAAGCGATGTCTGACGCCAGCAGCGCCACCGTGACCATGATGGCCTATCTGGGTGATCGTCTCAACCTGTTCAAAACGATGGTGCATAGCGGCCCGGTCACTAGCCGGGAACTAGCGGCGCAGGCCAACGTAGATGCGCGCTATGCCCAAGAGTGGCTCAATGCGATGGCTTGTGCGGGCTATGTGGAGTATGACCCCAGCGCCGCAACCTTTACCCTGCCGCCGGAACATGCACCGGTGCTGGCGCAGGAAGCCGGTCCGTTCTTCTTAGGCGGTCTCTACCAGGATCTGATCGGGGCGATTGAGCCCATCGATCAGATTGCACGGGCGTTTAAGACCGGCGGCGGCGTTCCCCAATCCGCCTACGGTGACAATTTATGGTGTGGGCTGGACCGCATGACCTCGGCCTGGTTTGAAAACTTTTTGCTGCAAGTGTGGATTCCATCGGTGCCAGAAGTGGAGACGAAGCTCAAAAAGGGCGCCCAGGTGGCTACGGTGACCAGTGTAGCCGATGTGGGGTGCGGCTTTGGGCGGGCGCTGGTCAAATTGGCCCAGGCGTTCCCCAATTCAAGTTATGTGGGGTACGACATTTACAACCCCATGCTCGAGGGCGCCCGCGCGCTGGCACAAGAAGCAGGGGTGGCCGACCGCGTGCGCTTTGAGCAACGGGACGCGGCCCAGGGCCTTCCGGGCCAATATGACCTGATCACCACCTTTGATGTGCTGCATGATATGGTGAACCCGCGCGCGGCACTGCGCGCGATCCGGCAAGCCCTCAAGCCGGACGGCACCTACCTGCTGCTTGAGATCAACAGTTCAGACAAGTTGGAAGAAAATGCTGGCCCGATTGGCGCCTTGCTCTACAGCATTAGTGTCCTGTATTGTATGACCGTTTCGTTGGCGCATGGGGGCGAAGGCTTAGGCACGTGTGGTCTGCCGCCGAGCAAAGTACAGGAATATTGTCGCGAGGCAGGGTTTAACCATATCCAGCGCCTGCCTTTTGAAAGTCCTTTGAACGTGCTGTATGAAGTGAAAGTCTAGCAGAGGGCGATACCCTGGTCATCAGGTAAGCTTTAGGAGTATGCGGATGCCAACCCTTCACATTCAATTGTTTGGGTACTTTCAACTCTCTTATGTGCACCAACCGGTCACGACTGTTACCAAGCGGGGGCAAACCTTACTCGCCTACTTGCTGCTCTACCGTCACCAAGCGCACACGCGGGAAGCGCTGGCTTCGCTGTTATGGCCCGAGACGAATGACGCACAGGCGCGCGCCAACTTACGCACCGAGCTGACCCGACTGCGGCGCGCGTTTGGCGAATTTGATCACTATTTGTACGACGAACATGGCATTTTGCAGTGGCGACATGACGCACCGTTTACCCTGGATGTCATGTCGTTTGAGCAGACGATCCGGTACGCCGAACAAGCCGAACGCATTGGCGATGACGCGGGCGCGCTAATTACTTTTCAAACGGCAATCAACTTGTATAGTAGTGATCTCTTGGCAAACGTCTATGCAGATTGGGTCATACGTGTGCGTCAACGCCTCGCGGATCAGTTCATCGATGCACTGGCTAGCCTGATCACACTGCTGAAAAAGCGTGGCGACTATCCACAGGCGATCCGCTATGCCCAGCGTTTACTGCAATACGACCCGCTGCACGAGACATCCTATCGCCAATTGATGGAAATGCATGCCCAGAACGGTGACCACGCCAATGTGAAGCGGGTGTACCAAGCTTGTACCACCATTTTGCAACGCGAGCTAGCGGTCACACCCAGCCCGCTGACCCAAAAACTCTACCAAACGATCATGACCAG
Source organism: Caldilineales bacterium (assembly GCA_038225095.1). Lineage (GTDB taxonomy): Bacteria > Chloroflexota > Anaerolineae > Caldilineales > Caldilineaceae > JAPLGZ01. The sequence goes on from JBBREZ010000401.1 coordinate 2,024, forward strand.
GGCGTGATGAATCACGCACCGACGATTTAAACACGCTCGTTAAAAATAAAACACTGCATCTAGCTTCACAAGGCGAGGATTTGGGTGGCAAGCGCTTCCAATGACTGATGATCCGCAACGGCCTGGGCAGAGGCAAACTGGTCGGCAGTGAGGAATGCCTTCTGACGTTCAAGCGCTTGCTCTACTCTCCGATGCATGGCATACCAGGCCGGACGCCGTAAGGTCGTAGTTGCCAGCGTCACGGCATGGATACGATTTTGTACGGCGGCTGAAGGAGCAAGCTGACTAGCTTCTCTTTCAAGTAGTAGCACATAGAGGATTACAATATGGTTCAAGCTGTGATAACCACCCGCCAACGCGATTTGAGCAGCACTTTGCAAGTGCAGCCGACTGAGGGCAAAGTCACCCTTGTAGCAATGGCCCTCACCTAAAACACAAAGGCCCCAAATCATGGCATTGGAAAATTTGGCTTCGGTGGCAATTTGGATACACTCTTCCGCACAGGCAAACGCAGCGTCATACCGCCCGCCATGCACATAGGCCGATCCCAACGAAAAAAGACGGGTAGCAGTGTGCAGACGGTGGCCGATTTCACGACAGATCGCCAGGCTCTGCTGGATTAGTTCAATGCCTTGTGCCCACTGCTTCTTGCCTTGATCGCACAACTCAATGCCGACGCCACCTACAGCTAACGCATAGGCAAGGCGATCACCAGTCTTTTCACTGTACACGCAGCCTTGTTGATAATGTTCAAGCGCAAGTTTATAGTGCCCGAGCGATTTATGGGCGTAACCAAGCGTACAGTGAGCGTTGCCAATCAGATCAGCGCGTCCCAGTTGCACCCCAATTTCAAGACACGCCTGGGCGTAATGGACAGCTTTCTGAAACTCCTCCGCATGCGCCTGCATTTCGGCCATGCCATGCAACACAGAGGCCCTGCTGCTGCGGTCGCCAAGCACCTGGTAGAGGGCAACGCTTTCTTGAAGGCGCTTTTCCGCCTCTGCATAATTGCCTTGCCAGCCAGCGATCTGCCCCAGGATGCTATGCGCAATCGCAATGTCGCGTTGGCCTTCGTCGGTGCGCACTGTCGTTAGTAGGGAGCGGAAATGCTGGCTGGGTTGCTGATGTTCACCCAAGTGATAGGCGAAGACGGCAGCCCTGGTCGCCAAGCGAGTGGCAATGGTCGACGGCGCTTGCACGGCGACTGTTGCGCGATCCAGCAGAGTAACGCTTGTCGTGAATAACTCTTTGCCTTCGCTGTAGCGGCAGGTGAAAAGGAAGAAAGCGTAGAGGCAGTCTATAGACTGGACAATGCCGGGCAACTCTGGTTGTCGCATCGCCCATAGCCAGGCAACACGTAGATTGTCAATGTCGGCCTGCATAGTTGTTAGCGCCGCTTGCTGGCGCCGATCTTCCAGGCTTGCCTTGTGCTGGGTGGCCAGGTTGAGGAAAAAGTTGGCGTGTGCGGCAGCGGTCGCGCTAAAACACGCCTGATCCGCAGCGAACTTTTCCTGCGCAAATTGACGCAATAGTTCATGCACCTGATAGCGCCCAGCATCATCCAGCCGGATCAGCGCTTTCTCAACCAGGGCTGCCAACGTGTGGACGGAAGCCTGCGCCACTTGTTCTGCGGCAGTCAGGCTAAAACCACCACGAAAGACGGCGAGACGTTGCATCACGACGGCCTCTGGCTCGGTGAGGCGTTGCCAAGTTTGTTCAAAAACCATGCGCATGTTGCGATGGCGCTCGGGGATGTCAACCAAATTGGTGTGCAGCAGTGTCACGCCTTTTTCAAGTTCGTGGGCAATCTGCGCGCAGGATAAACTTTTGAGCCACGCCGCTGCCAGTTCCAGCGCCAGTGGCAGGCCGCCCACCAACCGGCAAATCGCGACAACGCTGGCCAGATTCGGCAGCAAGGTAAAGGCAGCCTGATGGCGTTGGGCGCTTTGGGCAAAGAGGCGTACGGCATCGGCAGATGCCACATCCTCGGTGACCATGCCGTCGGTAGGGACGTGATTGATCACGCCCTTTGCTTGATTCGGACGGGCGTGATAAATCACGCCCCTACGAGATGGATAAGCCAAACCCTGCACCGCATGAAAATAGGCAGCCTGGAGCGGCAATGCTTCGCGCGAGGTAACCAGCAGTTTTACCGCCGGCGCCGCCGCCAGCAGATCAGCCACTAGCGCGCCTGCTTGGATCAGGTGTTCAAAATTGTCCAAAACTAGCAAAACCTTACGCTTGGTTAGATAGCTAAAAAGCTGCTGTTGAGGAGGAGTATTGTTATAAAAAGTGAAGCCGATGGCCTCCGCAATCGTGGCGATCATGCCCGCTGCGCTGTCAACCGGCATCAGCCCCACAAAGAAGAGACCTTCGGGAAACAACGCGACTAGTGCTGGATCAACAAATTTTCGGGCCACTTCCAACGCTAAGCGTGTTTTACCAATGCCGCCCGGCCCCACCAATGTCAAAAGCCGGCAGGCCGGATCCTGCACACGCGCAACCAGCGCTTTGATTTCCGTTTCACGGCCCACAAATTCGGTGGGTGGATGGGGTAAATGATGCGGCAACTTTGTTTGCCCCCGTGAAACCGCAACCGATGCGTACACAACAGACAAGGCAGCAGGGTGTTCCCGCGGTCCTGCTGTCTTGCCGTTGGCCCGCAACTCGGCATAGAGGCGCGTGATCGCCGCACCTGGCTCTACATCAAGTTCATCGGCCAGCGCCAAACGACACAGTTCGTACTGGCGCAACGCGGCATGGGGTTCGCCGTTGTGCGCCAGCAGGCGCATGAGCTGATAGTGGGCCTCTTCATGCCAGGGTTCAAGCCCTAAAAGGCGGCGCAACGTGCGGATGGCGTTGGCTACATGGCCGCTTTGCTGATAGCGCGTTGCCAGCGTGGAAAAGCTTTGCGCAGCGGCGGTCCGTAACCGTTCCCGTTCAACCTGCAGCCACTGTTCAAATTCCGGCGCATTGCGCACATAAAACCCATCGAGAAAATCACCACGATAGAGATCGACCTGGGCTTGTAGCTCGTCTAGCGATTTGTCCTCTTGCCGCGTGGTTGGGGCGGCACGGAAAGTTTCTACATCAAGCTGATAGGGCAAGGCAGCGTTGAATGTCACCGTCTGCGTAGCAATCGTGACATAATCGCCCACCTGTTCACGCACATCCGATAGGGCCTTGCTTAAATTCACACGCGCTTTGGATTCTGCCATATCACCCCAAAAGAGCGTAGCCAACGCCGCGCGCGAGTGTGTTCTTTGCGTGGCGACAAGGTAATAAAAAAGCCCCGCAGCCTTGGCAGTTTTGAAGGTCGGGTTCAATCGATTGGATAAACTAATTTCCGGTGAACCAAGCAGGTGAATGTTCATGGTCATTTTTTATGCAAGTAATCCTACAACACGAAAAAGGACCGCGTAAGCCTAGGCTTGCACAGTCCTTTTTGGTACTCCCTGTAGGATTTGAACCTACGACCCACTGCTTAGCGTACCACTACAGTTTTCACTGCCAACTCGCGCTGTTTGTGGTCTGGACCATATCTTCACCATCTCAGGTGGGATGCGTATGGCCTCTACGGAGCCTTGCGATAATCAGCGGCAAAATGAATACCAAATGCCTGATTATTCTTAGGCATGTCTACCCTCAAGCACATTGACTTATTAAACTTAGCTGGATCAAAGTAATAACATTCATCCGTTTGGGGACAATAGATACAATACAAATCAATTTCAGTCTTATCTATCCTAACTGTATGAAGACCATTGCGATCTGACCAGACAGATCTGAAATTTATTTGAAGTTTGCCACCGATGGCTGATCTATATTTTACTTGAACCCGCTTGAATTGCTCATCCTTGTATACAGCTAGATCAAAGGCATAATGCTCTGTTAAGGGCAGTAATACCATAAATCCCTGCTGAGCTAAGTCGGCTTGAGCCTTCAACACGCCAAGATCGCCCTTATTCTTTGTATGATGTTGCCGCATCCATAAACCCGCATGCGATAATAAATAAAGGCGATCACAAGTTTCCTCGGTGTTGCCATTTGACAGGGTTCACCGATACAGCATCCTCCACTTTATAGATTCGAGTTTCTCTATAAAGGCTCCTATATAAAGGCAGTTGCTCTATCCCCTGAGCTAAGGGAGCATACAATATACTTCTAGTTTATTTTAGCCAACAAATCAAAGAAAGTCAAACACAGAGACTCAAACTGATATGTCAAAAAATCACATATATTCTACTCAAGTCTGCATTTCTTGTGGAACATTTTCATCCAGGTAAAAGCGAAGGTGTGCGACTGCCACTGCGCTGCTCCTTAAATGCTTGTCCAGCGGCTACTTGCTGCCGAATCGCTTGATCAATTTCATCTTTATGCTCATAGTAATAAGCTAAGGCCGCATGAACCTGGGCTAGCGAGATTGCGTAATCCGAAGTAATTTCGCTAGGGGTGCGCTGGTGAAACAGATGGGCCATGACCACATCCATCACGCGTAAACTAGTAGCGGCAATACATGGCTGCCCAGCGCGG
>JBBREZ010000402.1:0-6553 GCA_038225095.1 Caldilineales bacterium
ATTGGCGAGTTTGGATTATGCGAACCGTCATGGTGTTGATTATCTACCTCGTCCATATAGGGTTGGTTAGCTTCCACTTTCATCACCACTTGACCACGAATCTCGCCACCAGGATGAGCCGTGGTATGCACATTGACATAGATCTGGTCGTTTAGCAGTTGATTTACTTCTGTGAGCGTCAAGGCTGGCGTCACAATACCACTCAGGGTTAAACTGTCTGCGACCAGGGTCGGCCCAGTCAATTCCGTATCCAAATTGCGCACGACCGGACCAGGCACGCCAATAGCGCCGAAGTGGATGTGCGCTGCCGTAACAGTGACAGGCTGGGTCACTGTCGGCACAACGGTGACTTGGAAGGCCAACTGATTAAGGCCGGCATCATAGTGCAGGTTAAAGCTACCCGTCGTATTCGTGGTCACACTCGGCACTTCAGACGCGCCAAGCAAATCGCCGCTGGCATTGAAACGCAGGGGCCGGGTCAGGTCAACTTGCAGGGCTTTCAAAGCTTGCGGCGCAGTGGGGGAAGGCAGCACGAGCGCATTCGGCGTGGCCTCATTGGTTACGCTATCCTGAATCCAGTTGGCGCCCAAGCCACCCACATAGAAAGTGTTCGGCGCAGACGGATCCGTTCGATCAGCGCCCAACGTGGCCGCCAAATCTTGCCCCATCGCCAGCACCGTGCCACCAGCATTGAGATACTCAGCCAGGCGATCAGTTTCCAACGTTCCCAAGCCGGCTTGGAACGAACCGATCGTGTTTGAACTGTTATCACCCGTTAACAAGATCACCACCTTGTAGGCATCTAGGGTAACCGCATTGGGTACAAAAAACTGATCATGATTAACCACGGTGTAGGTGTAACCAAGTTGGTCTAACGCGCGGGTGTAATAGGCGAGGTAATTATTAATACCCGCTGCCGTACTCAAATCATCGTCAATGATCAACACATCGGCCAGTTTAGTCGCAAAGGTAACGCGCGCCCAAGCGGCCATATGCGCGTCATGGCTGCTGCCGTCAAGGATGATATAGCCCTGATTGTCGCCCATACCAGCGCTGGTTGCGCTGTTAAAGGTCACGCTGACGATCTTGGTTTCACCCGAATCTAAGGTCAATGAACTGGGTGTCACACTGAAGCCAGGCAAGCTGGTCGTCTGTGTAAAGCTTTGACCAGTATACAACGTGCTCAGGTTATAGGTTTCAGCAGCATTTGCCACACTGGTCACCTTGACGCCAATCGTACTTTGCGTGCCGGTCGGCGTCAGGCCAAAGCTCAAGCTAGGCGGATTCAGGATCACCCCTGGATCGGCACTGTGGGTCAGGTCTAAGCGGCCAGCGCCCATATCTAACGGCTGGGCCGGTGAACCATCACTGTCGTAGATATCCAGATATTTGGATGTAGACATTAAGGCCGATTTGATATAGGCCGGCGACCAGTTCGGATGCACTTGTTTGACCAAGGCGGCGGCGCCTGCCACATGCGGGGCGGCCATCGATGTGCCAGAGGCCTGGCCATAACCCAAATGGCGCGCTTCGCCGGTGACGCCTTCGGTGAAGCCTTGAGCGACGATATTCACACCAGGGGCCGCGATGTCGGGCTTCAGCACGTTGCCAACGCCAGGACCGCGGCTGCTGAAGCTGGCGATCACATCCGGTCGATTACCAGCCTGGAAAGCAACCGTGCTAACCCGTAGAATGGCGGCTGCCGCATTGGTGTTGTATAAATTGAGCAAAGCGGTGCCATTCGTATTGCCGATGAAAATTGACGGAATGGTCACCTGATCGCCCACGGCGCCGCCACTCATATTGATCAAATTATCGCCGCCAACCTCATGATTGTAGACAACAACAAACGTTGCGCCGGCTTGTTGCGCATTCAAAACCTTGACGCCAAATTCGCAAACGCCGCGTTTGACCAAGGCCGCTTTGCCCGCAAAGGTGCCCGCCGGCCAAGGATTACAGCCGGTGATATTGGTTAGATCCACCACCGCAGAAGGTAAATAGGGGAAATCGAAAACTTGAGCAATTGGCAAAGGCGTACCAAAATCAGCAGTAGCAAAGGCAAAGTCTTGCAAAATTGGGTCGTCTTTCACACCCACGCGGCCAGAAGCTAACGTGCCACTGGTGCTGCTAGCGGCCACGTTGATATACTCTGGCGACGAATGATCGCCCGTGCCCAACCCTGGGCCAGCATTACCGTCAGACATGGAGACAAAGATCCCGGCTTTGACGGCATTGACCAAGGCAGTATCCAACGCATCAAACTCACCACCCGTGCTGTGCGGAATGTCGCCCCACGAATTGTTGAGCACATCCGCGCGGTCTTTGACAATATCTTCCAGCGCGGCGAGTCCTTCTGTGTCATAAAAACCTTCATTGCCATTCACACTGGCGTAGAAGACGCGATAGCTCATCACATAAGCTTTCGGCGCCACACCGCTGATCGGGCCAATGTTCAAGCCATCAACCGTGGCGGTGACGATACCACCAGCCGCGGTGGAAGCCGTGTGCATGCCATGCGAAGTGCCATTAACCCCGGGCCACGGATTTTCATCGCCGGGCGCCGGTGGATCGTAAGGCCGGAAATAGGAACGGGAGACAATGATCTTGCCATTGTTATTCGCAGTCAAACCCAACCCATTAGGACCATAGGCCGACGGATAGCTATAACCGGCGCCATTCATCATCGGGGCGCTATGATGGACACCGCCATCCATAGAAGCCACTTTGATGCCAGCGCCGCCGTTGGCGCGCCCACCGATCGCTGGGTTATTCCAAAGCGCAGGCGCATTGATCAGCGTCGTGCTGGTGTACAAAGCGGTCTGGTGCGGCAAATCCAGATAGACCGCTTTGACGCCAGGCAATCTGGATAATTGTTGGCGAGCCAGATTGCGGTCTATGCCTGGGTTGACCGAGAGGCCGTTAAATACCACCTGATAGGTGGCCTGTCGGTTAGCCCCAGTTTCATTGACAAAGGTGCTGACCTGGGCACTTGGCACAGCGGCCTGCATTGCGCTGACAAAGGCGGCTTGTTCAGCCTGTAACTGGCTGATATACGCTTGGGCAGACGGCGCACTGGCGTCCAATTTGCCGTCAACCGCGGCGGCTTGCACGTTAGTCGCAACCATGGCGGCCAATGAGGGCGCGGTTAACTCAACAATTAAACGCGCTGATGCTTGGGGAGCGCGCGCTGCCGCATCGGCAGGACCATCGGTAAGTGTAGGCGGACGCACGTCGGCCCTGGCCACCGGCGCCAACACCATACTGAAAACCATGATCAGCGCGATCATTCTTGCCATTCTACTTCTAGGCATGAAACATCTCCTTAGTGAATTGAAATGATAGGGAATAGAGACAGGGGGATATGTTATAGTGCTCGAAGTCGATATACACCATGACCCTATTATAACATTTTCTGTAGGAATCCGTAATTGTATGAGATGGTTTTGCACAGGCACTCGACGCACGAAGCGCTCAACAGCATGGATCATTACTTTTTGCAGCCATTGACAAGCATCACAACAATGTTGCTATTTTTTACACATGATCATCTGATCCGTGTCACTCTCTATCCAATCTCCATCCAACCGAATAGCACACTATAGGCTGAGGGTAAACTTCCACTGCGCTTGGCATCAAATCACTTACAAAGTGTTAACAATTATTGATTTGTTGGCAACTTGCTCTTGATGAGTGTGGTGTAAGCTTGTTGCGATCCAGTCAGGTCTATGCCTGATCATGCTAGTGTTTTATGTGCGCTTCCATTGGTGACAGGTTAAGATTTTTTCACGATTGTCAAGCGCAAAATCAGGCTTTTACCTTAAAATTATGCGCCCATTTGTGCCGATTTCGGGCTAACAGGCAAGTGCCACTCAGATCAGCTTCCAAATCAATAGGGTGCGGCATCTGCTCTGAGTGTAAAATTGTGTTTGGAAACCTCATTTTTATCGATTTTTCAGACTTGACAAGACTAAATTTTGCTTAACCTGTCACCAATGATGCGCTTCAGAATAAAACCAGCCAGTGGTTCAAGCTATAGCGCATAGTTTCATTAAATTTCGTTTCTGCCAATCCATTTCAGAAGGAGGAGTCGAATATGTTGGTTCCCCAAAGAGTATCGCGCCGTGGATTTTTGCGTCTGGCTGGGATGACCGGCGGCGTCACCCTGTTGGCTGCCTGTGTACCAGCCGGCATGCAAGCACCCGCCCAAGCACCCGCTGCGGCCGCGCCCCCGAAGATCAACCTTTCTGATCCTAAAGAGGTCGGCAAAGCGTTGGAAGCCGAAGGCACCGAAGTCAGCATTAGCAGTTGGGGCTGGTCGGGTCTAGCCGAAACCCACTTTATCCCCAAGTTTGCCGAGCATACCAAGCAACTCTATGGCGTGGCCGTCAAGTTGAACTGGGTTCAGGGTGTCTTTGATAAGGCGCTGGCCGAGTTGCCGGTGGCCGGCAAAACAATCAAGGACATTGGCTTGGACGTGGTCGACAAGGAAGAGGAGTCATTTGACGCAGCCATGGCCTTAAATTGGTACGAGCCAGTTGACATGGACGTATACAAACCGTTGTTGACCAACTTGACCGATGTCGAGGCGCCTTATATCTTCAAAGGCCCAGAGGAAAACGGTGGCGTTGTGTATGGCACAGTCTATCAGGGCTATGAATGGTTGCAGGCCGTCCTGCGCAAAGATAAGGTGGATGTCAACAAATTCAAAGATTGGACGGATCTAGCCGATCCAAGTTTGCGCGGTAAGTTGATCGACTATCCATTTAATGATGGTCGCGGCCATTACGTATTTGGTGGCTTTGTCAATGAATTGGTCAACAAGGGCATCGTGCCAGGGCCGCTCTGGTCACAACCGGCCTGGGAAGGCGCGCTCAAGTGGTGGAAAGACAACAGTATGGAGCAACAGATCCACAAGTGGGGCGACATTGGCAATGATCCAACCATCCGCTTGATGTTGCAGAGTGGTGAAGTGTGGGGCGGCTGTACTTGGGGTGTCTATACCCGCGAGTTGCTGGGCACCGATTGGAACCAACGTGACGACGTGCTGGCGCCATTCTATCCCAAATCCGGCATTTTGGTCGACCGCGAGACGATGAGCGCCGTGCGCGGCGCAGCCCATCCCGTAGCCGCCCGCATCTTGATCAACTGGATGCTCAGCACCGAAGTCAACACCGCCGGTTGGTACAAAGAATCGCCCGATGCCAAAGAAGCCGTCAACCATTGGAATGTGACCGAATCGCAATTCCTGGTGGCCTATTGCGGTGGCGTACGCGCTGAAACCCGCAAATTGATCCCAGATTGGGCCAAGGCCTACCACCCGGCCGATCCCGCCAGCCTAAGCCTCAAGGTTGATTGGCCGTGGCATAACAAGAATGCGGAATGGATTTCCAAGAGCTACGAGAAGATCGTGTTGGGTAAATAATCAGCTAATTCACGTGATGAGTGTACTAGTATTATCACTCATCACTCATCTAGCGACCCGACACTTTTCTTTTCAGTTGGGTTGAAACCCGCGGCTAACCGGAGCAAGTCGCCGTTCGACTGCGACTTTAGTGCCTGAGGGCACTTCCTGCGACTGTCAGCAGGCCATTTCAATGGCCCAGGCAAAAGTATCGGGTCGCTAGATCACCTATCACCTATCACTAAAAAATGGACACATCCATCCCACATCCGCGCCCCTGGCTGGCTCGCAACGGGAGCACGCTGTTGCTGCTCGCGCCGTTGCTGATTTTCATGCTCGGTGTCTTTGCCATGCCCATGGTCTTTCAGTTCGCTTTTGCCTTTTTTGACCGCGTTTTCTACAAAAACGTGATCTGGATTCCCAAGCCAGCTGTCTATCTGGGCAACTTCGCCAAGGCGTGTACGGATCCCACCTACTTGTATAGCATTGCGTGGACCGTCGGCATTGCCTCTGTCACGACATCAGCTAACATTTTGCTGGCTTTGCCCGTGGCCTATTTCCTGGCGCGCACCAAAGTCTGGGGGCGGAGCTTAATCGAAATATCGTTTCTCTTGCCGATCTTTGGCGAAATCTTCACGATTTACGCGCTGGCATACGCTTTGACACCGCAAGGGCCATTAAACTGGCTGCTGCTAAAACTCCATCTGATTCGCACCCCCATCGAGTTGGTTGGTTCGTCGTGGGCTGTGATTATCTGGATGTCGCTGCCCACGCTCTCGGTCTTGCTGATCCGCAGCGCCTTTAGCGGGGTCGATGTGCTCTATGAAGAAGCGGCCCAAACGATGGGCGCCAGTGCCTTGCAGACCTTTTTTAAAGTCACCGTGCCGCTGGCCAAGAATGGCATTGCCGGCGCGTTCCTGCTCTCCTTTTCCGGTGGCGTAGGTGCGTACACCCTGCCGTTGATCCTGGTCGGCCCTTATAACGACTGGTTGACCAATAAGATCCAGCGTGAAGTCGATCCCTATTTCAATTTCCCGATGGCCTCGGCGTTGGGCGTGATCCTGACCGTGATCTGTGGGATTCTCTTTTACTTCTATCTGCGCACACAAGAGCCAGGCGGTGAACGATGAAAATGTCGCGTCCAGTGGCAGT
>JBBREZ010000403.1:0-6539 GCA_038225095.1 Caldilineales bacterium
CGGCTAGCGATGCTTGGTTTTCGACGGAAACACACGCTTAAAGGGACTAAATATAGACTTTTCCAATCCCCCGACTGATTCCTGTGTAGAAAACCACCGTCCGTAAAACCCAATCACACACTTTCTATTACCAGCCAAAGCGCTCTTCCAGCCACGGATCGCCTTCCATATGATAGCCGTGGCGCTCCCAGAAGCCTGGGCGATCACCAGCCATAAACTCTAGCCCGCGAATCCATTTGGCACTTTTCCAAAAATATTTTTTCGGCACCAACAGGCGCATCGGATAGCCATGATCCGGCTCCAGCGGCTTGACCTCATAGAGATAAGCCAGCATCGTGTCGTCATCGTCCAGCACGTCTAGCGCAATGTTGGTGGTAAAGCCCTGTTCGCAATGCGCCATCACATGCGTGGCTTCCGGCTTGATCTTGAGCAGCTTGATAAACTGACGCCAAGGAATACCCGTCCAGGTTGTGTCTAATTTGCTCCACCGCGTGACGCAATGAATGTCCACCGTTTCCGAGTTCGTGGGCAGCGCCATCATATCGGCCCAAGTGAAGGCCTGCTCTTCTTCCACTAAGCCAGAGATGCGAAAATCCCAGGTGTCTAAACTTTTATAGTGCGGTGTCTCGCCATAGTGCAACACAGGGAAGCGTTCGGTGAGAAATTGGCCGGGCGGCACCCGCTCGCCCTGCGATTCCTTAGGGACATTTTTGACCCGCTTTAATTGCTCAACGTGCTTAAATGGGTTCTCAAACCGCATGATGTTTTCTCCTCTACCCTTTGCTTTTAACTTATAAACGTCAGCTAACTCAGAGTATATCACGCGATGGGTCACACGTCGTAACACCGCTTCCAACCCTATCAATCAAGCCAGCTTTGTGATTGAACCAAGCATCTCACCTCGTTTTTGATAAATGGCACCAATGACCCCGTGCAGCTCTAAACTGCGTAGCTGGCCGTCAGAGATTTGCTTGGTGGAATCAATGGCTCGATAATAAATACTACTGGTGGTCGTTCAAGTCGGTTGCCTATAGCTGGGTAGTCGCTCTCCTGTAGAAAGAGCATTTTTTGAATCTGACAAAAGGACAAAGCCGAGCTTAGAGACGGTCTGAAAAGAATTCGTAGGTGCGGTTTGTAACCGCACAATCAGGGGATGACCGAGAACGTGCGGTTACAAACCGCACCTACAAAGTCCCTGATCCACCCTTTTCAGACCGTTTCTTAGAAAATATTGTCGCAAGGTAAGGATTACCTCACCCCCAACCGCCCAGTAGGGGAGGAGTAGGGTCACTGCCATTAAGTTAAGCAAGCGAGATTGAGTGACCAGAGCTTGAACGTCCTTACTCGTTCAAGTTCTGGTTACCTAATCTTCTGTTTTATGTTTACCTGAATGGCAGTGAGGGTTAGGGAAGGATCAATCCTTACGTCGTATGCTGATGTTATTTAGCCCAAGGAAACAATTATGCGCATTGATTTTACGCCGATCAATACCAATCAGATGAAAATGTTGGAATTTTCCCAGCAATTTGCCATTGCCGACTTGGCAACGGCCACCCAGGAAAGTATTGATATCATTCACGATCTGATCAAAGATTTGAATGATGAACAAGCCGTTTTTATCGCCAACGATGTCGAAGCGGATGGCGAAATAGGATGGAATGTTGCGCACATAGTGGTGCACGCAACGGCTACCGCCGAAGAAGCCGCTGCCGTCAGTTCGATTGTGGCGCGTGGCATTCTGTATCCGTTTGAGCCGCGTTTGCGCTATGAGACCGACTGGCAAACGGTGACAACGATTGCCCACTGTTTGCAACGGCTGGATGAGAGTCTGCGCATGCGGCTAGGCTATCTCCACGGCTGGCCCGACACTCCGCAATTGAACATCTATCGGGGCTTACCCGAACCAATGATCGAACGCTTTGGGCAGCTTAACGCCACAGCCACTTTTCTGCTTGGGCTATGGCACGAACAGCGTCACTTCGACCAGTTGCGCGAGATCGTGCGCCAGGCGATGGCGGCTTAAGGATGATAAGTGAGGAGTGATAAGTGAGATTATACGTTCACTCCTCATTCCGCATTCACCACTCCGCACTCATCACTCCCCTACGTATTCGGCATCCGTTTTTCCAGATAACGGACTAACAACGCCAGCCCCACCGTCATCACCAGATAGAGAAATGCGACCACATTGTAGGTTTCAAAATAGCGAAACGTGCTGGCGGAATAGGTGCTGCCAATCCGCGTAATATCCTGCACGCCAAGCGCAGAGACGAGCGAAGAATCCTTTAACATCGCGATAAAATCGTTGCCGAGCGGCGGCAAGACGCGCCGAATAGCCTGCGGCAAAATGATCAAGCGCAACGTTTGCCAGCGGGTCATGCCCAGGCTGAGCGCGGCTTCGGTTTGACCGCGCTCAATGCTCTCGATGCCGGCGCGGAAGATTTCACTGATAAAGGCGCTGTAGCCGATCACCAGGGCGAGAATGGCGCGTGCCGCAAAATCTAGATTGCGCACCTGAAAATGCATCAAAGGCGCGCCGAGAAAAGTCAACCCAATTCGATCCAAGCCCACGCCCGCCCAGTTAATTACATTGACCAATTCTGGCGCGGCGACAAAGGCAATGTAATAGAGCAAGACCAAAACCGGCACGCCGCGCACGATCTCCACGTAAAATGAAGTAATCTCAAAGAGCACACGGTTGTGGGTGATGCGTAATAAGCCAATCATCAGCCCGATCAGGAGCGCACCGGCATAGGCAATTAGTGTCACCCACAGTGTCGTACCCACGCCTTTGATGACCGCATTGAAAATGATCGTATAATTGGCACTCGTAAAGACCTTCCACAAAAATAGAATCGCGAGCAAAATGGCCGCCAGCAGCCAGTAGGGCAGGCGCGCCAAAAAATGGCTGAGGCCACTGCCACGCGGTTGTTTGGCTGGTGTACGACTCGATTGAACAGACATACTTAACTCCCTAGCGCACGGATTGGCAATCCATGCCTGGCAATTTGGAAATCGCACTACGCTATCGGTTTGTCGTTTTACAACAAACAGGGGGTGTTCACGTCAGATTTGACGCTAATACCCCCGCAGATAGGAACGGTTGCCTGTTTGCGCTTACTTATTTTTGATTTGGATCATACAAGAAGAACCACTTAGTGTTCAGGTGATCGAGATAACCATCTTGCTTCATCGAGTCGATGGCGGCGTTGAAAGGCACCACCAAGTCGCTGCCTTTCTTCAGGATAAAGCCGAAATCCTCACTACCCAACGGGTCGCCGACAATCTTCAATTTGTCGGGGTTGGCGCCGATGTAACCGCGTCCACTGGCGGCGTCCACCAACACCATGTCAACATCCCCGCCAATCAACGCCTGCACCGAAGCGCCAAAGTTATCAAAAAGCTTGACACGCGGGTCGCCCTCTTTGCTCTTTAACACATCATTGATCGCGGTGAAGTAGCCGGTGGTGCCAGATTGCGAACCAACCAAAAGTTTGGCATCAGCCGCAAACTCGGCGGGTGTTTTGAAGCGACTTTCATCGGCGCGCACGAGCATGAACTGCTGGCTAGTCATGTAGGGTGCGCTAAAATCCACCTGTTGCTTGCGTTCGTCGTTGATCGTAATGCCATCCATACCCACGTCGAACTGGCCACCCGCAATGGCCGCAATCATGCCGTCCCAAGCCGAATTTTTCCAGTCCACTTTGCAATTGAGGCGCACACAAATTTGATTGACGGCGTCATATTCCCAGCCCACGGCTTTGCCTGTCTTCGGTTCAACAAAGTTAAGCGGCGTATAGTCATTCGCGGCTACGGCGGCGATCGCGCGGCCTTTCAGATCGGGCAGCTTGTCATAGACATCTTTGCCATTCGGATCGTTGAGGACGAACCAGCGCTTGTTCAGATAATCCAGATAGCCATCGCGTTGCATCGAGCCAAGCGCCTTGTTGATCGGCTCGACCAAATCGCTTTTCGGGGTCAAGATAAACCCAATGTCCTCATTGCCCAGCGGATCGCCCACAATTTTCAGTTTATCCGGGTTGGCGCCAATATAGCCCTTGCCGCTTTCGCCCGAAGCCAACACCAAATCAACGTCGCCCGCGATCAACGCCTGGACGGCCGCGCCAAAGTTATCAAAAAGCTTGATGCGCGGGTCCTGTTCATTGCTGTCTAAAATATTATAGACCGCTGCGTAAAATTGTGTGGTGCCAGCCTGCGAACCAATCAGTAATTTTGCATCGGCCTTGAATGCTTTCGGCGTCGAAAAGCGTGTTTCATCTTTGCGCACCAACATAAAGCTCTGCAAGGTTTTATACGGGATCGAGAAATCGACCTGCTGCTTGCGCTCATCATTGATCGTGATGCCGTCCATGCCAATATCAAACTGGCCCCCGTGCACAGCCGCGATCATGCCATCCCAAGCCGAGGTTTTCCAGTCCACGGTGCAATTGAGGCGACGGCAGGCTTCGTTGACCAGATCGTATTCCATGCCCACCGCTTTGCCCGTCTGCGGATCGACGTAATCAAACGGGGTAAAGTCGTTGGCCGCCACGGCTACCACGCTGCGCCCCTTTAGATCGGGCAGTACGGAGACAGCGCTGCTCTGGCTGACGGTCGTGCTTGCGGTCTGCGTGACGGCTGTAGTTGCTGCAACCGTTGTCGTCAGCGTTGTCGCCGCCGTTGTGGCTGGCGCCGCTGGTGTCGTGACCGGCGCAGGCGGCACACAGGCATTCACGAGGAACGCTGAAATTAAGAAAATCAATGACAGCCCTGTATAAAGCGCTATCCTTTTGCTAATCGGCATAAAGCTCTCCTTTTTGTGATCGAACCGCTTGGCTTGATGGCTTATTATCTCTACAAATAGTAGCATAAAGCTAACCTTCCAACAACCTGGAAAGATTGCAGCTATTGATAGCCAGCAAACAATATGGACACGAAATCTCGTGTCTGTTCGTATAATAAGAAGTTCAATGCTCGTTGTGAATGGCTAGACGTAAGCCGTCAACGGCTGTATCCCCGTGTACAATTGACAATTTGGCCTAATATACGTCATAATCTCCCGTGAGATTTAACTCCCTTTGCCAAAGCTCATAGTGATTATCTGCTTGGAGCCCCTGCATGACGCTTCCTACAAAGCCAGAACGTACAGATCCAGAACTAATTGAATATTGGCGCCGCGAACCCGCGCCACTTCTGGCGTTGCTTCATGCTTTTCAGGATCGAGATGGTTATCTTTCCGAAACCGCGCTGCGCGCGATTGCCCACGGTTTGCGCATGCCGCTGGCCGATCTCTTTGGCACAGTCACTTTTTATCACCATTTTTCGCGCGAGCCGCAAGGGCTGAATGCCCCACGCGTTTGCACCGGGCCGGTCTGCTGCCTGCGCGGCGGCAGGGAAATGCTCGCTGCTTTACAAGATCAAGGCGCAACTGCCATGCCCTGTGCCGGGCGCTGTGATGAACCTGTGCCCGTTTTACAAGGTCATCGTGTGTTGATTGGTGATTGTGTGGACAATCTAGTACACAAAGCAACGATCTTGCCGCCCCCGAACCCCGGTGGTATTGAAGAATGTGTCTTTGCCGAGATTCGCCAGCCAGGCCGCAACACATTGGCTGGCTATCAACGCACTGGCGGCTACGAAGGCTTAACGCGTGCCGTCACCACGCTGACGCCGGCTGCCGTGATTGAGTTTATTCGCCAGAGCAAGTTGGCGGGGCGCGGCGGCGCGGGTTTTCCCACCGGCCAAAAGTGGCAAGCCGTCGCCGATGCCGTTGGCCAGCCCAAGGCGATTGTTTGCAATGCCGATGAGGGCGAGCCAGGCTGTTTCAAGGACCGCGCAATTCTGGATTACGACCCTTTTGCCGTGATTGAAGGCATGACGATTGCTGCCTACGCCACCGGCGCTACGCGCGGCTTTATTTACCTGCGTTATGAATACCCCGAAATTGCCGCCACCTTCCAGCACGCGATTGACGCCGCCGTCGCTGTCAATTTGGTGGGCAAAAATATTCTCGGCACAGATTTTCACTTTGATTTACATCTTCGGCGCGGCGCTGGTGCCTATATCTGTGGCGAAGAAGGCTCGCTCTTGAACAGTCTGGAAGGCAAACATCCCTTTCCACGCAACCGCCCGCCCTTCCCCGTGACGCACGGCTTTGAAAATTTGCCGACAGCGGTCAACAATGTCGAAACGTTGGCCTCGGTGCCCCAGATCATGCGGCGCAGCCCCGAATGGTATCAGGGCTTGGGGCTCAACGGCCATGCAGGTACAAAACTTGTCAGTCTCTCCGGCGATATTCAGCGGCCAGGCAACTATGAGGTGCCGTTCGGGCTGCCGTTGCGCACGTTGCTGTATGAATGGGCGGGCGGCCCTTTGCCGGGCCGGTCGCTGCAGGCCGTGACGATGGCGGGCCTTTCCGGTGGTTTTTTGGCGAAAGATGATCTGGCAACGGCGACGATTGACGAGCCAAGCATCCGCAGCAAAGGTTCGATGTTGGGCGCGGCCGGGATGATCGTCTTTGATGATCGCCGCAACATGGT
>JBBREZ010000404.1:0-6536 GCA_038225095.1 Caldilineales bacterium
CAGCCATATTATTGTGGTCTTAACTCTGACCATTCCCGACATTATTCTGGCCGAAGCCTTTCTCAGCTTCCTGGGCCTGGGCATCCAACGCCCTTTGATCAGTTGGGGCTTGCTGATGCAGGATGCGCAAAATTTACGCACGCTGGGCGAAACACCGTGGATCATGTCACCGGCGCTCTTTATTATTATGGCCGTGCTCGGTTTCAACTTGTTGGGCGACGGTCTACGCGATGCCGCCGACCCGTATTCGATTGTATGAGTTGTGGTAAAATAGGTAACCTCACCACTCTCCTGAGCCAGCTGCCCCTCAGAAGAGGAGAGATAGAGACGCAGGTGATTCTCTCCCCTCTCCTGAACCCTGTCCTTCGATTCAGGAGAGGGGCCGGGGGTGAGGCACGTAGTTATGAGTTGTGGTAGAATAGATGCAAATTGAGAAGGCGCATGAAGCGTTGCGGGCCGCTGAATTATGTTTTGCGGAGAAGTTATATAATTCTACCGCGAATCGCGCCTATTATGCGATGTTTCAGGCGGCCGTGGTGGCGCTAGAAACGGTTGGTTTTCGCCCAAAGAGTAAGGAATGGTCACATGAGAGTGTCCAGGCCACCTTTGCCACAGAGTTGATACGGAGGCGTAAACTTTATTCGGCCGGTTTAGTTGCTGATTTGTTAGATATACTTTCTATCCGTAATCAGGCCGATTATAAAGAGCGAAATGTCTCTAAAGAAGACGCCCGTGATGCCCTAAATGCAGCGCGGTACTTTGTAGAAGCCGTGATCACTGTGACCAGTGCTCAGGAGAATAAGCGATGAGCGACGAACTGATTGAACTGATTCAGGCGATGAAAGCGCATATTAAGGAACTATCACCAGACGTATGTGTGGTCGAAACTGATGAGATTTTTGAGGATGAACACGCTAATCTTGAGATATATCCGCCACTCACCTGGACGAACGAACAATGTCGTGCTCTGCAGCGTCAGATCGCCGCACATGCCGCCGACGTGCATATGGATACTGGCTATTTGATGCTGGTTTATGTTGTGACACCTGAACAGCAGGTAACTGAAGCCCAACTCGAACTGGTGCGTGTGAAGCAGAAAATTCAATCCGTCGAAAAAATCCTCGCCGAAGCCGAACAGATCGGCCTTTTGAAGCCGACATCAGCCCCGACTGAACTGGTTGCTGTATAAAGAAAGAGTCAATGCGTAGTTTAGCAAAGCTGTTTTGGATGTTGAGTGTCCTGATCCTGATCAGTGGTGCGATAACGACGTTGGTGCTAGCCCGTGGTGTAGCCGTCCCTGTCGTCGTTATTCCGACGCCCGTTCCTATGCTGGCTGTGACAACCTTGTCCGGCGTTGTGAAAGATGCCAAAGGTCCCATCGCTGGGGCCACCGTGCGCATCCAAGCTAGTGAAAATAAAGCGATTACCGGCGCCGATGGCACGTTTACCCTGCAAGGCGTCGGTGGAACGCAACCGTTGACGGTGACGGCTTCGGCCATCGGTTATTATATTAACTGGATCAAAGTGCAGCCAGGGGTCAAAAACATTAACCTCACACTCACCGCGCATTTTGCCACCGATAACGTGGAATATAATTGGTTTGTGCATGACGGCATCAAGGGTTCAGCGGCGTGCGGCTTATGCCATACGGCGTACAATGAATGGAAGGGCGATGCCCATGCTCAGACGCCGTATAATCAACATTTCATTTCCATGTATAACGGCACCGATGTCCAGGGCCATGCAAGCCCGCCGCCGCAGACCAACAAGCTTGGCATCCCACAGCCGCCCGATTTGACGAAACCCTATTATGGGCCAGGCTTTAAGCTCGATAACCCCGAACGCACGGGCGTTTGCGCGGCTTGCCATGCACCCGCTGCTGGCAAAGTGCCGACGAATAGTGGCTGCGGCTGGTTAGGTTGTCACACAGGCGCAACGTCACAATACACAAAGCTGGTGCCACTTGGTGTTAGCGCGGTCAGTACCTATGGCGCGGCCGCTGATGGCATTTCGTGCGAATTCTGTCACAAAATTGCCAGCGTGCAGATTAACAAAAAGACTGGGCTGCCCTACGCAGATTCGCCGGGCATTTTGTCGCTCACCTTGTTACGCCCAGAGCCGGGACACGATATATTCTTTGGCCCGCTAGATGACATTGCGCGTTCCGATATTGAAACCCCACGCGACGCTCTGTTGCCACTGCAAAAGGAGAGTTCGTTCTGTGCCAGTTGCCATTACGGCGTGATGGGTGGGATTGTCCAGAATATGAAGGTGACTGGTGGCGTCCTGATCTATAGTTCCTTTTCTGAATGGTTGGCCAGTAAATATAGCCAACCGGCGACTGGCAAAAGCTGTCAAGCTTGCCATATGCCACCCGTCAACAGCAACCGCTTTGTCTTCCCCGAAAAGGGTGGCCGTGAGCGTGATTACTACGCGGTGCACAGCCATCGCATGTTGGGCGCAAGTGATGAGGAATTTCTGCAAAACGCGGTTAGTATGACGGCGACGGCGCAGGTGCAAAATGGTCAAATTCAGGTGGACGTGCGCATTACGAACGATAAGACCGGCCACAGCGTCCCGACCGATTCTCCCTTACGCGCGGTGCTCTTGGTCGTGACGGCCAAAGACGCTGCTGGTCAATCACTCTCATTCGCCAGCGGTACGAAGCTCCCCAAGTGGGCGGGCAACTTTGCCGACCAGCCGGGCAAGAGTTTCGCCAAGATTTTGCAGGATCAATGGACGAAAGAGTTGCCCACCGGTGCGATCTGGCGCCCCATCAGCGTGGTCGAAGATACGCGACTGGTGGCCGGGACCACGGATCAGACCCGTTATACCTTTAAAGCGCCAACGAGCGACAAGGCTGTGATCGAAGTCCATTTGATCTACCGCCGCGCGCCGCAGCAACTCATGCAGTGGAAGGGCTGGGACACACCGGATATTATGATGGCGCAGCAGGTTTTGAACGTTAATTCTCAGTAGGCAACTAAAGTACTGTTAACAATTTGTATTGCGGGGATAAATCCCGCGGCTGACAATAAAAAGTCGTCGCAGCGGCTAGGCCTTTAGTGCCTGAGGGCACTTCCTGCAGTCAGCAGCCGAATTTATTCGTGCTTCTTCGTCACGCGAAGAGAAATTTAAACGACTTATGAACAATTCGCATAATACGATTCTCGAAGTGAAAGACCTTAAACAGTGGTTTCCCATTCATCGCGGCCTTTTTCAACGCGTGGTTGGCCACACCAAGGCCGTAGACGGTGTTAGCTTTGCGATGCGCGAACAGGAAGTGTTGGGCTTGGTTGGCGAGAGTGGTTGCGGTAAAACAACCACGGGACGTTCGATTTTGCGCTTGTACGATCCGACTGGCGGCGAAGTCTGGTATCACAAAGCGGACGGCACGATTGTCGACGTGGCCACCGTTGGTCCGACCGAGATGAAAGCGCTACGGCGTGAAATGCGCATGATCTTTCAAGATCCGTTCAGCTCACTGAACCCACGCATGACGGTTCGCGATCTAATTGGCGAACCACTGATTATTCACAAGGTGGCCAAAGGGCGCGAATTGGAAGAACGCGTGGCCGTGTTGATGCGATCAGTCGGGTTAGAACCGGCTTATATGCAGCGTTACCCGCATGAATTCTCCGGCGGTCAACGGCAACGGATTGGCCTGGCGCGCACCCTCTCCCTAAACCCACGCCTGATCATTGCCGATGAACCAGTTTCGGCGTTGGATGTGTCGGTTCAGGCCCAGGTGCTCAACTTGTTGCAGGGCTTGAAAGATGAACTGGGGCTCACTTTGCTCTTTATTGCCCATGATCTGTCGGTCGTGGAGCATATTTGCGATCGGATTGCGGTAATGTATGTGGGCAAAATCGTGGAACTGGCCGAATCTGAGGAATTGTTACGCCATCCTTTGCACCCATACACCGAGGCGTTGGTCTCTGCTGTTCCGCCAGCCGACCCGGATATTCAAACGCATCGCATTATCTTGGAGGGTGACGTACCGAGCCCGTCCAACCCACCATCCGGCTGTGTTTTTCACCCGCGTTGCCGCTATGCCAAAGATATTTGCACGGAGCAAGAACCAAAGCTTGAAGAGATCGAGCCGGGTCACTATGCCAGTTGTCATTTCGCCAGAGAATTACAATTAGTCGGGATGGGGGGCTAATCGTGCAGAAACCAAATCGCTTGCTCGCCTTTCTCGCCTATCTACTGCCCGTTGTCGGCCCGTTGCTGGTCTTGCTCTTCAATCGCCGCAATAGTTTTGCCCTTTATCACGCCTGCCAATCGCTGGCGCTTACGCTTGCCGCCGTGATCGTTCCGATCATCTGGGCGGTGGTCGGGTGGATTATGATCTGGGTGCCGTTGGCCGGCGCCGTACTTGCGGTCGCTATGTTTGCGTTAGTGATTGCTGCCTATATTGCGATTGTTATCGGCTTGGTTTTTGGCTTGATCAACAGTTTGCGTGGCCAAACGTCATCGGCCGTGGTCTTTGGCGGTTGGGGAGAAAGCCTTTTCCTGCGTATGGAGAATTCTGCTGTTGGCCTGTGAGCATCAATTGGCATGGCGAGTGAATGATCGCAGGATGTGTTCATACACATCCTGTTTTTTTGCCCAAGCCACTTTTTGAGCGATTTTTTAAACATCAGTGGATCGAGTACAATGGTAGCAACACTAACCCCACCCGCCCCTGGCAGGCAACCGCCTTTAGGGCGCGGGTGGGGTTCCTGAAGCATTACCAATCATAGTCTCCTGTCCAATTTTGTAAAATTAAATAAATTTGAAAGAGAAAATTACCATGCCAAAAATTGCTTTTATCGGCGCGGGTAGCTGGGGTTTTACCCGCAAATTGGTCCGCGATGTGTTGACCTTTCCGCTGCTGGAAAATTCCACGATCGCGCTGATGGACGTTGATGCAGAAAAGCTTGACTTTGCCAAGCGGGCTGTGCAACGGATTGTCGACTTGGGTAAATATCCTGCTAAGGTTGAAGCCACCCTGGATCGGGCTGCGGCGCTCAAAGACGCCGATTATGTCGTCGTCACGATTTTGGCCGGTGGCCTCGATGTATGGCGCAATGACATCGAAATTCCTAAGAAATACGGCATCGATATCAACATTGGTGACACGCGCGGCCCCTCTGGCATCTTCCGCGCGCTGCGCACGATTCCGGTGATGCTCGATATTGCCCGCGACATGGAAAAATATTGCCCGAACGCCACCATGCTCAACTACACCAACCCAATGGTCATGCTTTGCCGGGCGATGCAGCGCGAGACGAGCATCAAATTAACTGGGCTTTGTCATAGTGTACAAGGCACGGCCGAAATGCTAGCGCGCTGGATTGGTGCACCCATGGCAGAGATCACCTACACCTGTGCCGGGATCAATCACATGGCGTGGTATCTGGACTATAAGTGGAAGGGGCAGGATGCCTATCCGCTGATTCGCAAGGCGATTACCGATCGCGCCGAGGTTTATAATGAAGAACTTGTGCGCAATGAGATGTTCCTGCATCTGGACCGTTATGTCACGGAGTCCAGTGGGCACAATTCCGAATATAACTGGTGGTTTCGCAAGCGCCCAGATTTGATTGAAAAATATTGCCTGCATGGCACCGGCTGGAATCCCGGTGAATATGCCTATGTGGTCAAGCATTATGAAAAGCGTATGAGCACCTGGCGTGAAGAAGCCAAAGAATGGTTTGCGTCAGAGAAGCCAATTGAATTAGAGCGCGGCCATGAATACGCGGCCTACATTTTGAACGCCTTGGAAGGCGGCGAGCCGTTCCAGTATAATGGCAACGTGGCGAATAAGGGCCTGATTTCCAACTTGCCGCAGGATGCCTGTGTGGAAGTGCCAGTGTGGGCCAGCCGCAGGGGGTTGGAAGCCGTACCGGTTGGCGCATTACCGGCCCAATGCGCCATGCTTACAGGGATCAGTTCGCAGATCGAAGAGATGGCTGTGGCAGGTTGCATCAGTGGCGACCCGCGGCTTGTGTTCCAGGCGATTGCACACGATCCGTTGACCGCCGCGGTGTTGTCGTTAGCCGAGATTGAGCAAATGGTCAACGAGATGTTCGAGCAGAACGGTGATTACCTGCCCACCTTTACGCATTTGAAGGTATAGCGGTCTGCGTCAATTAATGGAAAGCGAAGAGTTACCCCTAGATAGGCGAGGAACTGATCCTTCGCCGATCCCGTGACGGTTCCCTCCCTTCCTAGGGGAGCGCCTGGCAGGCAACCGCCTTTAGGGCGCGGGTGGGGTAACTCTTCACTTTTGCTCGTTCTGCACGCTCTGCGTGGGAATGCTGTCTGGACGCCGCGAATGAGTACCTCCGACCGCGTCCCTGTTGTCCCGTATACCACTCGAAGCGGAGCGTCAGGGCTGCGTTCCCACACGCCCAGAGGGCTCCCGGCGTGCGGAACGAGCAAGTGCCCTAGGCTATTTTCAAGGCGTGGGGGTTAGGTTGTTTGCCTCAAAGCGCACATAGAATAATTGCGTTTGTTTGGTGCTTTCATCCTGGGCCACCACAATCACA
>JBBREZ010000405.1:0-6523 GCA_038225095.1 Caldilineales bacterium
GGTCGTGCCAGGTCTCTTTACGGCCGCTGAAGTAGCTACGTATAAGCAACATTATATGGATATGCGCGCCAGTGGCCCTTTGCCCGGTGATTTTCCAGGCGTCGATGTGCAAAATACGGATCCACTGAAGAAATTTCCGCGTATGATCCACATGCACCGTTGGGACGATCTCAGCCTGCAATGGATGCTCGATGCGCGCGTCAATCGCTGCTTGACGACGTTACTGGGTCAAGAGCCGTTTGCCGTACAGACGATGCTCTATTTCAAGCCGCCTGGCGCCCGTGGGCAGGCGTTGCACCAAGACCAATACTATTTGCGCGTCCAGCCCGGCACCTGTATGGCGGCGTGGATGGCGTTGGATCGTTGCGATGAAGAAAACGGCTGTATGGAAATTGTGCCGGGCAGCCATACCTGGCCGCTACTCTGTACGATTCCTGCCGACACAACGCAAAGTTTTACCGATGTGACCGTGCCCATTCCCGAAGGTGTGCAGGCCAAACCCGTGATCATGGAAGCTGGCGATGTGTTCTTTTTCAACGGGCAACTGATCCATGGCAGCTATCCCAACACCAGCGCAGACCGTTTTCGGCGAGCCTTAATCGGGCATTACATTGCCGGAGAAGCGGAAAAGGTTTCCAAGTTTTATCAGCCCACCTTGCGCATGGATGGCAGCGAAATAAAGTTGACCGAGAGTGAGCGCGGTGGTTCGTGTGGCGTATGGGTTGAGCAGAATGGGGCGCCCGTGGTCGAGATGGTGCAGGTGGCTTAGAGCAGACCCGTGCCAGAACCCCACCCGCGCCCAAAGGGCTCCCGCTCCCGTTCGGCTGCGGTTCGACAAGCTCACCGCACGGGGCCTGAGCGTTCGACTGAGCTCACGCCGAAGTCTGGCCGAAGGCCCCGTCGCAGCCTGCTGGGAGGGAACTGTCAAGGGACAATCCAAGCAACTTTGTCTGCCCCTAATTAATCCCCTCTCCCAGCGAAGCGTCCGGGGGAGCGCGCCTAGAAGGCTACCGCCCTTGGGCGCGGGTGGGGTCTAAACATGCTTCTCGAACCAGCGTAGAGAATTCTGCCACATTTCAGGCGTAAACTTATGCGGCGTGTCAGGCTGTAACTCAACAGTCAGCGTCTTAGGTCGTTGAGCATAAATCGTTTGGAGGGCCGCCGCAAAGCGCTGCGCGCCGTCTGGCGGCACTTGGCAATCCTCGGCACCACACTGGAAGGTAATGGCCGGACAGTGCGCATAGAGTGCCGGGTGAGTTAAAGGGTTACGTCGATCGTAGCAGGCTTGGGCAAATTCATCTGGCGCGCCCTGCGGCTCGAATGAACCAGGACGTAACCAATCGGGGGTGGCGACGCCCGCTGCCACGGCTACAATCCGCTGATCGACCCCCGCGGCCGCGACAGAAATATCACCACCCATCGAAATCCCACCCATGCCAATTTGTGGTGCAACGCTCAATGTCTTGATCGCCCAATCAATGATCCAAGGTGTCTCCTCGGCTGTCTGCGCCAGGATCGGCCAGAAGTAGCGCCGAATGTTACCGCGCACTCGTTCGCGTAATTGATCGTTGGTTTCAATGCGACGTTCGCCGTGCTGCAAGGGATCAAAGCTGAGGCCCACAAAGCCGGCTCGCGCCAGATCCTGCAAATGGTCTTGTAACACCTCTTTTTGGCCGCTGAAACCGGTTAGCCAAATGACTAATTTGCAGGCTGTCGTTGATTCTGGTTCGACCCAGATTACTGGGGTGCCAGCGACGGTCGTCTTGTTGATTGGATTGTTTGTCATAACCACTTTCTTAAAAATTGATCACCATTGCGCGACGCCGCCTAACAACAACTGTTGCGCAGGCGTGCCATGCTCGCGCATCTTGGTCACGCGAGGACCATCAAACGATTCGCGCGATTTCATCCACGCGTTCTGGTAGCACATCAGGCAGACGCGCCGTCGCGTGTCAGATTTATTGGCGGCGCCCCGGTGATAGAGCCAGCCGTTGAAGAGCACTGCTTGGCCCGGTTTGGCCAAGACATATTTCTCGTCAGGGAAGCGTGGATAACCTTCGGGTGGCTTGAATGGCGCACGTTGGCTGCCCGGCACAAGCACAATTGGCCCATTCTGCATGGTCAATTCGTCCAGATAATAGCCGCAATTGATCTGGCCGGGAATGCTGCCATAGGGCGTGCCGTCTGGGTCTACTGGCCAGGGGCCGTCGCGATGCCAGCTTTGGTCTGGCGCACCCGGTTCGGTGACGCGTGCCGTGGCGCTATGCAGTTGGACACAGTTGCCCAAGAGCGCTTGAATGCGCGTGAAGATCGTCGGATGATCAAGCAGAAAGGCGAAGCGGTCATCCTCTTCAAGTAAATGGTGGGTAAATTGTGATTTGGTACGCGTAAAGGTTTCATCCAGCGCGCTGCGTAGCAACTCGACTTGTTCACGCGTGATCGCATTTTCAATGATCAGATAGCCCCATTTCATAAAAAATTTAACTTCGCGTTCCAGGGCCGGGGTCAATTCAGGGTTTAGCTGGGCGGGCACGATGGCCGCATCGTAGGGCATAACTACTCCTTTACGGTTTTTTGACGGTCAATGCGAGGGTAAACCATCATTGGGTTATTTCACCGGGCGCCACCGCGCCAAAGCGTTGCCAATCCTGCACCGCACGCGCCAACGGATCGGGCGCACCGATGCCTGGTTCAATCGCCAAATGTTGATAGCCGTTCCACGCGCTGCGGTTCAGCCCAATGCCAATCGTATCAATTTGCTGATAGACAAACCAAATCAACTGGGCACAAAGGCGGCGGCGGCATGCGCTCATGCCGGTTCGGTCGCACACGCGCGTGCGCGCGCCCCGTTGGTGCGACTGCTCCTGGTTTGCTCGATGAGGGGCGCGGCCTGCGGTGCAGCACACAAGGCGCAGCCAGTACGGGAACCCCCTGGGTGCCTACGTCGTTTGTGTCATGTTTAAATGATTTGTCTATTATGGGCTTATGCTAGTTTATTATACGGGTTTAGCATGTAATATGTTTGATATTGCTGACAAAACGGCATGGTTTTGCGTTTTAAATATGATATAATTTAATTAAAATAATATATTTTTGCTATAGTGAATTATTGTATGCCAAAAATATAATTATTAAATTTTATCATGAAAATTGCTTAAAATATTGCCTATTTTGCCAAGTTTCTACGTATTTTGCACCTTTATGGATAAAAATAACTAGCATAAGGCCATATTAGCATCGAAAGCATAGGTGAGTTTTTCGCCTGTACGCAAATCATGAATCGCCACGTTGCCCGTGGGCACCAGATCGGGCCAACGCCAGCGGGGCTCATCGCCTTTGTCCCACCAATATTATACCGCAAGTAATCCCCGAAAGTATAGACTCTACAATTGACAATTCATCACCCTTTCAACGCCCCAAAGGTCAAGCCACCGGTGATATATTTCTCCAAGAGCATACCCGCGATCATCACGGGGATGACGCTAACCAGGGCGATGGCGCTCATATTCCACCACTCCGTGTAACCGGTCGTGCTGACCTGCATCTGCATAAAGAGCGGAATGGTGATTGCTTCGCGAAAAGAGAGCGTCAGGGCGACGAGATATTCGTTCCAGGCGCCGATCAGACAGAGCACAAAGACGGCCACCAAGCCGGGCGCGGCCAGCGGCATTGCAATCCGAAAGATAATGCGCAGCCGCGACGCGCCGTCGATCATGGCGCTTTCTTCGATCTCGACGGGCAAAGTCTCAAAGAAATCGCGCATCACCCACACGACAAACGGCACGGCGCCGCTGGCATAGACAATGACGAGCGCGGTGCGTGTATCCAGCAAATGTAACTCGCGGAACATCACCAGAAAGGCCAGGATAAAGAGCGCACCCGGGAACATTCTCTGCGACATAAAGGCCAGCACAATCGAATTGTTATGGCGTCCAAATTTAAAGCGGGCCAACGCATAGCCGGCCATAGAGCCAATCACCAGCGCGATAATCGAGGAGACAAAGGCTACAATCAGGCTATTCGTAAAAGGCGTCATAAACCAGCTCAGGCGATCCACGAAGAGATAGCGCCAGGCATTCAGCGTGGGCTGAAAGTCAATAAAAGGCAGGTAGCGAGACTTTACGGCAAAATCAACCTGGCTTTTGAACGACGTGATCACTACCCAATAGATCGGGAAAAACAAAATTAAAGACCAGAAGATGAGCACGGCATAGGAAATGGTCAAGGTGAGCCGCTTGCGTGCTTTGATACCCATGTATAGCTCCTTCGCACTTGTTGCGTAAGCGCTTCTCAGCTTACTCACTGCGTCCCAACGTCCGTCTGGACATGAACAAGAATGCGCCGCCAAAGACCAGCATAATGATCATCAGAAAATAGGCTTGACTGCTGCCAAAGGCCAGATCGCCGCCCTTAACGCCCGTACGGTAGATGGCCAAGGTGACCGTCTCGGTCGCCTGGCCTGGTCCGCCGCCGGTCAGCACCATCACGATGTCCACCACCTTAAACGCATCGATAATGCGGATCAGCAAGGCAGTCACCAGGAGTGGCATGAGCAATGGCATGGTAATGCGCCAGAAACTTTGCCAGGCGGTGGCGCCATCAACGTGGGCCGCTTCATGCAAATCGGGCGGAATACCTTGCAAGCCGGCCATGAGCATCAGAATCATGAATGAACTCCATTGCCAAACATCCACAATCATCAGCATGACCATGGCCCAGGTTGAATTGGTAAACCACGGAATGCCTTTAAAGCCGAGAAAGCGCAGCAGTTCATTAATGGGCCCAATATCCTCGGAAAATAACATGCGGCCCACTACGAATGAGACCACCACAGGGCTCACCATGAGCGGCATAAGAAACCAGGTGCGGAAAAATTTGCGCCCGCGCGTGATATTGTCCAGACAAAGCGCAACCCCCATGCCAATCATCAGTTGGGCTGGCACCACGCCGAGCATGAAGACCACCGTGTTTTTGACCGTTCGCCAAAAGGAGGTATTGTGAAGCAGGGTTTCAAAGTTCTTCAAGCCAACGAAGCGTGTGGGTACACCGATCCGAAAGAGATGCAGGTCGGTAAAGGCCGCATAAAGTGTCCACAGGATGGGGATGACCAATAAAAGCATCACCACCACCACGGCGGGCATTAGCAGGATCCAGCGCCAGGTCTTATCGCGCAATTCAAATTCGAAGCGGCGTTTTTGGCTCTTTGGGGTTGTCTGCGGCATCATTACTGTTGAGTCACTGGCCATTTGTTACCTCGTGTAAGGCTATGCGTAGGTCATGCTGGCGCGTGACGGGGCTTGCGTTGTCACGCCACCAGCATGACCTACGTGACTATCATTTACCATTAAACACCCAACACCAGTTTGTAGATCTCTGCCTGCTTCTTCAAGCCGCCCATACGGTCACTGATTTGGTCGAAGGCAGCTTTCACTTCATCCAATGCGGCTTGGGGTTGGGATTCG
This sequence comes from Caldilineales bacterium, assembly GCA_038225095.1. Classification (GTDB taxonomy): domain Bacteria; phylum Chloroflexota; class Anaerolineae; order Caldilineales; family Caldilineaceae; genus JAPLGZ01. The sequence continues at coordinate 5,463 of JBBREZ010000405.1, forward strand.
CCAGCCAATGCCTTGGATACACCTAGCTCAAGCGCATCGCGATATTGCACCCAACCCGGCATGGCCAGATCGACCACAGCGTTCGGGTGAGACAGCGTGCGTTCGGCCGCATCGAGATAATCCTTGGCCACATCCTCGCCCAATTTCAACGGGCCATTGGCAAACGCATCCACATTTTTAAACTGGCTCGCCCGATAGGGGCTGGCGCCAGTGGCATTCGTGACAAACCAGAGGCCACTTTCCGGTTTGCTAATAAAGGTGGCTAGATCCCACACCGGCGTCATAATCCCCTTGTTCACTTTGGAGGAAACTGCGATCACCCACCCACCAAAGGCCAGGAAAGGGGCATGGCTTGCGGCTTTAAAGGTTTCCCAATCACCTTTCTTGGCGTTGTAAACTTCATTGGAACCAGGCAGGATATTGTAGCCTTGTTTGCCTTTGATCACCGAGGCCGCATCGGTTGCGGCTGTCGTTACCGCATCCCAGTTGTAGGTCTGCACCGCGCGACCCCCATTGATGGCATTGAGTGAGTCACCATAGCCGAAGTTTGCGCCGCCAGGTGGCGCCCATTTGTTGTTTTCTTCCACCCATTCGGTCAACGCCTTGACAAACCCAGGATTGTTCACGCGTGCTTCGCCCGTGTCAATGTCCAGGAAATAGCCCGGATCATTCGGGTGCTTGGCATAAGCCGTGGCGCGTGAATGGAAGCCCCACCAGCAGGTGTCGCCGCGCTTGGTCATATAGGCGACGCCAAAATCCGTATCGGGCTTCCCATCTTTGTTCCAATCCCAGCCCGTGAAGAACTCGGCAATGTTGCGCCACTGTTCCCAGGTCTCAGCACCATTTTCTGGGCTCAGGTCAAAGCCATATTTAGTCTTAAACTTGTCGTTGATCTCCTTGTCGGCAAAGAGATCTTTGCGAAACGAATAATAGTGGATGTCGCCGTCGTAGGGCAACGCATAGAGTTTGCCTTCCCAGGTCAATGTTTTGCGAATGCTGGGCAACACATCGTCAATTTGAATTTTCTCCTGCACAAAATCGGGCACTTCGAGCAGCGCCTT
>JBBREZ010000406.1:0-6509 GCA_038225095.1 Caldilineales bacterium
GAACATTACGTTTGAATTCTATGGCGAATTGAATTACGCGCTTAGGCCAATCCAGAAAAATAAATAACGATATAGGGATCGAGACCTGACAGGTGGAAAAGACCCCACCTGTCAGGTCCGTTGATAAGCTCAGCCCGTATACTTATTTATTTGGAATGGCCTTAGTCTAAAATAATCCTGACTGAAAAGCAAATTATTGATCGATTCATTACAATTCTGTAAATTTCTGTGATGTTTCAAGCTTTATAATTGTTCAGCCAAGCGTAGAACAAGGAATGCAGAAAACAGCCAATAAAGCACTGGCCTGATTCGTTGTTTTCTGCATTCGTTGTTCTACCCACGAAACGCCAGAACGGGCAAATGTAAGGTGGCAGATCCACGTCTCCTTAAACGTGAGACGCCTTCCACCCTTGCCTCATGTAGCCATTGGCGAATCGCCGGTAAGCAGGTACAATAGATTCCATTAATCATCCTCACTTCCGTTAAAAAGAAGGCTTTGTCTATGTACTTCATTCCGCTCGCCGCCAGCCTCGACCAAATTCAACCCTCGCGCATTCGCGCAATTGCCGATGTGGCCTTTGGCATGGAAGGCGTGCTTAAGCTACATTTTGGCGAATCTAACATGCCGACGCCGTCGTCTATCAAAGCGGCTGCGATGCAGGCGCTGGAACAAGATTTCACGTTCTACTCGGAAAACCAGGGGTTGCCCAGTCTACGCGCGGCGATTGCCCAGAAATATGCCGAATTGCACAATGTGGACCTCGATCCTGCGAGCGAAATTATTGTCACCACGTCTGGGGTGCAGGCGCTCAATCTGACGATTCGTTGCACGCTGAATCCCGGCGACGAGGCGCTGATCCTGACGCCGAACTGGCCGAACGGAGCCGAGATCGTGCGGCTGTATGGGGCGACGCCGAAGGAAGTACCTTTTATTACCCAGGGCGAACATTTTGCGATTGACTTTGCGGCATTGGAAGCGGCGCTCACGCCTAAAACAAAATTATTGCTCTACACGTCGCCTTCCAATCCGTTGGGCTGGGTTGCGACCGTGGAAGAACAACGTCAACTGCTCGCCTTCTGTCGCCGCCACCAACTTTGGCTGTTGGCGGATGAAGTCTATGAGCGCATTTACTTCAACGGGCCGGTTGCGCCCTCGATCCTGTGCCAGTGTACGCGTGACGACGCCGTGATCGCCGTGCAGTCGTTCTCGAAAAGTTATTGCATGACCGGTTGGCGCTTGGGCTGGGCGGTGGCGCGCCGCGATCTGATCGAAAGGGCGACGCCGTTAAACGAATTTATTATTTCGCATGCCCCGACTTTTATCCAGAAGGCCGGAGAAGTGGCCCTGCAACAGGGGGAAGCTGAACTCGCCGAGCGCGCCGAACTTTTTCAAGCGCGTATGCTGTTTTGCTATCAAGCGCTCTCCTCGGTGAAAGCGATCACAGTGCCGAAACCGGACGGGGCCTTCTATCTTTTTCCGCGCATTAATGGGGTAGAAGATTCATTTGCCTTTGCGCTGAAGTTGCTCAAAGCGACCAAGGTCTCGGTGGCACCGGGCGTCGCCTTTGGGGCTGGCGGCGAAAATTCAATCCGAATTTGCTGCGCATCGGATCTTGCCATCTTGGAACCAGCCATGGAGCGTCTGTGCCAGTTTATAGAAATAGGACAAGTGGCATGATGATCGCTTAATCAAGATCAGCATGCCACTTGTGTGCCACCAACACAATTATAGGCCTTACGCACCTTCTCCCTATAGGGACACGATAGTTCGTGTCAGTACGCGTGGTAGAAACTCATTGCTGCGTAAGGCCTAAATTAATAATCGGCGCGGCACCTCTAAATGGATGATTGCACAAACCATAAAAGCTGGTATAATTTATACTACCTTACTGCCTGACAAATCAATTCTTCGTGTTTGCCAACTTGTTTTGCGTCATTGATAAAACCCATTAAGGAGGCTTGCAGATGAAGCAACTTGATCCAAACCGTATGTATCCACATTTGCATGAAAGTTTTCTACTCTCACGGCGGGCATTTTTGCGCACACTCGCCATTGCCGGCAGTGGTACAGCCTTGAGTTCACTGCTCGCCAATTGCGCAGCGCCGCCAACCACTGGCACAGCGCAGTCCGGTGCAGCACCGGCCGCAGCGAACCCGAAAGTGGGCGGCACGTATCGGATGTACGGACGGGGTGACTTTCGCACGCTGGACCCACCAGGGGCCGAAAGCAGCGAGGACTGGTGGAGCGCCGGCATGGTCTTGTTTAATATGCTTTATTTCTACACCAAGGAAGGGGAGTTCTATGCGGATCTGGCGGCCGATCTGCCTAAGATCAGCGCGAATGGGTTGGTCTATACGATCCCGATCCGTAAAAATGTAAAATTCCACAGTGGGCGCGAGCTAGTGGCCGAAGATGTCAAGTATTCGCTGGAACGGCAACTTTGGCCAGAGGTCTACAGTTGGGGCAAGACCTATATGGAAAATGTGGTGGGCTACAATGAAGTGATCAAAGGCCCAACCAAGGAGCTCTCCGGCATCAAAATCATCGACGATCATACCCTCGAAATCACGCTCAAGAAGCCCCAGGCCGTCTTTCCAGCTATCCTCTCGATGAGCATGAATGGGATTATTCCTAAAAAAGAATCGATCGACGCTGGCAGCAAATGGGGATCAGAGATCGTGATTGGCACGGGGCCGTTTCGTTTCGTCCAGTGGGTGGCCGGTGAAAAGGCCGTCTATGAACGCAATCCCGACTATTACAAAAGTGGTATGCCTTTTATTGATAAGATTGAACTGAATCTTAACGTCGATCCAGCCACGCAAATGTTGCACTACGAAAATGGTGAGGCCGAGTGGGTGGAAAATATTCCTGCGGCCGAGTTGCCCAGGTTGCTTAGTGATCCAGCGCTGAGCAAACAGTTGCGGCGCGCGCCCAGTTTGACCACAAACCGGCTGGGCTTCCACTTCAAGGTTAAGCCACTGGCTGATCTCAAGGTGCGCCAGGCCGTGGCCATGGCCATTGACAAAGAGGGATTGGCGAAAAAACGCAGTGGCACGCTCATACCACTCGAAGGCTATTACACCATTCCGATGTTGCAATATGACAAAGCTTTCAAGAGCAAATATCCTTATGCTCCTGAAAAAGCCAAAGCATTGCTAAAAGAGGCTGGTTATGCGGATGGTATCAAAGGTTTGAAGATGTACGTGGGTCAAGATGCCGAAATCGGCCAGCTGCTCCAAGCCGACCTGGCCAAGATTGGCATCGAGACGGAGTTGGCGGTTGGCGAGTGGAAAGACTGGCGCGATCGCATTCGGGCTGGCGATGTCGCGTTCTTCGTTTATGGCTGGTCAGCCAGTTTCCCCGATGCGTTCGACTTTACCTCGGCCTGGACTACCTGCGCGTCGGCGGACACCGGCTATAATGATGGCTTCTATTGCAACCAAAAAATTGACGATACAGTAGCAAAAGTCGAAGCGCTGGCTCTGACCGCTCCCGAACGCGTGAAGGGTTATCACGAAATTGAGGATATCGTCATCAACCAGGATGTGGCCTGGGTTGGCCTCAACACTCCGCAGCGCCTGGGCCTGGGTGCGTCCAATGTGCAAGATGACTTCATCAGCCCAATCTATGGCTGGCCGTATCTGGAGACGGCCTGGATCGAGACAAAAAGCTAAAGTATAAGGAATAAGTAACAGGTAATGAGTAATGGATAATGTCGTTCACGCAGTGGCTCCTACAAAATTACTCCTTACTTATAGATAAAACAAATAGAGTTCATAGTAAACAATTGTTCCGTAGGTGCGGTTTGTAACCGCACATCTTGGGTAAACCAGTCTCGTGGGGTTAAAAACCGCATCTACCCTTTGTATGTCTTTTATTTGTTTTGTCTATTATTACTTGTTAGCTATTACTTATTGCAAACAGATCGTTTACAAGCCTATGGCAACGCTCCAGCGGATAGACAAGTTTAAAGCGCACGTTGATAAAGCGGCTGTCGCACGGGCCACCACTTGGGGGCAGGATGTGAGCCAACGTTTCCGACGCCAGAAAGTGGCGCTCGTTGCTGGCATCATTTTCCTGGTTTTGATGCTGTGCTGCGCCCTGGCCCCGCTGATTGCGCCGTTCGATCCCGTTGAGCAGTTTCGTGACGTAGGGCTTTCGGCATTCGGCGAACCTTTGCCGCCGAATGCCCATTTCTGGTTGGGTACGGATGGTCTTGGCCGCGATCTGTTTAGCCGCTTGCTGTATGGCGGGCGCGTTTCCCTGGGCATCGGCATCATCGCCAGTATCATTTCGGTTGGGCTAGCGCTGTTGATCGGCGGCGTGGCGGGTTTTATGGGCGGCAAAACTGATTTTTTTATCATGCGCTTTGTCGATCTGGTGATGAGTATGCCCACTTTCTTCTTAACCTTGTTGTTGGTCGTGATGCTCAGCCCCGGCGTTTGGGTTGTGATCACAGTGATCTCACTCTTTTCGTGGACCTATCCAGCGCGCATTTTCCGCAGCCAGATTCTAGCCGTCAAACGGTTAGATTTTGTGCAGGCGGCCTATTGTCTGGGCACGCCGCGCCAGCGGATCTTTTTGCGGCATGTGTTGCCCCATGTCCTGCCATTGATCATCGTTTATGTGGCCTTAGGGATTCCCAGCGCAATCTTTGCCGAAGCAAGTCTCAGTTTTTTAGGCTTGGGTGTGCCGCCGCCAGCGCCTTCTTGGGGTTCGATGATTCAGGATGGGATGAGCTATTACCGCGCCGCGCCGTGGGTGGCGTTCTTTCCGGGCCTGGCGATTGCCCTGGCCGTGATCGCTGTTAATTTGCTGGCGACTGGGCTGCGCGAGGTGATGGATCCTACACGACGCGGTCGGTAGGTGATGGGTGAAACGTGATGAGTGAGAAAGACCGCCAATATCTCTACTTTCACTCGTCATTCATCACTCTTCACAAAAAATCACAGGAAACTTGCCAATGTTAGGCCAATACATCATCCGGCGCTTATTGTGGACGTTGATCACCTTGTTTGGCGTCTCCTTGTTGACCTTTTTGCTGATTTTTGCGGGGCCGACCGACCCGGCGCGGGCCTTGGTGGGTGATAAAGCAACGGGCGTTTCGATTGACCACATCCGCCAACAATATGGGCTCGACCAGCCTTTATATGTGCAATATATCAACTACATGAGCCATGTCCTGCGCGGCGACTTGGGCGATTCTTACTATTTTCGCCAACCGGTGCTCAAGACTTTGTTCAGCCGCTTGCCCGCAACGGCCTTGCTCGCCGTTTCCATTATGGTCGTCGCTGTGCTGATCGCTATTCCCATCGGCGTGGTCGCCGCGCTGAAAAACGGCACACTGCTTGACCGTGGCGTGATGATCGTTCAATTGCTTTCCATTTCTCTGCCCACTTTCTTTTTAGGGCTGCTGCTCATTTACTTTTTTGCGTTTAAGCTCAAATGGTTTCCGGTCGGTGGCTATGGCACTTTTCGCCAATTGATTTTGCCAACCTTGTCGGTGGCCGTGCCTTGGTCTGCCTGGTATGCGACGGTACTGCGCTCGACCATGTTGGATGCCATTTCTGCGGATTACGTACGGACCGCCCGCGCCAAAGGGTTGAGCACGCGCCTGATCGCGCTGCGCCATATGTTGCGTAATGCGCTGCTGCCGGTGGTGACCATGCTCGGTGTTGACATGGCGTCGCTGTTGACCGGCATTGTCCTGGTTGAACGTGTCTTTAGTTGGCCTGGGATCGGCTTTGGCACGCTCCAGGCAGCCGAACACCTGGATGTACCCGTGATCATGGGCAGCGTCCTGTTTGGGGCGTTACTAATTGGTCTAGCCAATCTGTTCATCGATATTCTCTACACCTGGCTTGACCCGCGCGTGCAACTTGAATAGACATAGCATCAATTTTCCTAACCAAGCATAGAATTATCGATTGGAGCATAAACGATGAAAATCCTGATCATCGGCGGCACCGGCTTGATCAGTTGCTCGATCACGCGCTTGTTCGTGGAACGTAACGATCAAGTGGTGCTCTACAACCGCGGCGTGAGTGAGCAAAGTGACCGACAGCCACCCCTCGGCGTGCAAATTATTCAAGGCGACCGCATGAATTATCCCGCCTTTGAACAGCAGATGGCGGAGGCCGGTCACTTTGACTGTGTGATCGATATGGTCAATTATCTGCCCGCCGATGCCGAAAGCGCCGTACGCGCGTTTCGCGGTCGCGTGGGTCATTTCGTCTTTTGCAGCACAGTGGATGTCTATCGCAAACCGGCGACGCGCTACCCGTACACCGAGGCCGAACCCTATGGTGGCTTGAATGCCTACAGCAGCAACAAGGTGAAGTGTGAACAGATCCTGCTGGCGGCCCAGCATCCAACCGATTTCCCGCTGACGATCATTCGCCCTGCTTACACCTATGGCGAAGGTCGTGGCCCTATCCACACCTTAGGTTTCAAAACTACGTATCTGGATCGCATCCGCAAAGGCAAACCAATTGTAGTCCACGGTGAT
>JBBREZ010000407.1:0-6493 GCA_038225095.1 Caldilineales bacterium
TATAAACCGGCTCGTCAACCATAGTAATACGTACATGACGCTGATGGTAAGCCAATCTATCTATAAGCCAAATTATCTAGCTGTGAACGATGATGGCGATGGTGTGCCGAGCAAGGTTGAGGGTTCCAATGAAGACGGCAACCGCAAAGGAAGTTCCAAAAACAGCTGTCTAACCTTACTAACTTGTCAGTTTTGAAGCCTTGCCTAGATAAGACCCAGTAGAAGGAGCGATGATTTGTCAACTTTAGACCGGTAGATAAGTTTCTAGTTAGCAAAAAAGGCATCTGGTACGGCTAAGGAGTAGCGATTAAATAACTTGGCGCGTAGGGATGGTTGCCCTGTAATCGCCAGTCTCTACGCTTTAATCTCCGAGATCTACAACTTATTTGATCGTCATTCCTAAGTTGAGCACACGACTATACTGAGCAAGGCCATAGATAGTAAAGATTTCTACCATTTTCTCTCCGGTCACAGTTATTATTTATGCCCTTCACGAGTATATCACGCAACCGATCACTCGCTGTGTAAAATTTCCTCAAACTCCTCTAGCAAAGCGCGTACTTCATCCATGGAAAGATTCGGCGACTGTCGTTCTTCGCTTTGATTATCATCATCATCAAACATGGAAGTAGTGGATTCGTGGAACTTATTGCCTGAACCATTGTTTTGACTGGTTTCAGCCTGCTCGTTCGTTTTCATCTTTGGCTCCTTTTCATCAACTGCCAAAATATTGCTCTGTAATAATTAGTTTGACGAAAAAGATGACGAGCAGTTACGGTCAGTTTGCCCAAAACTTATAAATTTCCCCGTATTTATGTTGTTATGCAGATAGATATTTTCTCTCGGCGTTTTTTCGGCGATAGGAGTTATATAATTAAGTTGTTCTGTAAGGTATTCTATAGCCGAATTAAGATTTGTTAATAACTCAGCTGTACGGATTGTAACCCGACAGCTTACTTCCTATCCCCTAAATTCAGGAGCCAGCGTCAATAGATGCTTGCTTTTATGTATTTCTCGACCCAGGTCAGCCCTGATTTGCCCAAGTGGGCACATGGGCCAATCAAGGCGGTCCCGAGAACCAGAGACTTTATTTTTTAATAGGGATTTTATATTTTTTAGGAGAAATTTGTGAGCAATCACATTCGTGTCCTCATTGCCGACGATCACCGACTCATTCGCTCCGGAATACGTGCGTTGCTCGAAAAAGAAGATGAAATTGAGGTGATCGGTGAAGCGTGCGACGGCTTGGAAGCGATTATAAAAACGCGCGCGCTTCATCCTGATGTGGTTTTATTAGATCTACAAATGCCTCGTAAATCTGGCCTAGAAGCCCTTCAAACCATTAAAGCAGAAGATCCTCAAGCACGGGTGCTCGTATTGACTAGCTATGCCGATGATGCCAGGGTGTTTACGGCGATGAAAGTAGGCGCGTTAGGGTATTTGCTCAAAGAGTCATCAACGCGTGACTTGATCCAAGCGATCCGCAATGTACACAGTGGGGAATATTCATTACACCCGTCTATTGCGCGTAAACTGATCTACGAAATGAAGCAACCCTCTTCGCTCGTAACCTTCGATGAATCCTTAACTGAAAGGGAATCTGAAGTGTTGGTATTGGTGGCCCGTGGCTTATCCAATCAGGAAATAGCCAATGGACTAGGCATTCGCGAGCGCACGGTAAGCACCCATGTCAGCAATATCCTGAGCAAACTGCATTTAGGGAACCGCACTCAGGCCACGCTTTACGCCCTCAAAGAGGGTCTGGTCTCACTAGATCAAGTTCTTGTTAGCTAGCGTTCTGGCCGACAACCCATAAACCTATCATTGACGCCCAAGTGTACTAGACCCCCTGTTAAACTATAAAAAGGCCAGCACCTGTGGCGGGAACAAGGGGAACGAAATGGCAGCCGCACAGCGCGGCATTTAAATGCAGAGGGGCGCTGGCAGCTGCGAAAGCACCGCAAACGGTGAGTCAAGTGGGGCGTGCACAGGCGTTGCATCCGCCCCTAATCAGGGCATGGCAACGCCCCTTGCTCAGGGCGGGGGATGCGCCTTTGGCAAAGGCGCCAGCAAAGCGGGCAACGAACCGGGCAAACTGGCAAGTGAACGATCGGCACAACGTGGGCACCGCAAGCGGGCACTGGCACCCAGCGGGTACCCGCTGAAAAAAAGGTACCGGTCAGCGTTGAGGCGCAACGCACCTGGAGTGAACCGGGGCCGGCAAGGAGCCGGGTGCGCCCACCGGGGGCGTGGTGGGGCTGGCATGGGTCAACCGCTGCTGCTGACCCATGGCGCCGCATCAGCACGGCCCTTGCGCTTGATGCGCATAACTTACAACTACTGCACTTGGTTTTCTATAACGTTCGATAATAACTTCGGTACCAGCGTGAACGGCATTCAGTACATGGCGCAAACGTAGACGAATATCTTCACTTGCCACTGTTTTGATTGCCATGCGATCCTTTTCCTCAAAAAACATACGATTTGTACGAATTATAGCTCTACATTTCAAGCGAGTCAACCAGCCAGATACATTTAGATCCCATCTAGCCATACTGTATGCGACGACAGATGGCTAGATGAGGAGTGACGAGTGAACTGTGCTCTGTCTGTTCACTCGTCATCTTTACCCCCGCTGCGCCAGTTGCCACTCGCGCCCTGGCCGTTCAATCCGAAACGTCTCCACATTGCCTCGATCCGCCACCGTCACATAGGCGGTGTGTCCATCGGGCCCACCAAAGGCAATGTTGGTGCACTGCTTGCCCGCCAGTTCAATTTCCAGCAACAATTCACCTTGCGGCGAAACCCTGGCGATCACACCTTTGCCCCAGCGCGTCACATATAAATTACCCGCTACGTCACAGCGCATGCCATCCATCGCAAAATCTGGAAATTGAATGAGCAGGCGCTTGTTGCTAATTTCGCCGGTGGGCGACAGATCGTAAGCCCAAATATTGCGTTGCACCGTTTCGTTGACATAGAGCGTACGCTCATCTGGGCTGACTTCCAGACCGTTGGTTGTCCCCATGCCCGTTTCCAGTAATGTTATGCGGCCATTCGTGTCGACGCGCCAGATTTGTCCCCAAGCGCCTTTCCAGTTGGGATCGCTGGCAAAGATAATATCGTTCGCCATGATAGCAATGTCGTTTGGTTGATTCATGGTCGGCTCGTGGCCGTGCACCGAGATCTCGGCGTTGCGCTCGGCGAGCGTTGTGGCGCGGCTACAGGCTTGCATATCGACGCGCAGCACGTTGTGATTCGTATAATCGGCAATCAACATATCGCCGGCCTGGTTAAAGCGAATGCCATTGCCAATGCTACCGTTGGGTAATTCCAGAAAAACACTCCCCTCCCCCTGGGGCGTCACCTTGCCAATTGTATGTTGGCGGGCAAAGTTAACGGCGTAGAGGTTGCCGGCTTGGTCACAGCCAGGGCCTTCAATGCCATCGGTAAAACTGTTTAGTACGGTAAAGTCTTGACTTTTAAATTGTTGGTTATCCATATTCACCTTCTTATGCGAATATAAAGTTTGATAAATCATGCTAGAGCAATTATAGCCGATTGGCGCTCATAGGAATTTAGTACTAAACGAACTAAGCCATTTGACGGATTTTTTTATGCTGGCCAAGGATTATACTCTGACAGGCGATTTACTATTCATAGCCACAGGTATTAACGATCAATTTAGCAAATCGTTATTTTTATAGTGTAGAGCGATTATTTTGCGGCAAGCTCTGATCGCTCTACACCCCAATCATCATCACCCCAGCCATCATCTCTAAGCAATTATCGCCATAACCGCTGAAAGGTGTCTCTTTCCTGCTTAAACTAAAGTGGCCAATGGTAATCGATGGCGTCTAGGTGATTAGTGTGATAAAATGAACAAGCAAATTTTGATGGCGATTTTTTTAACGCTAGCACTCTTGTTATTGGTGCCTTTCTACGCAGCTTACTCCACTGTAACTGCCCCTGTAGAACTGGCCTTGGCAAATCCATCTATGGCATCGATCACCCTCGTCTCAAATCCCACCATCGTGGATAATATTACCGACGACAAAGGTCTCGGTTATCCGGATAGCCGCAAGGTTGTTCGCGATACGAAAGGTAATTTGTACATTGCCTATCGTAATAAATATCGGATGGAAAGTGTTCTACGCTACCATATTTTTGTCGCCAAATCAATTAATAACGGCGTCACCTGGACCGTACTCAACGGCAATCAACCCGTCGAAAAAACGGGTGACTATAATCAACGCGTGCCTTCGATTACGATTGATGCTAAAGATACTATCCATGTGGTTTGGTATGGCTTGGACGCCAAGCATGCTAACGACAATGATCGCCAGATCAAATATAGTCAATCGACCGATGGGGGAAAGCGTTGGCGAACTTGGACCAACATCGCTGAAGTGGCTGGGTACAAGGACGAGACCCTCTGGCAGGAGCATCCCGTTATCTATACCGATAACAAAGATGCGCTTTACGTCGTCTGGGAGGGCCGCGACCCCGAAAATAAAAACGGCCAGATCAAGTTCACAAAATCACTGAATGGCGGCAAAACATGGACGGCATGGCGCTCAGTTGCGCCAGACGCGCCCACCTATTTTAGCCGCCCAACCATTGTGGCCACGCACGATAGCGCTATGCTGTATGTGCTTGCCTATGCGCAACTTGGCAAAGGACACCAGATTGTTTGGACTCAATCAATTGATGGGGGCATTACCTGGGCGCGCTGGGCCACGGTTGCGCCGGATCAGCAAGATCAACGCCATGTATCGCTGGCCATCGATAGCGCTGATCGGCTGCATACCGTCTGGCGTCAACAATCAGCCGGCTTATTAGCAAATGTCAACACCCAGATTCATTATGCGGCCTACGAAAATGGCAACTGGAGTGTGCCGCAAATGGTTAGTGAAAACGCGGCCAATTATCAATTTTTCCCAAGTATTACTGTCAGCGACAATGATCAGGTTTGGGTGGTTTGGCTCGAAACGCCCACAGCGTCCGGTTATCCAAAAGAAGAGCCGGATACGGGCACCGTTTATTACGCTAGCAAAGCGAATGGCAACTGGCAGCCGCGGCTGCCATTAGGGAATCGCAGTAACGCGCTCTATCCAAGCCTTAGTTGGAACCGTCACACCAAACTGGCGACCCCTGATATTGTGTGGCTTGAACAAGAGAATGGGGCGGACGGTCCCGCCTATTCGATCCACGCCGCCACCAATGATAGTCCCACATTCCTGGCGCTTAAAGCCAAGTAAACCACAGGTAGACAGGTACACAAGGAAATAGGTAGACAGGTGACGCCTACCTATTTCCTTGTGTACCTGTCTACCTGTATAACGGCCTATTCCCGATAAAGCCTACTTACTTCACTTCAAAAATTACCTCTACCTCTACCGAATAATCGGACGGAATTTGCATACCGACCGCGCTGCGGGCATGGCGACCGGCTTCCCCAAACACATTGATGAACAGATCGCTAGCGCCGTGGATTACGCCTGGTGTGTTGTTGAAACCAGGCGCCACATTGACCATCCCCAGCACCTTCACGACCTTCACCACGTTGTCCAAGCTGCCAACCAAACTCTTGACGGCCTGCAAACAGCAAAGCGCGCTGAGGGTTGCCGCTTCATAGCCCTGCTCTACAGTCACATCAGTGCCGACCTTGCCAATCACTTCTTTACCGCCAAAGCGCGAAACCTGCCCAGACGTATAGACCAAGTTCCCGGTACGTACGGCGTGCATCAAGCGGCCAGCATTCAATTCGAGCGGCTCCAACGTGTAACCCAGCTCTTTTAATTTTGCCTCGTATGACATGGTGATTCCTTTCTGATGGGTAATTTGTAGTTTAGTATAATCTAACAATGCCGTGCATTATAGTGGTTCATGGCTTCTCTGTCCACCACGCTGGGCGCAGGGGTGCAGCTCAGGTTGGGGGCGCGACCAACCGCGTGCTTGCCGGCTTATGCCGATAGTTCCCAATCGTGACTTTGCCGATTCACAGGCAAACGGTATAATCGCTCCAAGTTATTACCGTATTGCCACCCAACTTGTTCTAGGAGCTTGCATGGCCCATTCGCGTCTACTGTTTCAACCTGGGGCGCGCCAATCATTGCGCAAAGGCTTTAACCTGCTCGCGGATGTGATGGAAATTACCCTGGGGCCACGCGGGCGGTTAGTCGCCGTCGAACGTGAGAATTCGAGGCGTGCGCCCGAATTGATCAATGACGGCGCGACAATCGCCCGCCGCTTTCTGGGTTTGCCCAACCGGTTCGAGACCATGGGCGCGTTTATGGCGCGGCACATTGCCTGGCGCATGGAAGAAACGGTAGGTGACGGCGCCACCACGGCGGTTGTCATTGCGCGCCAAGTGTTGAATGAAGCCGACCGCTATGCCGCTGCCGGTTACAATATGATGAGCATCCGCCGCGGGCTGGAAAAGGCGCTGACCGTTGTGCTGCAAGCCCTGGAAAAACAGGCACAACCGTTG
>JBBREZ010000408.1:0-6474 GCA_038225095.1 Caldilineales bacterium
CCTCGCCATCCCTTGCGCCACTGGCATTATAATCGCGAAAAACGGCACCGGTGATGACCGTGCCACTGCAGGTGGCGGCATAACTAATCGGCGTATGCCAGACCAGGTTGAGCACTAGGGCAACGCCTAGGCTGAAGCCAGATAAACCCAACAGGCGACATGTGCGAAAGCTATGCAAAGACCATAGCTGCTTAACGAATTTGGTGTAAGCGGAGAGGAGACGGTTCATGGGCGCCTTGCTGCGATGATTGGCTGTAATGAATGGTAAAGCGAACGGTTACCGCTAGTTTAGCAAGGTAAAATGCCAATTGCAATCCGCAAAATGGCTGATTTTTGCAGCAGTAAAGATTTGTGAGGGCAAAACAGGCAAATTTGATAACGCAGGTGATGCCGTAGGGTTTACGATTGACGATTTTTGATTGACGAGGTAACCTCGCTGACGAAGTAGCTTCGTAAATCGTAAATCCTGTTATTTTAATGCCCTGCGCAGCGCCGCCTGCGCCGCATGATAGCCACACATGCCATGCACACCGCCGCCGGGTGGCGTGGCGGAAGAGCAGAGATAGAGGCCTTTTACAGGGGTTGCATAAGGGTTTAAACTGACAATAGGCCGCGTCCATTGTTGGCGAATATCCTGCACGCCACCATTAATATCGCCGCCAATATAATTGGCATTATACGCTTGCATATCCGCCGTGTTGTGGGTTACACGTGCCAGCACTATATCCCGAAAACCAGGGGCAAAGCGCTCAAGCTGATCTTCGATGGCGGTTGTCATATCAACGGTAGAGCCGTGCGGTACATGACAATACGCCCACAGCGTATGTTTGCCCGCTGGGGCGCGCGTCTCGTCAAATAAACTTTGCTGGGTCACCAGCACGTAGGGTCGTTCTGGATGCTGTCCTGCCCCGATCGTGCGCTCACTAGTCGCAATCTCGGCCAGCGTCCCGCCTAGATGCACCGTACCGGCGCGGCGACATTCGGAGGCGCGCCAGGGCACAGGTTCACGCAGGGCATAGTCGATTTTGAAGACGCCGGAACCGTAGCGATACTTTTCCAGTTGTTTGCGATAGTGGTCTGGCAATTGGTCACCCGCCATTTGCAACAGTTGGCGCGGTGTGACATCCAGCAGAATCGCACGGGCTGGTGGTAATTCGGCCAGGGATGTTACCACATGATTGGTGATGATCGTGCCGCCGAGTGAGCGCAGATAGTCGGCCATCGCATCAACAATTGACTGCGAGCCGCCGCGTGGCAAAGGCCAACCAACGGCGTGACCCAACATACCCAGCAGCAGTCCAAACGACGCCGTAAAAATTTGTTCCAATGGCAAGATGGCATGGGCAGCCAGACCGGCGAAGATCGCACGGGCGCGCGGCTCGCGAAACATAAATTCGGCTAGCTTAGTGGCTGGCCAGAACGCGCGGATGCCGATATTGGCCATGGCAAGCGGATGACGAGGCAACGGCAACGGGCCAAGCAACGTGGGGGCTAACATTTCCCAATCGTTGACCGGTTTCTGAAACAAGGTGCGCCAGGCGTCGCCGTCACGCCCAATCGATTGGGCGGTTTCTGCTAGCGAACGATGCAAGGCCACCGCCGTCCCATCATCCAGCGGGTGCGCCACTGGAATGTCAGGCTGAATCCACGCTAAACCGAAATCACTGAGCGGCAGCGTACGCATAAAAGGCGAACCCAGGCCAAGCGGATGAATGGCCGAACAGATATCATGCGTGAAACCGGGCAAGGTTAACGCCGCCGAGCGACAACCGCCCCCAATCGTTGCTTTGGCTTCAAACACACAGACCGAATGGCCGGCGCGCGCCAGGGTAATGGCCGCCGCCAATCCATTCGGTCCCGATCCAACAACAATCACATCAACATTCATCGGTTAAGCAGCTTTCGTATGAGCCGCACCGGCATGTACAACCTGGAGCGGAGCGTAGCATTATGCCAGCTATTTTTGGCTTCCGGCCACTGAACACGCGGTCCACACCAGTGACCGTTTGCTGAACACTAGTTTATCATGGCTTGACATGATGGACATCATTACGCTTGGCTGTAAACAATAGAATTAGGTTGTCTAAACCAATATGCCTGCACTTGATAATGATAGGTCGCACAAGGCTCAATCTAATAACAACTAGCACTAATCAGAAATCAGTCGAGGCAACGTGACGATTGTTTAACCATTTATTAACGTGAAATTTACTTAGGCTCTTGGCCATTTGCTGAATCTTTCAGTTGTAACGCAATCTGTTCTATGATATGATAGCGCAAGGAGGTACTCATATGAACAACATACCGATTCAAGTGACGGATGAAGGCGTTCTGATCCCCAAAACATATTTGCACAACGCCAGCGAAGTGGAAGTCGTGGCAACTGGCGACTATTTTTTGATCAAGCCCAGACTGCCATCAATGGTTGGCCCGCCGCCAGCGCCAGCCACCAGCGAAGCGCAAACAGTAAAGCTGCCCATCGCTACGCCACAGCCGGCAATCGTACGACCAACAGCAGAACAGTCGCCGGCCTGGCAACCTGTGCCCGCACGGCGTCACCCGTTGCTCGCTACGGGGCGCTCGCGCAATCTAAAAGCAGCTGAAGCGGCCAACATTCTGGAGAACGAAGCGGATCGCCGTAATTTTACCCTGCAAGCTGCCAAGCAAAACAAAGAATTTGACTTGAATGCTTAACGGTTGAACAACGCTGCAAGGTCGCTATTCACTGGCAAAAAAATTGAGCGTTTCACGTTTGTAGCTTATCAATAGACAAAATACTTATAGACAAACCAAATAAAGGTTGCACATTGGTAGAGGCACGGTGTACCGTGCCCGTCCAGTTGGATTGTGCAGAGTCTATTTGGTTTGTGGATTAGGCCATTCCAAATAAATAACGTACGGGGATCGAGACCTTCGGCAGAGCGTTCGACTGAGCGCTCACGCCGAAGTCTCAGGTCGACGCTTGACAGGAGGAAAGGACGCCACGACTCGACTGCCGTTCGACAAGACTTCGGCGAGCTCAGTCGAACGCTCACGGCCCGGTCGGGGTCTGAGACTTCGGCGTGAGCTCAGACTTCGGCGAGCTCAGTCGAGTCGTCGAACGCTTGCCGAAGACCGCCGAACGTCCTGTCAAGCGGGTGCCCTCTGGGCGCGATAGGTCTAGCCCGTCTATTTATTTATTTGGAATGGCCTTAGCGTATGGATCCCTACGCTGCCGATGTTACTTGCTCCAATTGCGGGCATGGCCTGCGCCAAGGCACTTGCCCCTGACTGATCCGTCGACGCGGTCGGTGTAATATAAGGCGTGCAACCGGCCCCGCTCATCAATAAACTGCTTCCATTATTTGCATTGTCCATAAGCTTTGATAGAATCGATCTGTGCAGATAACCTTAACTGATCTTCCGCGTCCCCTAGAAAAGGCGATAACCAATATTTTGGCGCAGCAAGCCGCAGCCGCGTGGATGGAACGAGCGCGAGCTTTGCACCTTCGGTATATGCAACAAGCGCAAGACAAACAGCAAAGCCATATTCACGATTATATCGATGCCCTGGCCTATCTTGGCCTGCGTGCGTCGGCTACCTATGCCCAAATTTTTGGCGCCGTATCCGCCGTTTGCGAAGTGATGCCTGCTTGGCAACCCAAAACGTTGCTTGATATTGGCAGTGGGCCGGGAATGGGCGTCTGGGCGCTCTCGACGCTCCTTCCCAGCTTGACCGAAGCAACCTGTATCGATCAAAATGCGCATTCGATTGCGCTTGGCAAGAAAATTAGTGCAGAGGCCCAGTTGCCCATCGCTGTGGCATGGAAACAAGGTGACATTAACCAAAGTCCTGACCAGAATCAAATCATGGTTGATGTGGTCTTAATTGCCAATGTGCTCAATGAACTGAATGTGGCGCAAAGAGAAAAGCTGTTAGAGACCGCGTTTAAACGCTGTCGCGAGCTGATGATCGTGGTTGAACCAGGGACTCCAATTGGCAGCGTAATTGTGCAAACTGCCGCAGCTAAACTTGCGCCGACCGGCACGCTGATCGCCCCCTATATCGACAACCATTTTGTGGAGGAATACTTCTTACATTTTCCCCAGCGCTTCACCCGGCCAGAATTTGCGCGCCGCATTCGCCAAGATATGCGCGATAGCCCGCTGATGGCCTCGGATTGGGAAGAGGCAAAATACAGCTATGTGGCGATTGGGAAAATTGCGCCAGAAGCGCGACCGTGGGGCCGCTGTATTGGACCAATTCGCCTGCTGAACGGTTATCTCGAACTCCCGGTCCTGGTCAAAGAACAAGTCGCACAGGTAAAGGTGATGAAGCGGCACAAACAACAATATGCTTTTGCAAAAAAGCTGCGCTGGGGCGGCATTGTGATGCAGCGCGAAGACCTGATACCTGCTGCTTTTGGCTAGTTGAAGAAAATTTCGGTTATTTCAGCAAACCACAAAATCATGACGCCCAATTGTTGGCGTTGAAAGCGACGCACACGTGGCAACCCAGGAATGTCCGACCGCCAAGCGCGATCAGCAAAAAAGGTGAGCCGAGGGCTGCATCAACCTGCTGCCGGACTGCTTTAGGAATTTGCTGCCAGGGTAGCTTCACTTCGATGCCAGTTCGTGACATAACTTTTCTACCTTTTGGTTCGTGGTTAGACCTTTGCTTGCGCCAGCACGGCGGCTTGCAAGGTCAACAATTGCTTAATCCCAATCTCGGCCAGCAGTAACATAGCATTGAGCGCCCCTTTGTCAAAAGGTTCACCTTCTGCCGTACCCTGCACTTCGACAAAACGATGATCACCGGTCATCACTACATTTAAATCGACATCAGCCTTCAAATCCATCTGATAATCTAAATCCAACGCGGCTTTGCCATTGATAATGCCCACGCTGATCGCCGCCACCGCGTGATTCAGCGCGCCTGGTTGCGTTAAGCCTTTTTTCTCCAGCCGCTTCATCGCCAGGGCCAAGGCCACATAACCGCCCGTGATCGCCGCCGTCCGCGTCCCGCCGTCCGCTTGAATTACATCACAATCAACCATAATCTGGCGTTCGCCTAACTTTTCCAGATTGACCGCCGCGCGCAAACTGCGCGCAATCAAGCGTTGAATCTCTTGCGTGCGACCTTTGGGCGTTAACGTTTCGCGATTGTTTCGTTCTGCTGTGCTGCGCGGCAACATGGCGTACTCAGCCGTCACCCAGCCATGATGTTTCTTTTTATCATACTTTAGCCAGGCCGGCAGCGTTTCCTGGACTGTAGCATTACAAAGCACGCGTGTGTTTCCCATTGAGATCAACACGGAACCCTCTGGATAAATCACATAATCGAGTTCAAAGTTGACGGAGCGCAGTTCATCCAGTGCTCGGCTCATGGTGTACCTCTCGAATTTTCATTGACAGTATGAATGTGGCTGTTGCTAAATGAGCAGGCAAATAGCAAAGCAAAAGAGTAATTGATACCCCAGATAAATAACAGGGTGATGTGACGGTTTTGCCAGTGAGCATTATCACAGATCTTGAGAAATTTTACAAAGGAAACAAAAAACCCTTCTACACCGTCAGCTAAATAACGCTTGTGTAGAAGGGCTTTGTTTAAAATTTCTCTGTTTAAAATTAGAGTGGACCTGAAGAGACTTGAACTCTTGACCCCTACAATGCCATTGTAGTGCTCTCCCAGCTGAGCTACAGGCCCAGGATAATGCTTAATTGTAAATTGTTAATGGAAAATTGTCAATATAACTTCGGCAGCGCATCAGGTGAAAATTAATAATTCGCAATTGGCAGTTAATCATTAACCATTTAGGTGGACCTGAAGAGATTTGAACTCTTGACCTCTACAGTGCGATTGTAGCGCTCTCCCAGCTGAGCTACAGGCCCAAACACGAAGTGGAGTATAGCAGAGATGGTGGAATACGTCAAAAATCATGCGCTCTATGCTCTAATATTGCCGTAAAATGAGTGTTTTACAACACAGTTCAGGTGCGAACAAGCTTACAGATTTGTCAGACATTCACCTACAGACAGGAGTTTTCAGTCTAATTATAATTAAAAATTAGATCATAGCGTCGGTTGATGGTCTGAATTGAATGTCAGAAAGGTCAGACATGCGAACTGAAAGCGTTGTAAACTAGCTAGTATTGAACGATGAACTGTCAGTAAAGTCATCAAACAGCCACTGTGATAATCGTTCGCAATGACAAAGTCACAGTGCTACAGAAGATAAGAACGGGAGACAAGCGATGAATGCCTTAAAATTTCAGAAAAACACTATTTCAATCATTGTCCTAACGGCAATTTTGATTGGCGCTGTCTTTACCGGAGTTGCTAACGCTTTGAACGCTAATGCCCCGGTTGCCTTCAGAACTCATCTGAGCAATGTGCGGGCTTACACGCCTGCTCCAACGACCCAAAGTGTCAGCTATGCGGTTGACGGTGGTGTACTTTTTGCTGGTGGACTGCAAGGGTGGTCCGAAATTAAGA
>JBBREZ010000409.1:0-6456 GCA_038225095.1 Caldilineales bacterium
CTTCGACGCAATCGGACCCCAGATCTTATCGATATTGTCTGGCGAACCACACATGCGGCCACCATTGGCAATCGTGGTTTGACCCTCATCGCTGAGAATATACTTAATCAAGTCCCAGCCAGCGTCTTTATTGGCCGATGGCTGCGCGATACAATGCCCATGCACATGGCCGAAATTAAAGTTCTTGTTAGCCGTCCCCACCGGCGGTTCCACCACATCAAAGTTGATCCCTTTGTCGGGGTCCGTTGCCAGTTTGCCCCACAAATTGGGCAGATACCACGGGCCTTCAAAAACCATCGCCACCCGCCCCGTGTTAACCCCGACGCCGCCACCAGCGATTACGTCAGGGCTGGGTGACCATTTATTCTTGATCGCATCGTAGATCAAGAATTGTAAAGCCGAGACCGCGTCTTCGTTGTCCCAATCCGCTTTCTTGGGATCAACCACGCTATCCCACTCGATGTGGCCGTTGCGCCGCATAAAGGCGCTGACGCGGCCATAACCGCCATTCCAACCACCCGCCTGGGCCCAGCCATAATAGTGCTGGCCGTTCTCATCAAACGAGAGTTTCTGAATGATATCCCGGAATTCTTCCCATTTCCAGCCCTTTTTGGGGTAGGCAATTCCTTTTTTATCAAACAGATCTTTGTTGTAATAGATCACCAACGACCCCACATCGGTGGGCGTCATATAGGTTGCGCCTTCGCGCTTGGTAGTATTTTGGTAGTTTTCACCATCGGGGAACATGGCCTTTACGCCATCTTTTTGGATGTAATCGTCCAATGGCACGATCACTTTATCGTCGGCATAGGACTGCCAGATCCAGCCCTGGTAGTAGATCACATCGGCGGGCGTGCCAGCAGCAAAGTTTGCCTGCACCTTCTCGTAGTAGCCACCCGGATATTGCTCTACGGTTGCGCGGTAACCACTTTGTTTAGCGTTCCAGACCTTTAAAATATTGTTATAGACATCGGCATCCTGCACATCACCCCAAGCCGCCAGCCGCAATGATTTTGTGGCGGCGGCGGGTTGGCTGGCCGCGGGTCCAGCGGTGCCCGGCGCAGCGCAGGCAGCCAGCACCGTGCTACCCACGGCAAACGCACTCGCCTTTAAAAAGGCGCGGCGACTTAACGAGCCATTGGTTTGCTTGTCCTTCATAACTTTTCTCCTTGTCTTCTGTGAACTGATTTTCTGTTGAACCAATCAGGTAAATGTTTGTAATATCGGCACAACCGCGTTAACGTTTAATCATGAATGCTGCATGATTAGTCATCTTTCGTCGGCCAGCGACACCCGCCTTCGCGATTGGGCCGAATATGCGGATGCATCCTGTCCTCGATGCCTTTGTAGGCATACGGGTCTTCGCCAGCGACCATGACAATATCGCGGTGATCAAGCGTAGCGACCGCGGCTGGTTTTTCGGGGAGTTGCCAGGGCAAAAAGGTCTCGGCACTACAATAATGATTGACCAGTGAGCGGCGAAAACCACTTTTCGCTTGGTTGGGCATCGAGCGGTGCAACAAATAGCCGTTAAAGAAAACAATGCCACCAGCTTTTACTTCCACTGGCACAGCATCGGCATCGGTATAGGGAAACTGGAAGGATTCGACCACACAGTCAAAGCGCGCATCATTATGCTGCTGGTGCGGCCAGATGATGCCACGCTTGTGCGATCCTGGAATCACCCACAGACAGCCATTTTCCAAGGTAGCATCATCCAGCGCCATCCAACCGGCGTTGAGCGAACGGTCGCGCGTGGGGATAAAACCTTCATCTTGGTGCCAGGCCTGGCCCGGTTTGCCAGAAGATTTGATAAAGAGCATCGACTGCATACACTTGACATTGGGGCCGATCACGCGCGTCAACACATCGACAATGGTGCGCTGGGCCAAAAAGTCGTACATCACTTCAGAAATCTTGTGCGGAAAATGCACGCAGAGCGTACGCTGAATCACGTCATCGTCCGTGTCTTCGGGGAGAACGGGCGGCAGACCTCGCACATGCCCCAGTTCGCCGCGACAGATGCGTACAGTTTCCTGACGCAACGCGTCTACTTCATAGGAACTAAGCGCGTTTTCCACCACCAAGTAGCCATTCTCGCGAAAAAAAGCGGCGTGCTTATCGGTGATCATCACTGCGCTAGCCTGGTGCAGCGGGGTAGGTGTCCGCACGGGTCGCGCTTGGGGAGTAATCGTGCGGGTCGGGGGCGCTGCGTCTTTTTCATTTTCAGTTGCTTGCATTAGCATATATCAAATTCCTTTCTTGCTGAAATAATTTACGCTTATTTCGGATTCACTGATAATCGTTTCATTAAGCGTAAAAAGAAACTTACAGACATATTTAATCTTCGTTTTAAACCAATGTTGTTAGATCAAGTTGCTGAATAGTATATACTAACCCAGGAAACCTCGATTCAGTATACTCAATTGAATCCTCTATATGATTTGGGATTTGAATCATATCTGCCCAGTATCTATTCCGAAAGAAGCATCCTATATTGAGTCCATGTTGTAAGTCATTATTCGACGTTTTTCTAATTTGAGTAATTTCTTCATCAATCACCTTGGATAGTTTATGAATAGAATGAATACCTGAACTATCTCTTCTGTCCAGAACTGATGTTAATATATGTTCTGTATCCTGATCGCCAAGATGATGACAAGCATTCTTGACAGCTGAGAGCTTTTCATAATAACTGTGGTAATCGATAAGCAAAGTAGCTGAAAGAGCCAAAATACCACCATCGCTTGCAAGTTTTGATAAGCCAACTATAGTACGTGAAATAGCCCCTAATCCCCACAAATCTAACAACCGTTCAGTTAACAACTGGATAGCTTGGCACCCTCCAATCTTTTCTAAACCTGCCACAGCTGCTTTCTGAATTTGTTGATCATGTGATTCAATTAGAAATGCACGGTAGAATTCTGCACTAATTTCAGGTGAAGGATTTCTAAGATTATTGAGAATAATCTCGCGCCTTAAAATTTCAAGACTTGAACGAGGCTGTAATGGCTTAACCGTATTTGATCTTGATATATCAGGCAGATCTCGTACAAGAACTTTACGAAGTTCGCTGAAAGTCATTAATTTAATATTTGTATAATTTGTCGCCTGTACTGCTCCCGTTTGGTATCCTGTTTTCGTAACAATTATACCTTTATCTGCTCCTACATCTTCGACGATTGTCCGTAACGCTAAAATTTTTTCTTTAGGAACATTAGAGTTCCAATATTTGCACTCGATGATCCACTTTGTTTCGATTCCATGAATACTGAAGGTAATCCATACATCAATATCATGAGCCGCTCTAGCACCTGAAACTCTTTTGTTAGTTTCAGCTACACAACCTAATTGTCGGAATAATTGAGCGGTTATCTCCTGAAATTCTTTCCAGTCCATTTATCAGCGCCTAGCCCTTCATCGCGCCCACGGTTAGGTTATTCAACAGTAGCTTGCGCTCCACCACAAAAATTATCATGATCGGCAATGTGGCAATAAACACGCTGGCCAGCATCATGCCATCCTCAATTGATTGACGATAAGTTAAGGGAGCAGAAGGCACGTAACAAATAATTGGCGAACGAAAATAGAGATCGCTTTATTGTATACAGGTTAAGATAAGTCGTCAAACGGCAAGAAAGCGAAGGGTATAGGCCAAAAATCGGTAGATTTTGCGCGAGGAGGATGGCTTTTTGCTCAATTATCTGATTAACTGAAGTTAAAACTCATGGCGCTCTCGTGGAGTACGCATTCTCAGATGCGCACTCTACGGCGTGATTATCGGTCTATTGGTTAAATCTCATTCACCTTGCTATCTTAGCAGCAATCTGTTCGCGCTGCACATTTTCCGCGCCGGCCAGCAGATGCGGCCACAGCAAGCAGCTAATCACACCAATGCCAACCCCCAGCCACAAGGTGCAAAAACGGATTAACAACGCGGCCGCAGTGGCGGGTGCGGCCCCCAGGCCCAACAAACGTACTGTTAACGTCGCCAAGCCACCCTCCACGCCGCCCAACCCACCCGGCGTGGCAACCACCGCGCCGATGACCGTGCTCATGCAGAGAATGAAGACAGCAGCCAATGCATTTTGCAAACTGGCCGTCACCCCAAAGCCGCGCAGCACCACATAAAAGGCCAATCCTTCCACCGCCCAACTGAGCAACCCAATGCCCAGCGAGATCAGAAAATTGCGTGGTTTGAAAATGAGATAGCTGCTTTCGTACAAATTGTGCAGATGGCTGGCAAACTTTTTCACCAGGGGTAAGCGCTGACCAATCGCCAATAACCAAAGCGCCAATGGACGGATCTGGATCACGATAATGGCGATCACAAAAAAGGTCAGCACCAGCAGGGCAACCCACCGCGCCGCCGCTTCGGGAAAGGCAAAAAGCCCTGCGCTCGCCAGCAAAAGCATCGCCATGCCGTCGGTCATGCGCTCGGCGAGAATGATCGGCGCAGTGACAGTCATCGGCGTACCGGTGACATTTTTCACCATGTAGCTCTTAAGAAACTCGCCAGCCTTCCCCGGTGTCATCACCATCAACATGCCCACCCCAAAGATGCGCGCGCTGTCGGCGCGGCCAATCTTGACGCCGAGCAAATGGAGATACCATTGCCACTTAACGAGCCGCCCCAAATCATTGAGCAAGGCCAGCGCGAGCACTAGCGGGATCCAATGCCAGGGGAAATCAGTTAGCGCCGCCGCTAGTTTGGACCAATCACTCCATAAGATCAGCCCAACATAGAGCAGAAAAGCCAGAATGAGGGAATAGAGCATTTTTCGTTTGAAGTCATTGTTCATGGTGGGGAATTATACTAGCGAGGCGTTGAATCGTGGAAACCAGACGTAGGGAAGATGGGGTACCAGATAGAAAGCAACTATCTTTGTCCCATCTTCCCTACACTTCACATTACGGATAAAAGCCGCGCAACTTCACGGCTTCTACGATCCGGTTGATGGCAATCGTATAGGCGGCTGTGCGCAAATTACACTTGTGGCGTACGGTTGCGCCGATCACAGCGTCCAGATTATCGGTCAGGGTGCGCTCCATGCTGCGCCGCACCTCGCCTTCATCCCAGAAGAAGGATTGCAGGCCCTGCACCCATTCAAAATAGCTGACGATCACGCCGCCAGCGTTGCATAAAATATCAGGAATAACGGTGACGCCCATATCCGCCAAAATGCGATCGGCTTCGGGCGTCGTAGGACCGTTTGCACCTTCCGCAATCAGTTTGGCGCGAATTCGGCTCGCATTCTCTTTGGTAATCTGGCCTTCCAGCGCGGCAGGTACCAGTACATCCACGTTCATTTCCAGCAATTCTTGGTTATTGATCGCGTCGGCGCCCGGATAGCCAACCACTGTGCGCGCCTCGTCAACATAGCGTTGCAATTGGCGTAAATCCAGACCATTTTTATGATAGATGCCGCCATATTGGTCGCTGATCGCCACGATGCGCGCGCCCCGTTCGTGCATGCTGCGCGCCGTCCAACTGCCCACATTGCCATACCCCTGGATCGCCACACTGACATCTTCCAAACTCCGCCCAGAGAGTTGCTTGAGCAAGGCGCGGGTGACATAGGTGATGCCCAGACCAGTGGCGCTTTCCCGCCCAGCCGTGCCGCCAATCGCGACTGGTTTACCGGTCACCACCGCGGGGATCGAATGGCCCTTGTGCATCGAATAGGTATCCATGATCCAGGCCATAATTTGCGCGTTCGTGCCGACATCGGGCGCAGGAATGTCACGCTCTGGGCCAATGAAGAGACTAATTTCGGTCGCGTAACGGCGGGTCATCTTTTCCAATTCGTTTTGGCTCAAGGTCTTGGGGTCAACGATCACGCCACCCTTGGCCCCCCCATAGGGTAGATTCATCAACGCGCATTTCCACGTCATCCACATCGCCAGGGCGCGGCATTCATCCAGCGATACATCGGGATGATAACGAATGCCCCCCTTGGTAGGCCCTTTGATCGTGTTATGATGGACGCGAAAGCCGGTGAACATACGCATATGGCCGTCGTCCATCTTGACGGGAAAGTGGACAATCATTTCGCGCTGACAGGTGCGCAAATAGAGCCGCAAATCATCATCCAACTTCATAAAATCGGCCACGGTGTCCAACTGCGCCTGTGCCACGGCATAGGCACTCTCGCGCACAGGTTGGCCGTAAGGATTATCTTCACCAGCGGGATAATTAGGGTCGAGCGTACGAATCTGCGCGGGCAGCGCGGTAGCGTGCGGGGCAAGAGCATCTAGCGTTTGCAGCGCCGTCGTTGGGTCTTGAACATGATTATCATGCACTGCGCCATTCCCATTTTTTTCGGGCGCGGTTTTATTTACACTGTTTTTCATCGTTGAAAAACTCCTTGTTACTTTTTACTGTAAACGCACCAGAAAAACGTAGCTATTTCCGATGGGCGCTTGACGGTATTGTCAAGTGCCACGTCTATTTTA
>JBBREZ010000410.1:0-6455 GCA_038225095.1 Caldilineales bacterium
AAAATGTTCGTCTAGGGCAAGTGGGAGAGAACAGGATGACTGCACAGCAGATGGGTGAGCAAAGTTTTGTTATAACAGGAATGGATTGCGCCGATTGCGCCCGCAGCATTGAAAAGGGTGTCGGCAAACTGGCAGGCGTCCAGGCGTGCAGCATCAACTTCACGGCTGGCAAATTGCATGTCACTGGCGATGTACAGCACGATACGGTCGTGGCGCGCATTAGCGAGCTTGGGTATGGGGTAAAAACAGATCCAGAAAAAACTGAGCTGACCGCTAAGGATCAGTTGCCCAAAGCTGGTATAGCCGGTTTCATCCAGTTTTTGCTCCAACGCCGCGATACAACGCTCGCGCTGATTGGGGCGCTCTTGATCTTGCCGGGTCTGCTCTTCCACGAACTTTTACCCGTGTTGGGCGTAAACAATCCGCTCTGGGATTTTACGTCCCTCATAGCCTTAGCCATGGCCGGCTATCCAGTCGCGCGCAGCGCCTGGCGTACCTTGCGCATTAACCATGAAATCTCGATCAATTTGCTCATGACGATTGCGGCTGTCGGTGCCATTTTCATCGGAGCGTATACCGAGGCCGGGCTGGTTATGGTGCTCTTTGCGATTGGCGAGGCGTTGGAAGGGTATACCATGCAACGCACGCGCGACTCGATCCGCAGCATGGTCGAAATTGCGCCCAACGCGGCGACCGTCTTACGCCCTTGCCTCGATTGCCATGCGCATCTCGGCCAAGCTGGCTATACGAGTGGGCCTTGTCCTTTTTGCGGCATTGAAGAACAGCGCATCGCCGTCGCCGATCTGGTCGTGGGTGACATTATTGTCGCCAAGCCAGGCGAGCGGATCGCCATGGATGGGCGCGTGCTGAAGGGCATGTCGGCGGTCAACCAGGCCCCGATTACGGGCGAAAGCATTCCGGTAGAAAAGCAGCCAGACGCGTCGATCTTTGCCGGGAGCATCAACGGCGAGGGCGTGTTAGAAATTGAAGTGACCCAACTGGCTGCCGATAACACGGTGAGCCGCATGATTAAGATGGTGGAAGCCGCGCAAGAGCGGCGTGCGCCAGTGCAACGGTTTGTTGACCAATTTGCGCAATATTACACGCCGGCGGTCGTTGCCATCGCCCTGCTCGTGGCGTTGATCCCGCCCTTATTTTTCAACGCGCCGTTTTGGAATCCCGACGCGAACACGCAGGGTTGGCTCTATCGGGCTCTGGCCTTACTGGTCGTCGCCTGCCCGTGTGCGTTGGTGATTAGCACCCCGGTGAGCCTGGTCAGCGCGATTGGCAATGCGGCGCGCAACGGCGTGCTCTTTAAAGGTGGCATGGTTCTGGAGGCTTTGAGTCAAATCAAAGTATTTGCGTTTGATAAAACCGGCACGCTCACCGCTGGGAACCCTAGCGTAATTAAGGTGCGCTCGATCAACTGTCTGCCCGAAGATGTCGGCTGCAAAAATTGCGATGATTTGCTAGCCTTGACAAGCGCCGTCGAGCGCCGCAGTGAACATCCCTTAGCGCGGGCCGTGGTGCGCGCCGCCGATACACGCGGCGTGCAGGGCAATTATCCCGCCGCCCAGGGTGTGACAGCGTTGATGGGCAAAGGGGTGAGCGGCGATGTCAACGGCCGTACCGTTTTGATTGGCAGCCATGCTTATTTTGACGACAACGTGCCCCATCAGACGAATCAGTGCGCCGAGATCAATGCGGCATCGGCGCAAGGGTACACATCCATGCTCGTCAGCGCCGATCAGCAATATCTCGGCTACATCACAGTTGCCGACCAGGTGCGCGAAAGCAGCCGCAGCGCGTTACAAGCGCTCAAAGCGGCCGGGGTTGAGACGTTGGTTATGTTGACCGGCGATCATCGCGCCACGGCCCAAACGATCGCCGACGCGGTGGGCATCACCAATATCCGCGCTGGATTGTTGCCGGAAAACAAGGTGACGGCGGTCAACGAATTACTACAGCAATATCAGGCCGTGGCCATGGTCGGCGACGGGGTGAACGATGCGCCAGCCTTAGCCACCGCAACCGTTGGCATTGCGATGGGCGCTGGCACCGCGCAGGCACTCGAAACCGCAGATATTACACTGATGGGTGATGACTTAAGTAAATTACCTTTTGCACTCAAATTAAGTCGGGAAGCCATGAAGGTCATTCGTCAAAATATTGCGTTTGCTGTCGGCATTAAACTGATTTTTATGGTGATCGTGCTGCTGGGCTTCGGCTCCTTGTGGCTGGCTGTTCTGGCCGACGTAGGCGCCTCACTGCTGGTGACGCTGCACGGAATGCGCCTACTTCACTGGCAGAGTGCGAGTTAAACCATCGCGATATCACAAAATGACTTGCCGAAAGGATGCGTACGCATGCAAGCTTGGAACCAAACTTGGAACACCGAAGCAGGCCGCCAGAAGTGGCTCCAACCGGATGCCTTCGTGGTTGGCTTGATCCCCAAGTTGCAGGAAGCAGGCGTCCATTGCGCGCTTGACCTAGGCTTTGGTGTGGGTCGGCATGCCATCCTCCTTGCGCAACATGGCTTTGAGGTGTATGGCATCGACGCCAGCGAAAATGGCCTGGCCTATGCGGCGAACTGGGCAAAACAAACTGGGTTGACGCTTCATCTCTCGCACGGCGATATGGCCCATCTGCCCTATGATGAGCACTTTTTCGATCTGATTCTCACCTGGAATGTCATCTATCACGGCTTGAGCGCTGATATCGAAGCAACGATCGCAGAGATCAAACGGCGGCTAAAACCCGGCGGTTATCTTGTCTGCACCTTGCTTTCAACGCGGCACTATCGCTTTGGCGTCGGCGACGAGGTCGAGCCGAAGACGTTCGTGATCCCTGGCGATGAGGAAACCAACCATCCTCATCATTACTTTGACCGCGCTGATATCAGCCGTTATCTACCAGATACGGATTTTCGCGTGTTGGTCTGCGAAGATATGCAACAGGCCGATCCAGACAGTTATCACTGGCAAATTTTGGCGCAGCGACTTTGAAAACGCAAGGATTAGAGATTATCTGGAAAAAGTTATTAGTGGGGAGACCGGTAGATAGGTACACAGGAAAATACTTCCTGTGTACTTATCTACCGGTCTCTATTCATTGTGTTTGTGAAACAATGCACATCTAGCTTGTAATAATCCAGAAGTTGTGGTATAGTTAGCTGTTGTTTATCGATAGAAGGGCTGAGAGTGCGACTTGGCTCATCATTTTCTCTCTGTTGCGGTTAACAATGCTTGTCCATGTTGACAACAGAGACTTAACCAAGGAAACTTTCAGTGAATTTCGAATCGTTTAATTTACATCCGCAAATTTTTGCCGGTGTACGAGCGCAAGCGTACACCACACCGACCCCTATTCAGCTACAAACCATTCCACCCGGCCTTGAAGGTCGGGATATTCTTGGATTGGCGCAGACGGGTACGGGCAAAACAGCCGCCTTTGTCTTGCCAATTTTGCAACGTTTAATGAATGGGCCGCGCGGTCGTATCCGCGCTCTGATCATTGCGCCTACCCGTGAACTGGCCGAACAGATCCATGAAGCCATTGTGGCGCTTGGCAAGAAGACAGGCCTGCGCAGTGTCACCGTGTACGGCGGCGTTAGCATTGTCCCGCAGATCCGCGCCCTGCGTGGCCAAACCGAAATCGTGATTGCCTGTCCTGGTCGTTTGCTAGACCACATCGGGCAGGGTACGATTGATCTGAAGGCGCTTGAAGTTCTGGTCCTCGATGAAGCGGATCGCATGTTTGACATGGGTTTTCTGCCCGATGTACGCCGCATCTTAAAGCATGTGCCGGCGCAACGCCAGACAATGCTCTTTTCGGCCACCATGCCCGAGGATATTCGCCAATTATCGGGCGAAGTGCTCAATGACCCAGTTACGGCAGAGATCAATTTTGAAGGGCCACCCAAGACCGTTTCGCATGCCCTTTATCCTGTGCAGCAAACGCGTAAAACCGACATGCTGATGCAATTGCTGAAGCAAACCGACACCGAATCCGTGCTGATTTTCACCCGCACCAAGCACCGCGCCAAGAAATTGGCCGATCATTTGCACATGGCTGGTTACAAAGCAGTAGCATTACAGGGCAATATGGCCCAAAATGCTCGCCAGGCGGCCATGAACGGCTTCCGCAATGGCGTCTACAAAATTATGGTGGCGACGGATATTGCGGCCCGCGGCATTGACGTTTCTCAGATTTCACATGTGATCAACTATGATATCCCCGATACTGCCGACGCTTATACCCACCGCATTGGTCGCACCGGGCGAGCTGCCAAGACGGGTGATGCGTACACGTTGGTATCGCAAGAAGATGCCGAAATGGTACGCGACATTGAGCGTGCGCTCGGTACCAAGATCGAGCGGCGCACGGTAGCCGGCTTTGATGCGGTGAGTGTTGAGATGCCCACCAATAACTTCAATCGCCGACCGGCACCGCGCACCTCATCGCAGCCGTCACGCCAACAATCACAGCGGCCATCGTCGCAGCGTAGCGGATATCAGTCCAATTACAAGCCGACCCATGCCCAGCAACAGCCAGTTGCGGCCAAAGTGGAAGCACAGCCCGCACAACAAGGCACGACACGGCCAGTTGCGCAGGAAAAGACGCAGCCGAATGGTTCTTATTTTACAGCGGCGCGGAAGTTGCGCCAGGCCCAACGAGCCCGCCGTGGCCCAACCAGCGATGCGTAGAACTGCTATAGCCAGTCATTGAAGCTATCCAGAAAGTAAGCTGGTGTAACGATAAACGACGGATAATAGATACCTTACAAGGTCTGTTATCCGTCGTTTGCTAGCCAATATTTATTTAAGAATTTTCAGACAACTTCGCTCAACAGTAAGGAGAGTTCATCATGCTCGATTTCAGTCGCGTGCGCAATAAAGAGACGACCATGGCAGAGTTGGCCGCCAGTCTAAGCCCAAGCAATCTACGCACCCTGAACGACGAAATGGTCGATGCGCAATTGAAGCTGATTGCCAATTGTGTGGATGCGGATGTCACCTTCGCTGCGAAAGATCCAGGCGCCAACGACACCTTTTCCACCAATCAGGCCGAGGTCAATATTGCCTGGACCCTGGGCCATGTGATCGTCCATGCGACGGCGTCCTCGGAAGAATCGGCGGCGCTGGCTGCAGAATTGGCGCGCGGCGTGGAATATCATGGCCGCTCGCGTTCGGAAGTGCCATGGGAGACCGTGACCACGATCGCCGAATGCCGCGAACGCTTAGAGGAAAGTCGCCAGATGCGCCATGCCAGCTTAGACATGTGGCCAGCGAAGCCCTATTTGGAGAACAGCTACGAACCCTGGCCGGGCGCCGGCACGTTCAATACTGTCGGGCGGTTCATCTTGGGTCTAAGTCACGACGACAGCCATCTAGGCCAGATTGCCGATGTTGTGGAGCAGGCAAAGGCCGCACGCGGTAAATAGTAAGTGGTAAATAGTAAGTGGGTAAATGGTAAATGAAGGAGTGATCTCCATTTACCACTTACTAGAGTTTATTCCGATTTATTATTTGGATAGCAAAACAGAGCCAGATCGGTCTTGTAGGTGCGGTTTTTAACCGCACAATCTTGGTCAATCCAGACTTGTGCGGTTAAAAACTGCACCTACAAATGCACAAAATTAAATCGGAATAAGGTCTACTATTTACTGCCCAACTCCCAGCACCTCGCGACAATACTTCACACTCTTCTCTAATTGGGCGCGTGATTCAACCGCCAGTGCAGCTTTTACTTCTGGTGTAATGTTGCCCCAATCAGCCGTTAAGATCGGCTGTGTATAGGGCTTGCCTTCGTTGACCAATCTCAGAAATTGCGCAAATTCAGCCGCGGCATAATCAGGATACACCGACCAGTATTCCGGCGTCAGATAATCTAATACCTTCGGCGCTAAACTGGTGATAATCTCTAAGGTAAAATTGGTATTGGGACATTTTTCCTGATAAAGCTTGGCCCACTGGTCAATGTCGATCGTGCCATCGCCCATCGCCACCCACTGCGCCACCGCACCTTGTGGGTGCGGCCAGACCGCGCTGTCGCGAATATGGCTCATCAAAACGTAGGGGGCAAGGTATTCCAGGGTGACAAATGGACTTTCAGCCATCCAGACGGGATTACCAGAATCGATGCAAGCGCCGACATAGTCCGGTCCAGCTTCCTCGATTACCGCCTTAAGTTCATGACCCAACAAGTCGCCAGCATGATTTTCCAGTGCAATCTTGATTCCCAGATCATTGGCTTGTTTGCGTACCGCCTGCAAGGTCGCTAGCAGGCCATCAATGTGCGTGCGCAACGGGGTTAGCGTGCGCCGGTCGGCACTGGAACCGAGCAGCGTGCGCATGACCTTGCAGCCTAAAATGTGGGCCACGTTCAACATCTCACTCAGTTGCTCGACCGCCGTGCCTCGCTTGTCCGAGAAAGAGGTAGACGTGGGACAGATT
>JBBREZ010000411.1:0-6435 GCA_038225095.1 Caldilineales bacterium
GGTTGAATCAACCACCGCTTTTTGACGAGATCAATGCGATGAAAGCCGTTGATGCCCGCGATGTACTGTTTGAAGACGCCGTACGCTTGGTGCAAGAAGCGGGGCGCGGTTCCGTCAGTTTGTTACAACGCAAGCTCCGCATTGGCTACAGCCGCTCGGCGCGCCTGGTCGATCAAATGGAAGCGGCTGGCATCCTGGGGCCAGATTTGAGCAACGGCCAAGGACGCGAAGTATTGGTCGGCAATCGACAGCCACCGCAACCACCGCCGCAAGCCTTGAAACCACCGCGCATCATCGGTGGCGAAGATGACGATCCACCCACCAACAAGCCACGCGTTTGGATGTAGTCTATGCTGAATGATGCTCAAGCAAGCAAATCAGGGCAGGCAAATGACAGCAAGCTGAGATGGCTGGGTTTGCTGCTTACCCTGTTGACACTTTTTTTAACGGCTTGTGGTGACCAACGCCCATTGGCGGAAAAATTGGCTAGCACCACGGAACAGGCGTTAGCAAAAATGCAGAGCGTGCAAGGGCGCATGGACATCAGCACTGGCCCTGTCACCTTGCAGCAAAAGCTATGGGTGCAACGGCCCAATTTTTTGCGCACGGAAACGGAAGCAGGTCCGCCCCAATTCAAAGGCACGATTGTCGTCCTCAACGACAAGGATGGTTGGTTTTATAATCCTGCCTTGCGCCTGGTCACAGTAACTGACCGTTCTAAGTATGATCCGGCGCTGACGGCCGAGGCGGGTACAGGATCGATGCTAGAGCGAATGCCATCTGATATTCTGGCGCTCTTGCGTACTAATCCTGCGGTGCATGAGGTCGGCAGCGAGGAAGTGGCTGGTAGGGATACAACCCATATTGAGATCGTGATTAACGGCCAGACCAAAGCCTTTCCCGATGGCTTGCTACAACTTTGGCTAGATCAAGAGTATGGCTATCCGCTGGCGGTGACAACCAGCAGTGGTTTAAAAATCCGGTTTACGATGGTTGAATTCAATCCAACGATTGACCCACTCACCTTTATCTTTGTGCCGCCGCCGGGTGCGCTGGTCCAGCGGGTCAATCCACAGGCACCGTAGACAGACAGGGTAGATAGTAGACATTATCGGGAATAAGACAGTTCAGTAGATAGGTACACAGGTATACAGGCAACATCTACTTGTTTCCCTGTGTACTGTTCGGCTGAGACGTTCGACGAGACTTCGGCGTGAGCGCTCAGTCGAACGCTCAGTCGTGTCGCTCACGGTTCGGCTGAGGCTCACCTCGAAGCGTCGAAGCCTGTTGACTAGAGGTAATCGCTTATTCCCGATCATGTCTAGTGTAAAGTAGGGGTCAGGCATGCCTGACCCCTACGATTTGATTAGGCGCAGTTTATTTGTTATGGCTGCCTGTTTGATGTTCGGCCGTCCACATTCGAAAAGAGCATACCCGTGACAGAACGCGTTGAATCCACTGCCAACGACATTTCATTTCTGCGCCTTATTGGCATCAGTAGTCTTGCCAAATTACTGGTGGATACGAATACCCAGATCTTCAGTCCATTTTTGCCTATTATTGCCACGGGGTTGGGCATCGATGTCGTTACACTGGGCCGGTTGCTCAGTTTACGCAGCGCGGTTGGCATCCTGGCGCCGTTCTTCGGCACGTTGGCCGACCGCCGCGGCTACCGTTTGGTGCTCCGCTTGGGCTTGTGGCTAACGGCCGCTGGCATGTTTCTGATTGGCAGCAGCCACCAACTGTGGATGGTGGCGCTTGGCATGGTCGCAACGGGGCTTGGGGTGTCCGCCTTTATTCCAACGCTGCAAGCTTATGTCAGCGCACGCCTGCCCTATGCGCAACGGGCGCGAGCATTGGGCATGGTTGAATATTCATGGGCATTTACCGGAATTGTTGGCCTCTCGTTGATTGGTTGGCTAATTGAAGCGACCAGTTGGCGTACACCATTTTTCTTGCTTGGCGTCGGCATGGTGATCATGTCATTCGTCTTTGCGGGCCTGCCTGCTGTGCACGCTCAAGCTGGCATGGCGTCACAGCCCATTACGCCCGCCGCACCAACCAACTTTTGGTTGCGCATCCGTGGCTTCTTTGCGCTGGGTGCAAACGCTCGCTCCACCTACAGCACACTCTTTGCCGGTATGCTAACCTTTATGGCCGCTTTTCAGATCATGTTAATTTATGGCGCCTGGCTAAATGAGCAATATCATTTGGACGCCGCCCAACTCGGCCTTGTCGCCTTGGTCTTGGGCTTATTTGATCTAACGGCCAGCGTCTCGGTCAGCCTTTTTACCGACCGGATTGGCAAACGGCGCAGCGTGCTGATGGGGAATCTAGGCGCACTGGTCGGCTACTTGTTGTTGCCCTGGCTCAACACTACGATCTTCCTAACCGTGTTTGGCATTGCATTGGCGCGCGGTTGCTTCGAGTTTGCGATTGTCAGTCACTTTCCATTGCTCAGCGAACAAGTGCCGTTACAACGCGGCAAGGTGATGACCTTAGGCTCGGCTATGCTGCTGTTGGGGAGCACTCTAGCCAGTTTTAGTGGGCCGTGGCTTTACACCCACTACGGCGTCGTTGGCGTTAGTACGTTGTCAGCCATCCTCGTCTGTTTGGCCATCGCATTATTGTTGACCTGGGTGAACGAGCGCCACGCCATGTAATAAATTCGCAATAATTGCGTAGGATCGGCGTAATGGAGCGATGGTATACTTAGCCGCAGATTGGCCGCATTCGGCGCGGTTTTAGAGCAACAAGGAGTGATCCATGAACAGCCCCACGATTCTGGTGGTAGACGACGAACGCAGCATTAGCGAAGTAGTCAGTCTTTATCTAACACGGGCTGGTTATCGCGTCAGGATCGCCAACGATGGGCAGAGTGCACTCAAGGAACTGGCGAAACAGAAGCCCGACCTGGTCGTGCTCGATTTGATGTTGCCGCAGGTAGATGGGTTGGAGATCACACGCCGTTTGCGCGCCGAGGGTGATATCCCGATTATTATGGTGACTGCGCGGCGCGAGGAAGCAGACCGAATTTTGGGCTTGGAAATGGGCGCTGATGATTATGTGATCAAGCCATTTAGCCCACAGGAATTGGTGAGTCGAGTGCGGGCAGTGTTGCGGCGTGCGCATGGATCGCCTGCCCAGAATACCGAACACGCCTTGAGCTTTGCTAATATTCACATTGACCCCGGTACTCGGTTGGTAACCATCAACCAGCAGGAAATCTCGCTCACCGCCAAAGAGTTCGATCTGCTTTGGTTTTTGGCTAGCCATCCGCGGCAGGTCTTTAATCGCGACCAGTTGCTCGACCATGTCTGGGGCGAAACGGATTACATTGACCCCAGCACAGTCACTGTCCATGTGCGTCGTGTCCGCGAAAAAATCGAGTTGGATTCGGCAAACCCGCGCCATATTCATACGGTGTGGGGGATTGGCTATAAATTTGAACCATAGGGAGTGGTACGTAGGATGACAACAACAATCCAGCCCGAACGCCAAGGCTTTCGCCTGCCCTTGCGGTTTCTCACTGGTGTGATGTTTGCCCTGGTCGTGACGCTGCTGATCTTTGAATTGATGATGCAGCCAGGGCTGTCTGATTTTCGCGACATGACGCTCTTCTTAAGCGGCACCGCGATCCTTTCGCTCGTGGTTGGTTATAGTGTCTACCAGTTTGGATGGGTCAATCACTCGCGCCGTTTGCACTGGACGTTGCTCAGCAGCTATATTCTGTCTAGCGGCCTTACCTTTGTCAACGTCTGGGTAACCGCGCGGCTCATGTTTATCAATCGGCATGATCTAGTGCTGGCGACCATCTTGTTAATTTTTGCGGCTGGCATTGCGATGACGTTGGGTTACTTTCTCTCGTCTACGGTGATCGACAATATCGCGATTCTAAGCCGGGGTGCGCAGGCGATTGCGCGCGGGCAATTGAACACGCGGGTAATCGTCAGCGGGCGCGACGAGGTGGCAAAGTTGGCGCATTCCTTTAATGGGATGGCGGCCCAATTGGAGGAAGGGGCGCGCCGTAAAGAGGAATTGGATACGATGCGGCGCGATTTGATCGCCTGGGTTGGCCATGATCTGCGCACGCCGCTTGCTTCTGTGCGCGCGATTGTCGAAGCGTTGGCCGATGGTGTAATTGAAGATCGGCCCACCGTTGACCGCTATTTACGCACCGCCAAACGCGATATCGGCTCATTATCCGCGCTGATCGACGACCTCTTCGACATGGCGCAACTAGACGCTGGCGGCATCAAATTAGACCGCCAACCCAATTCATTGTCCGATTTAATTTCGGACACAATCGAATCTTTCACCGCGCTGGCGACTGAAAAAGGGGTGCAGTTGGGCGGCCGTGTCGAGCCGGGCGTTGATCCAGTCATGATCGATGCGCGCTTAATTGGGCGGGTATTGGCGAATCTGGTGGGCAATGCGATCCGCCATACGCCCAGTGGTGGCACCGTCCATGTCACCTGCGGCGTTGTCACCGGCCATGTTCAAGTCAATGTGACTGACAACGGGGAAGGCATCCGCCCAGAGGATTTGCCGCATGTCTTTGAACGTTTCTACCGAGGCGAAAAATCACGGAGCCGCACCACGGGCGGGGCAGGGCTGGGGCTGGCAATTGCCCAGGGCATTGTCGAAGCCCACCAAGGCACGATTACGGTGCAAAGTCAACCAAATCGCGGTACCCGTTTTACGTTTACGCTGCCGCAAGCTCAACTGAAGTCGAGCGGCAATCCGCTGGTCAGGGCACGCAAAGCCGGATAACTTGTCGTATATTTAAGGACCGTTCGGATATCATAGCCCGCTTCGAGTAAGTGAGTGGCAAAGCAATGTCGGAAGATATCGGGTGTCACATGTTTGGCAATGCCAGAGTCCAACGAAGCGCGTCGAACAGCTTTTTGTAAGCCACTTTCATCCAGATGATGACGACGCACCACTTTGGAGCGTGGATCGATAGAATGTTTCTCTGAGGGAAAGACGTATTGGCACATCCATTCTCGATCAGCATTCGGGTATTTGCGCGCCAATGCATAAGATAGTTCCACCATTCCATATCCATTTGCCAAATCAGCCTCATGTCATTGTTTGACTCCGATCAGATGTTTGCTCAACAAAGGCGCTATGCTTTGGGGCGGCATTGTCACTTGATCTTCATTACCCTTGGTGCCGCGAACCATAATTTGATTGCGCTCAAATTCAATATCTTTGACGCGCAGGCGCGCCCACTGGGCACCCGACTCCATTAAGGATTAGCGATTCAATAACTTGGACAGAGGAGAGTAGCGATTTTCACTCCAATCTCCATTCTCTACGCTCTGAAATGCACGAGTTATTTAATTGTCATTCCTAAGCGGATGCCACTACCGTAAAGTAGCTTGGCCATCATCTGATGCACACCGGTTATGTGGGCAATAACTTGTTGTGCTTCGCTCTTGCTAAGCACGGTGGGCAGATGTTTGTCCTTTTGGGCGCGTACCGCATCGTCTGTTAAACTTGGTATTGCGTGAATTCGGTTTCGCTCGCGTCAACTCAATCGTTCGGCGGCTAGATTATGTCACGGGACGGGCAAAGGCAAAACTTGACGATGATAACGTATTGCGTTATCATCGCTGACATGATCAAGAGCTTCGCCAATCGTGAAACGGAGCGGGTTTTTCAGCGTGAGTTTTCGCGCCGCTTGCCGTCAACCATTCAGCATCGGGCGCGCATCAAGTTGGAAGTCCTGGATGCGGCGGAAGTTTTGGAAGACTTGCGGATCCCACCGAGCAATCGTCTAGAAGCGTTGAGTGGCGATCGGCGTGGGCAACACAGTATTCGCCTCAACGAGCAGTGGCGCATTTGCTTCGTCTGGCGCGAAGGCAATGCCTACACGGTGGAGATCACCGATTACCACTAAAGGACAACGAGCCATGACCTCATCAAAGTTACCACCGATTCATCCTGGCGAGGTGCTACTCAGCGAGTTTTTGCAGCCGATGCAGGTGAGTCAATATGGGTTAGCCAAAGCGATTGGGGTGCCGGCACGCCGCATCAACGAAATTGTGTTGGGGAAGCGTGCCATCAGTCCAGATACGGCGTTACGCCTTTCCCGCTATTTTGGCTTGTCGGAGCGGTTTTGGTTGAATTTGCAGAGCCGATATGCGCTAGAAGTCACAAAAGACCGGCTTGCCGATCGTTTAGAGCGAGAAGTGCGTGTACATGTCCCCGTTGCGGCGTAAATCGTCGGTTTACTATCTGGGCCAAACAGAGCCGCCGAACATTGGTTCGGCGCTCTGGGCAATGGCACGGGAAGGTAGACAAAAAGAAGTCAGCAAGTAACGTGTTTGCTACACAATAAAGCTTATTCCGATTTGTTATCTACCACTGGTGATATTCTAGAGGCTACCAGAGAGAAAAGTTAAATCGGAATAAGGTCTAATAGTTAGA
>JBBREZ010000412.1:0-6421 GCA_038225095.1 Caldilineales bacterium
GGTTTGACAGCTTATCAGGTGAATGTTATACTCTTTTTCGCCACCTTACAAAGCAGCTCGTGCTTACCACCAAAGTTGAAGTTTCCGCTTACATTTATGCTGTTCATTTCTAGATCCCAATTGACAGATATATTTCAAGGAGGTAGCTGTGTTTAATGTTCGTCTAAATCGCCTATCAATCCTGGGCGCACTTGCCATTTTATGCTTGTTGGCGGCTTGTGTACCACCGCCAGCATCCCAGGCAACCCAAGGCCAGAGCGCAGCGGCTACGGCTGCCCCTGCCCAAGCGAAGATCACCATCAAATTAGCGGCCAATCCGTGGTCGGCCTCGGCTTTAAATGTCAATGTGGCTAAAATTCTCTTAGCAAAACTTGGCTATCCGGTTGAGATTACGGATATCGATGAAAACGCGCAGTGGGGGGCGCTTGCTTCAGGCGATCTACAGGCGAGTTTGGAAGTTTGGCCCTCGGGTCATCAGAAAGACATCACCCAATATATTGATACCAAGCAAGTGGAAAACGGCGGTCCGCTGGGGCCTGTCGGCAAAATCGGCTGGTATATTCCCAGTTACATGATCAAAGATCACCCCGAATTGGCCACTTGGGAAGGATTAAAGAAATCAGAAGATGCGAAGCTCTTCGCCACCGCCGAAACCGGTGACAGTGGTCAATTCCTGACTGGCGATCCAGGTTGGGTGCAATATGATGCTGATATTATCAAAAATTTGGGCCTCCATTTGAAAGTTGTCCAATCCGGTTCCGAAACTGCTGTGCTCTCAGCATTGGATGCCGCCTACAGCCGCAAAGCGCCCATTCTCTTCTATTTCTGGACCCCTCATTCGGTGCATGCCAAGTATGATCTGACAGAAGTTAAGCTCCCCGCCTATACCCCAGCATGTTATGCCAAAGCAGCCTCCGGTGGTGTAGCCTGCGATTATCCCAGCGACGTATTATTCAAAATTTTCTGGCCGGGTTTGAAAGAAAAAGCACCCGATGCCTACCAATTGCTGAAGAACATGCATTACACGACCAAAGATCAGATCGGCATGATTGCGGCCGTCGACCTGAAAAAGCAGACGCCAGAGGAAGCGGCGAAGGCGTGGGTCGATGCCAACGAAAAGGTGTGGAGCGCCTGGTTGGCGAAATAAAGATCGGCGGTAAAAGTAACCCACCCAAACGGGGTTGGCCAGGTGGCCGGCCCCGTTTTTCTGTCTCTAGACAACAGCTAACAATCGGTAGACAAGGAGACAAGGAGACAAGGAGGTATGATCCGACTCTAATCCCTAGATAAAGAGATAGGAATATTGCTGTGTCTCCCTGTCTCCCTACTTTCCGTCAGGATAAAAACGTGGTGACTTCCTATTTCAAGACAGTCCGCTTGTTCAACCGGAATGTCCTGCTCTATTTATTAATTGCCGGTTTACTCGGCTTTACGATTGACGGCGGCATTTATGCGGTTATTTTCAATTTATACCTATTGCGGCTAGGACACGGACCTGAGTTTGTGGGGCAAGTCAACGCGGCGGGCATGTTGGTCTTTGCGCTAGGTAGCTTTCCCTTGGGCATACTCGGTGAACGCTGGGGCAACCGGCGCCTGTTGATGATTGGCATGGCGCTTATGCTCATCGGCTGCACATTATTACCGTTGGCGGAATTCGCACCGCTCGGCTGGCAAGTCAGCTGGCTTTTCATTGCCTATATGATTATCAATATTGGCATGGCACACTTTTATGCCAATGGGCCACCCTATATTATGCGCATCACTCGCCCTGAAGAACGCAATCACGTTTTTTCGATCCAATCAGCGCTTTGGTCATTCGCAGCCTTTGCTGGCAGTTTGATCGGTGGGTTTATGCCTGGTTATTTTGCCCTGGCCTTGGCAGATTCACTCGACCAACCGGCGCCCTATCGCTATCCACTCTGGTTGGCTGCGCTGATGTTGGCGCCGGCGTTATGGGCGATTCTCCAAACCCGCGCAGACCCCGTGCAAAGTGCGCCGTTGACGAGTAGTGAAATTAGCAAAACCCGTCACGCTACGCGCGCCATTTATGGCTTGATCCTGATCATGGCGCTGGTGCGTTTGCTCCAAGTGGCCGGGGCGGGGGTCGTGATGACTTTTTTCAACGTTTATATGGACGCCAGCTTGCATATCGCCACGGCGCAGATTGGCATGGTCGTCGCCACCGGCCGTTTGTTGGCCGTGCTCGCCGCGCTGGTCACGCCTTTGTTGATTACGCGCTGGGGCACGGCGCGGCTGGCCGTTTGGGCTTCCTTTGGTGTGGCGCTCTTCCTGTTGCCATTGGCCTATGTGCCGCTTTGGAGCATTGCGGGGCTGGGCTATATGGGGGTCATCGCCCTGACTTCGATTCGCTATCCGGCTTTTCTGCTCTACATCATGGAGTTGACGCCGACCGGCTATCGCAGCGTCATGTCGGGCGCGGGTGAGACGGCCGCTGGTCTCAGTTTCGCGCTGATGGCGCTGGCGGGCGGCTACTTGATCGCCACGCAAGGCTATCAAAACCTTTTCTTGCTGGGCGCGGCGGAGACGGTCGTTGGCACCTTAATTTTGTGGGGTTATCTGCGTATGCGTAAAAAGTAGCCATCACGTAAGCGTGAGGTGTGCGCTACAGCACAGTTTTGTTGTGTGCGAATGTATGGTAAAACCAGCGCCAACCGTGTAAACTAAACGAGAAGCGTAAAAACAGAGCGGGGATAACGCCCATGCGACCTATCTCGGCAATTGATGAATGCGAAGGACTGGTATTGAAAACTGGTCCTCTCGCATTCTTTTTATGCTTGGTAGATGCAGAGTAAGAAAATTAACCTTTCAACGCCAAAACTTCTAAAAATTCCATCGGGCTAAGAATCTGCAAACTCTTAATCTGCTTTAGAACAGTTAAATCTTCATCCCCTGTAATCAGATAGTCAACTTTCTCGAGTAAACCATAAACAATCAAATAATCGTCTTTAAGATCTCTGCTGTAAGCGGTTATCTCTTCAATCGGGCCTGGAATCTCTGCTATCTGTTCTATTTTTTCTAACACAGATTCCAACTTTGGGCGTTGTATCGCCTTTTGTAATGGTAGCTTACGATCCCATACATCAAGAATTTCTTGCTTTAATTCATCTGGAAAAATAAGGCGAATCTCTGGCGATAGTAAACAAGCTTCGACTATGCGCCTGATTGTTCCTCCCTCTCGCTTAGAAAGCAGATAGCTAATGATTATATTGGTATCCAGAATAATTCTCATCGCGTCTCAGGCGATGTT
This sequence comes from Caldilineales bacterium, assembly GCA_038225095.1. Taxonomy (GTDB): domain Bacteria; phylum Chloroflexota; class Anaerolineae; order Caldilineales; family Caldilineaceae; genus JAPLGZ01. The sequence goes on from JBBREZ010000412.1 coordinate 3,269, forward strand.
GCTTGGTCTTTTTCAATTAATTGTTTGGCAATTCCCCCAGATATACCAGCTAGCCTATAGGCTTCTTCCTCGGTTAAATCTTGACTGTTAGCGGTAACTTCATCGCGTAATGTCTGCAAAGCGGCTAAAGCTTCTCGCCTGCGGTTCATCTCTTTAAGCTGCTCATAAACCTGATACTCGCGATAAGAGATAAGCACAGCTTCCGGTTCTCCATGAACCTCAATAATCACTTGCTCATGTTTATCTCTTGCTAATTTCAATATTGACCCAAAGCGGGCTTTCGCCTCCGTTGAAGAAATTATCTTTGCCATATCTATTTATCCTTGACGCTCACAGTAATATTTTAACTAAATTATTGTCCATTTTAACATCCAAAATATTGGACGTCAAATTCTAAAAGAATTGCCCGATCAGGCAATAAATTTACTGAATATCCCACGCTGTAGCATTTTTTGCAGCTTCTTTTGGGGCCTTCCACCTTGTCTCTTCGCATACCTCTGAAATTCACCAATCTCCCCGTCTCTGTCTCCCTACTCCCCCTTCCCAATCGCCCACGCCTGCGTAATCCGATCCAGCACCATTGCCAGCAACAGGATCGCCAACCCGGCTTCAAGTCCACGTCCGAGTTGACTCTTTGCCAGTCCGTTCACAGCCTCGAACCCCAACGCGCCGCCGCCCACCAGGCCGGCAATGATCACCATTGACAGCACCATCATCACCGTCTGATTCACGCCCATCATGATTGAGGGCAGGGCTAACGGCAATTCTACTTTGAAAAGTTTCTGACGGCTGGTAGAGCCAAACGCATCCGCCGCCTCAAGCGCATTCGGTGCGACCTGGCGGATGCCCAAATCTGTTAGGCGAATGATTGGGGGGATGGCATAAAGGACTGATGCAATGATGCCAGGGACACGGCCAATATTAAAGAGCATAATCACCGGCACCAGATAGACAAAAGGCGGAATGGTCTGTAAAAAATCGAGCACGGGCCGTATGATGAGTGACAAAAACGGTGAACGCGCGGTCAGAATACCCAGCGGCACACCGATCAGGAGCGAAAGGATCACCGCAACCAATACCTGGCTCAAGGTGTCCATGCTTTGTTCCCACATGCCGAGCAGGCCCAAACCGAGGAAGGCAACAGCGCTGAAAAGCGCCAGTCGCCAACCCGCCGCCTGGAACGCTAGCAACGCAAAGCCGAGCACGACCACCGGCCAGGGCAAGTAGGTAAGCAGTAAATCGCGCAGCGGGGTGAGCAAATAGCGAATCATCGCATCGCTGAACGGGCCTGTGCCAACTGGCAAATTGCCAATCTGGTATAAATGATCGCGCATCCAGAGCACCGCCGTGTCAATCGGTTGGCGAATCGAAAAGCGCCAGGGAAATGTGCTCAAATCGAGCAGGGTGCGATTGGCGATGACCAGAAGCAGAATAATCGCCACCACGCTGCCCCAATACAGATAATTTGCCCGCCGCGTGGATAGCGCCCGTTGTCCCTGATTGGCCTGCAGCGCGACCGGCTGGATGGCGGCGCGGCTTTCCTGGCTCAGGCCATAGCTGATGCGATCGAAGATCACAGCGATCAGCACAATCGCGATCCCGGCTTCTAGTGCCTTGCCCACTTGCAAATTACGCAGCGCATTGAGCACCTCTAACCCTAAACCGCCCGCGCCGATCAACGCCGCGATCACCACAATGCCAAGCGCCATCATGATCGTCTGGTTGACGCCGATCAGGATCGAGGGCAGGGCCAATGGCAGTTGCACCTTGATCAGCTTTTGCCAGCTGGTCGAGCCAAAGGCGTCCGCCGCTTCAATCGTGTTGGCCGCCACTTGACGAATGCCTAGGCTGGTCAAGCGGATGGCCGGCGGCAGGGCATAGATGACGGTGGCAATCACACTTGGCACACGCGCAATCCCAAAAAAGAGCACCACGGGAATCAGGTAGACAAAGGCCGGGATCGTCTGCATTGCATCGAGTACGGGGCGTAACACCTGTTCGAAACGCGCCGACCGGGCGGATAAAATGCCTAAGGGAATCCCGATCAGCAGCGCGATGAAGACGGAGACCCCCATCAAGGCAAAGGTTGCCATGCTCTGCGGCCACAAGCCGAACAGACCCATGATCAGCAAACTTACGATCGTGAGCAGGGCTACCCGGCGACCAGCCGCTTTGTAGGCCACGGCCGCCAACGCCACCATCAACACGGGCCAGGGCAAGGCGAGCAAGAAGGTTTCGAGCATGCGTAAACGGGCGTCGATGAAAGCGCTGAACGGGTTAAAAAAATAGACAAACAGGGGATGAGTGGCGCGATGGCCGATCACCCACGATTGAAAATTATCAATTGGTTCGCGCAAATGCAAATTCCAGCTTGCCGGGAACATGATCGGGTCTGGATGCAACATGATGAACGCCAACGTCCCCAGCACAAGCAGCGTGATGCCAAGCGGCCAACGCCAATTGCGTTTGGGCGTGGCGTCAATCATCGTGAATGGTTGGGTTGTTGTGCTCATTTTTTGCCTCCTGCGCTGAGCGCTGCTGGACCAGCCAGTGCCAGCAAAACCGCGCGGCGATCCACGATGCCAATCACTTGAGCAGCGCCGTTGACCACTGACAAAGGTTGATCCGTAACTGCCACGCGCGCCAAAAGATCATCCACCGACATGGTGGCGGGCACAGATTGACCGGGGGCTGAATCCGTCAAGGCGGGTGTCATAATATTTTGTGCCGTCAGCACTTTGGAACGCGGCACATCTTTCGTAAATTCGCGCACATAGTCATCGGCCGGATTGAGTACTACGTCTGGCGGCGTCCCCACCTGCACAAACTCACCATCTTTCATGATCGCAATCCGGTCACCTAATTTCAGCGCTTCGGCAAAATCATGCGTAATAAAAATCAACGTCTTCTGTAATTTTTCCTGGAGCGAGATCAGTTCGTCTTGCATCTCACGACGGATCAACGGGTCTAGCGCGCTGAACGGTTCGTCGAAGAGCAAGATTTCTGGGTCAACGGCCAACGCGCGCGCCAGGCCGACACGCTGTTGCATGCCACCGCTCAACTGGCCGGGGTAGTGATTTTCCCAGCCTTGCAAATTCACCAAAGCGAGCACGGCTTGCGCTTTGGCCTGCCGCTCCGCCTTCTTCATGCCTT
>JBBREZ010000413.1:0-6415 GCA_038225095.1 Caldilineales bacterium
GGCCCCAGGGCTGACATACACACCCGGGCTCAGAATGCTATTGCTGACAATCCCGCGAATGACACATCCGTTGGAGATCAAGCTGCTGGTGACTTTAGCCTGTGGCCCAATTTTGGCCGCCGGACGCTCTTCCGAACGGGTGTGGATCGGCCAGTGATCCGTATATAAATCCAGCGCCGGATTGGGTTGAACCAGTGCTAAATTGGTGGCCCAATACGAATCAATCGTCCCTACATCTACCCAATAGCCTTCAAATTTATACGCAGAGACGCGATCGCCGGCGTTGATCATCGCCGGGATGACGTGGCTACCAAAATCCGAACGTGGCTGATCCGGCCCACCCTCACTCAAGCGTTTTTCCAACATGTGGGCGCTAAACACATAGATGCCCATCGAAGCCAGATTGCCCTTATCGCGGTCTTTGGGCTTCTCGTAAAATTGGACAATCCGCATATCGTTGTCCACCTGCATAATGCCAAAGCGATCGGTTTCTTCGAGCGGCACCGGCATGACGCCAATCGTGAGGTCGGCGCCCTGGGCGAGATGATAATCGATCATTGGGCCATAATTCATTTTGTAAATATGATCGCCAGAAAGAATGACGACCGTATCGGCGCGATTTTCTTGGATAAAGTTCAGATTTTGATAGATTGCGTCGGCCGTGCCAGCGTACCATTGTTGTTTGTTGCGGCCTTCATAGGGGTGCAAGAGCCGCACACCCCCGCGGCTACGGTCCAAATCCCACGGTTTGCCAATCCCAATATGCTCGTTCAAACTGTGCGGTCGATATTGGGTCAACACACCAACGGTGTAGATGCCGCTGTTGACACAATTGCTAATCGTAAAATCAATGATGCGAAATTTTCCGGCAAAGGGAACGGCAGGCTTGGCACGCTCCTCGGATAAAACAGTAAGCCGAGTGCCTGCGCCACCTGCTAAAATCATTGCGACGGTTTTATTGGAGTTCATGGCTTTTCTCGCGCGCTGGTTGAGTGACGATGGATAGGCGACCACAAATAATATTAGATGCGGGCTAGCGTACTTTGGCGGTGGTTCGCCGTCGATTGGCTTAATAGTAAACTAGAATTGCAAAATCTTCAACCGGCTTACCGAATGCAAAGGCAAATGACTTATTGCGTATTACCTGATGAGCGTTTTTGAGCCTGACCTGTCCACTGCTATAATTAGAGTTTGCCATAGTCATTAGTGAACCTATTGTTGATGATCTATTGATAATTAAGTCTATTTGTAGACTTTTTAGTTGAATTTAAGTTAAATTTCTATGCAGAGGAGGAAAGTGTGCTGCAACGTCCAACCCAAACAGCAGCTTTCTGGCGCGATCAGTTTGAGATCACAAGTAATGATCTTGAGTTTCTCTATAATTTACTATTAGATGCTCAAAGCCCCAAAAAGCTGTCTGAATTAGCCCTGGCCTTGGTTCAGGAATATATCCGACGCGAAAACGCCAAGATTGCCAGTGAACTTGCGAAGGGCACCGTTTATCTGCCCAAGGAACGCTATCAACTCGGTCAGCAGGTTGTCTTTCCTGTCCTGGAATTTGCCGTCGGTGAAGTTATCGACATTCGCAGCGGTCAAAATCCTGAATACGGTCAATTTGATGTGATTAAAATTAAATTTGAAGATCGCCAACGCGAATTTGCTGCCAATCTACAACAGCCGCATCGGCTTAATCAGAGCAACGGCAGTAACAACGCAAATGAAGAAGTGTTGTTGTCGACGTCAGAAATTTATTCACTTTATCGAGTTGAAATTGACGAAAGTCTGCTCTATGCCCTGGAAGAAGGCGAGCGCAGCAAAGACTTTGTGGAAGTGGACAACTACTGGCTTTTGTCTGATATGTTGGCCCAGATCCATGTTGGCTTCTTGAACATCGCCGAAGCTTTGATTGAAATGCAAGCTAATCCACTCAAAACCGAGCAATTACTGGCCGAAATTGAGCTGGATGTAAATGTCAGCATGCCGATGCGCATTATCAGCCTCAATCATGCGCTAGGCAAAGATCCACGCTTCGATCGCGTCGGCAGCAACGGCGACACTTCCTGGTTTTTGAAAAGACTGGAACCAGCCGAGGTGATCAGCACGCCCCCGCTGCTGCGTTATACGCCGATCGCCTACAATCGCGCGCTGTTGAGCGTAGAACTGCTCCAAATCGAGTGGGAATTGGATGACGAATGGGGTGAGAGTGGTTTAAGTAGCGAAATTCCGCGGGTTGTACCCACTACGTCGCTCATGCTCATCTATCCGCATCGCCGCCATGGCACGTTGCCCCTGAATGGGCGCACCATCAATTTCTTCCCGACCGGACAAAAAGGTAAATCGACCGTCACCCTGGTGGATGGACGCTGGGGCACCCGCTATACAGGGTGGGTGGTGCATGAAGGCCGTTATGTCTCTGGGCTGAGCAAGTGGATGGAAGATCATGCTGTGCCCGTGGGCGCGCAGATTACGCTAGAACGCACGCCTAAAACCAACGAAGTGATCATGGACTATCGAACGCGCCGCCCCAAGCGCGAATGGGCGCGCATTGCGACGCCAGATCTGGCGACCAAACAGTTGCGCTTTGAAATGAACAAAATTCAAGTCGCCTGTGAATACGATGAATATTTGATCGTGGCCGACAATGACACTGCCGCCCTGGACGAATTGCGCGAGCAACTCACGCGCGACGGCGTTAGTGTCTCTCAGATGGTGGAACAAGTGGTGCCAGAATTGACCAAGTTGAATCCTAACGGCACGGTGCATGCGAAAAGCGTTTATAGCGCCGTCAACATGCTACGCCGCTGCCCACCCGGCCCGGTCTTCTATGCCTTGATCAGCAATCGCAAATTCCGCGATGTAGGCGGTGGTTTCTTCGCCTTATCCTAAGTTTGGTGGGAAAATCAGCCACAGGTTAATCCAAACCTGTCTCACCGACTTACTGATCACTAAGCCTACTCTTATTTTGCGCGTTACTATCTATCATGGAGACTTTTCATGAGCCAAACCCTTTTACGTCAGAAGCTAGCTCGTTTCCGACCGACCGTAGATACCAAATTCCAGATCGACTACGATTGGTGGGAAAAAAGCGGCAAAAACTTTCGCCTCTATCTCCGTGATCAATTATGTGATGAATGTCGCGAGCGCTTCCGCGATAACCAAAACACAGAAAATGTGGATTGGGTGGACCCCGATACGGGCGAAGTACATCGCACCGATGCCCTGCGCGAATGCTTGCGCACCCGCTGCGCCAACGATCCAGACTATATTAACGAGCGATTGTCGTTGGTTTCCGGCTGTTTCCGTGTCTTTCTAGCCAATAACAACCAGCCACTTTCTCCCAACGAACTAAATCAGTTATTACCGTGGGCTTCCCCCGAAACGATCCTGCGCACGTTGAGCAGCGGTCAGGTTTATTTGGGATTACGCCCGATCTAATGGTGAATGAAGGTTGGCCAATCGTAGGCACCCACTGGGTACCCGTGCTTGCTGCGCCTGCTATGCAAAACACAAGGCGCAGCAAGCAGCGCCCCTACGTCTAACGTCTAATTGCTAGGGATCACTCAAGAGCAACCAACAATACCTATGTTGGTTGCTCTTTTTATTCTCATGCGATCTCAACGTAACGGTTGGGATTCGCACGCCTGGGCTACCAGCGCACACGCCTGATCCGGCACGGGCGGCGCCTCAACCGTCACTTGACCAACCGTCCATTCATTACCAATCACATTGCCGTTGGTATCCAGCACATCGGCGCGTTGGCCGGTTTGCGGGTTATAAACCCCAATGACGACGGCCAATGTTTCGCCAGAGTGGACATCCGCTGGCACAGTGAATTGGCGCAGATCCTGGATCAAATGCGGTTGGGCGGACGCCGGATCATTGACAAAAAAGCGTGGCAGCCCGTCACTCTGCACCAGATTAACATTTTGCCGCCGCACATGAACAAATACACTGTCACCCATCGGCCAGGTGGGCGTCGCGCGCCATTGTAGCCACAATTCAATCCGAGCACCCGGCCAAACTCGTTGTGAACTGAGCCCAGCTTGTAAATCGAGCATCGTAAGCGCTTTTTGCTCGTCCACAATCCGCAAGCGGGCAGATGTAGCTTGGGGCGCGCCAAGTTTCGATGCGTTGTTGCCATTCAGTAGGAGCGGCAGCAAAGTTCCCTGGTCAAGCCGTTGATAGGCCGCCGCCAACACAGTCGGCTGATCCTCGTTTGACGCTCGCTTATGCTCAACGACAACGCCCCAAATCCGTGGCAAGGTGAGCGGCGGGCTGGTAATCTGCACCACCTCGCCGGCGTGCCAGCGTTGCGGCCCATACCAAATTAACGCTGGCGGCGTTGCTTGGCTATACGAAAACAATAAATCACCAGCAGGCGTAATAATTTTTAGATCAGGACGATCAGTGGCCGGGTCGAAGGCTTTGCCCACTGTCCATTGGGCAATTACCTTGGTCTGTCGCCAGCGCGGCCAGTCGTCTACTATGACAGCTTTATTTTCCAAACTGGCATCACTGAGAATTTTTTCACCAGTTGCCGGCGCACGCGCGAAAGCATAGAAGGCATCGGGTATCGCTTTGGCAGGCGCGCCTTTGTGGAGCAGCAAAAAACCATCAGCGGCATCGACCATGCCCCAATCGCCCGCTAACATGGTATCAACCCGGGTTTTTAGATCACCAGGCGCCATATCGGTATTGGTGGTTACATCGAGTAGCGCCCAATCGGCCTGCCCCGGCGCTTCCAGCCCAATCGGAAATTGATAGACATAACGCCGGTGGCTCACATGCGGATGCACCGCTGCGGAGGCCGTGACCGCGGCCTCCGGCGGCAACTGCACCACAAAACGCGCCAACAGGCGATCATGCGCCGTGATTGGCGTCGGATCGTAGCGCGCCGCCAACGGTCCACGCCCCGCCGTCAAATAAACCTGGCCGGCCCAACCTAAAAGCCAAAGGCCAAGCAGCGTGGCGAGCAGTGGACGCACTGTTGTGCGCGAATTGCGAAAAAAAGCAACCAACGCCATCGTGCCTGCGCCCGCCGCGGGCAGGTGTTGAAAACTAGCTGAACTTCGGCCGGCGCGCCGCCCCAACCAACGCCATAATCTTGCCATTCCATAGAGTGCGCTGACAGCAAAGTAGGGCACAATCGGCGCGCTATAGTGGAACTCGCCATAATACTGAGCCGGGTAGGCGCTGAGTAAATTTGCCAGCAACACGGGCAGCGCTAAGAGTAAAATTTCTGGCGCCAACAGCGAGAGAAAACCAAAAGATGCCAGCAGTTTCCACAAATAATCAAGACGTGCGACTTCGGTTGCGATGCGCCAGACCACGCCCGGTTGCGTCACAAAGCTCTTAAAAATATCAAGCGGTGAATTCCCCAGCGCGCCATAGCGCTGAAAATAGACACTCTCCGCCCCGTGATAGACCTGCTGCGCATAGGCCGGGACGATGACAAAAGTCGCAACGTAGAACCAAGCCAGCGAGAACAGAGTGACAAGCGCAGCGAGCAGAATAGGATAGCGCGGCGACTTCGTCAATCGTAAATCGTCAATCGTAAATCGCCACAACGCCCACACACCCAGTCCCGCAGCTAACAGAGCCACCTCTTCTTTGACACAGGCCACTAATAGGGCAGCCAAGACAAATTGTTTCAAATGACGGATTTCAACCGCCCAGAACGCCCACAAAATTAACGGCGCAGCCAACGGGGCGGCATGAAATTCGGTTAACACAGCGGATTGGAGGGGCGGCGCGAGCAAGTAGGCCAGGGCTAAGGTAAGTGCCAATGGGCGCGTCAACTGGCGCAACGGCTCCCTGTGCCAGATTTGGGTTTGTTCTTGGGCCGACAACAATTGATCGAGCCGGAGCAGCGCCAGTTCATACAGCGGCCACGCGCCCAACGCGACGACGATTACCTGCAACAGCAGCAACGCGCGCACATCGTTCCATAACCAAAAAATCGGGCTGATCAACGCCAGGATCGGCTCAACATGATCGGTCAGGCGCGTGGCGACAAAGCCATTGTCGGTCATTTCGACAAAACGGCCGCGACTGCTGTTCCAGACGGCTTGATCAATTTGGCCCAAATCGGCCTTGTGCGTGCGCATCCCCAGTTGCTGATCAAAGGCCAGGCGCGCGAAGATCACAACGTAGAGGCTGATCAAGCCAAAAAGTAATAGGCGATAGAAATCAAGGCGCGGCTGGCGCAGGGATGAGTTTGGCGTATGGATGCGTAACAAGCCGGCTAGCCTTCCAACGCAGCATGCACAGCGTCAATCACCCGTTGCCCATCAGTCGCCGTCAACAGGGGATGGAGCGGCAAAGAGAGGACCGTTTGCGCCAGACGTTCGGTTTCAATCAGCGGGTTACGGGTGGGGCTGGCAGAGACCTGGTGCGCATAAGCCGGCTGCTGGTG
>JBBREZ010000414.1:0-6338 GCA_038225095.1 Caldilineales bacterium
AAAGGGTGACAAGCCCAAATAATTGCCAACTTGGAAAAAAGCCACCAACACAGCGGCCGCTCCGCCAATCAGCGGGCCTACAATGGGCAAAAATTCGAGTCCACCAGAGAGTAGGCCCAGCGCCAGGGCATTGTTTACACCCAGAATCGCCAGCACCACACCGACAATCATGCCCATGACGAGGCCCAAAATCACCTGGCCGCGCAAATAGGAATTCCAGATCTGGATAAAATCATTCATCAACCGCTCGGCGTCTTGCCGATAACCGGGCTGGTGCGCCAGATTACCAATCGCGCCACCCATGCGGGGAATATCGCGGGCAATATAAATGGAAGTCACAAAGATTAGGAAACTGAGCGTCACCACATTCAGCGTCTTCTGCGCCAATAGACCTACCAATGAACCACTCGTACTAAAGAACGGCTGGACCAAGCTGGCCGCCTGTTGGACGAACGAATTCCAGTCCAGCCCTTGAAACGTGCTAGCTGAGTCAAAGGTATAAGGGCCGATCTTGACGGCGCCTGTTGGCAAATAGCCGAGCAGCGATTGAAACAGTGCGGGCGCGCGCGCAATCAGGCCCGGTAATTCGTCCGACAGCCACTGTACCTGGTTGGCCACGACTAGGCCCAATACGGTTGCCCCACCCAGCACGATCAGCGCCAACAGCACATAGACCAGCAGCACGGCGATGCCCCGCTTGATCCCAATCCGTTTTTCCACCAAATTGATCAGCGGATTGAGCAGATAGGCCAAAATCAAGGCAATCACGAGTGGCGAGATCAACGATTGAAAACGCCAGATCATCAGCGTAAAGAGCAACAGGCTCACCACGGCCACAATTGATTTGGTCGCAATGCCCCAGGGCGGGGATGTTGGCGGAGACAAGTTGGTGGTTTCAAGCGTAGGTTTTAGCGGCCGCGTGCTTACGTGTTTATTTCTGTTCATCGCGCGTTCTCTGAGTGACAGGATTTCCAAAATTGTGCATAAAACTATTAGACATGATCTGGATTAACAAAGATGGGAGACAGGGAAACAGGGATACAGATGATGGCTACCTGTTTCCGTCCCATCTACGGATGGGCGTCTCCTTGTCTACCCGTGGTGAATGCTGATGCCGAATCATGTCTATTGTAAATGTTCAGGTGTAGTGATACGCAGGGAGACAGGTAAACAGGGAGTACGACCGTGTATCCGTGTTTACCTGTCTCCCTGTTTACACAAGGGCTAAACAGTCACAAACTATGTCAAAAAAATAACTGGCGCTTGCACGGCGTCTGTACTTTCAGAAATTTGCCTAGTGCCGCCAGCGCCTTGCAGAAAGCCAGTTGCTCAAACAAAAATTCGCTCCACTGCTGCGTGCCGACAAAAATCAATTCGCGTCCAGCCAGAAAACGGGCAAAAATTTCTACCAAATCAATGCTCAGCCCATAGCCCACCTGCATGGCATGGGCAAACCCGTGCGCCGACGGACAAATCTCCAATTCAGTGGCGATTAATTGAATTTGGTCAGGGCGATTCGGCAAAGCATACAACTGAAAGTCAGGCCGCACCGAGCGCACGGGCGCAGGGCTGATGAGGCGAGGAATATGCGCCGGGACTTTGGTTTCTAGCAGCGCGTTAAGGCCATTCCAAATCAATAAGTATACGGGCTGAGTTTATCGCGCCCAGAGGGCACCCGCCTGACAGGACGTTCGGCGGTCTTCGGCAAGCGTTCGACTGAGCTCGCCGAAGTCTGAGCTCAGTCGAGTCGTCGAACGCTCTGCCGAAGGTCTCGATCCCTATATCGTTATTTATTTTTCTGGATTGGCCTAAGCAAAAAATCGCTTGCGCAATCTGGGTCAATTCAGCCGCCGTCTGCCTGGGCAGCGCAAATGGCTCTGTTGCATGCTTACCCCCACGTGCGAATGTGGATGGCAAACAAATGCCCATCCAACGGAAAAAGATTGTCCGCTGATGGCAAAATGAGCTACAATAGGTGTAGCCGTTTTGCCGCTGGTATCGTCAGCGGTTTTATGGCTAGAGGTAGGTCAGAGGGCCCAATCTCTGGCCTACTTCGTTTTTTACGATAAAACTATTTCTGGTGCATCTCTGCGTAACTTTTTAGCAATTCTCTGATCATGCGTTGGTAAGATGCGCCTTGCGCCGCTGCCTTTTCCTTAAAAAACTTCAGAGTAAAAGAATCGAGTTGCATTGTCACTTTCTCGACTTCCGGTTCTCTGCGTAATAACTCATCAGGTGACGGTAAATTATCGACAATCCTACGCATGGGGCCATATGTGCCTTCAACCACATCACCGATCTTGATTTTCTCGCTCATAGATTTTTTGTTCCTTCCGCCAAAAGCCTGCCCCAAAGATTCTGATATTGCCATTGCGCAACGTGTAACGAACGGTATCGAGCAGAGATTGAACCACCGCGCAGCCGATTACCGAAATTATAGATTTATAACTTTTTTAACCCGGCCAGCGAAACCAGCAGTTTCTTGATCCCGACGCCAGGGAAAGCGATCGTCACCTCTTCGTCATCCCGCGTCAAGTTGCTTTCGATCACGGTGCCGACGCCAAACGTCTTATGTTGCACGCTGTCACGCCGCGTAAATTGGGGTATGCGACTGCTGCCCGCGCCTTTGCCCGCTGGTGGGGCTGGCCGGGTAATTTTGGTGTCACTATCTGCGCCAGCCACGCCGCCGGGCGACCAATAGGTCGGTTTAGGCTTGCTGGCATCGCCACTGCTTGAGCCTGAAGTGCTACCCCAAGTATACGGGTTTTTCGGCTGGCCGGGCCGGCTGGGGCGTTTGCGCTCGCCGTTGTCATCATCATCCCAGGCCGTGGCGCGTTGATAGCTCGCCTCGCGTCGGCTGCGTTTGTCCACCATGCCGGTTAGCAACTCTGGGGGAATTTCATCCAAGAAGCGACTCGGCTGTTGCGCCTCGCTACTGCCCCACAAACTGCGGCGGAAAGCGTGCACCAGATAAAGGCGGCGTTTGGCGCGCGTAATGCCCACGTAACAGAGGCGGCGTTCCTCGGCCATATCTTCTGGGTCTTCGCTTTCCAGGCTGCGCTTATGCGGCAAAATGCCATCCTCCATGCCGACCATAAAGACGACCGGATATTCCAACCCTTTGGCCGTGTGCAAAGTGAGCAACGTGACTGCGCCGCTGCCCTCTTCGATCTGATCGCTGTCGCTGACCAGGCTTACTTCTTCGAGGAACATCGCCAGCGGCGTCTGTTCGGCTTCGGTGGTGAAACCATGCATATACTGCGCCGCCACGCCACGCAACTCTTGGAGGTTGGCAAAGCGATCTTCACCCTCATCGGTGCCATCGCGTAGGCCCGCCGTGTAACCAGAATCCTGCATGATCATATCGAACAGATCGGCCACACTGCCATAGCGATTCATTTCGCGCACTTGGATCCAGTTTTCCAACATTTTGGCGAATTGCGTGAGTGCGTTGATGGCGCGGTTGCCCAAATCCGGCGCCGTGGTTGCCGCGATGGGCAGCAGTGTCCCGCGTCTTTGCGCGATGACCGCAGGCCCATGAAATAGGATTGACAGTGCGGTATATTCGTTGATGCCCATGCTGGCGGCCCACAACTTGATCGCGCCGTATGTCTTGGGGCCAATGCCACGCGCTGGCTCATTGATAATTCGGTCGAGCGCAATCGCGTCGGCCGGGTTGTGGACGACGCGCAAGTAGGAAAGCGCGTCTTTGACCTCTTTGCGCTCATAGAAGCGCGTGGCGCCCACCAGTTTATGTTTGATCTGGCGCAACACAAACGCCTCTTCCAGCGCGCGACTTTGTGCGTTCGTCCGATACATCACGGCAAAATCGCTCAAGGTGAAGCTGCCACTGGCTTGTAAGCGTTCAATCTCATCGCAGATGTAGCCGGCCTCCTCGATCTCGTTATAGGCTTCGTAGACGGTTACGGCGAGCCCTGCACCATTTTCGGTGTGCAGGCGTTTGGGCGTGCGGTTGCGGTTGCGCGAAATGACCGCATTGGCTACGTCAAGGATCTTCTGCGTGCTGCGATAATTTTGTTCCAGCAGCACCTTCGTGGCGTCGGGGTAATCTTGCATAAAATTTTCGACGTTATGGTAATCGGCGCCTCTAAATTTATAGACCGATTGATCCTCATCGCCCACCACAAATAGATTGCGTTTGCCTTCTGGCCCATTTGCCAACAGGCGCAGCAAGGCATATTGGGCCGTGTTCGTGTCTTGAAATTCATCCACCAGCAGATATTGCCACTTTTGCTGATATTTACGCAGCAAATCTTCGCGCTCGCGGAAGAGCAGCACAGTTTTCATCAACAGATCATCGAAATCAACGGCGTTGTTAATCCGCAGCGCCTCTTGGTAACGTGTGTAAACGCGGCCAGCCACCTCTTCAAAATAAGTCTGCGCGCGATAATGCTCGGGTGTGATCAATTCATTTTTCTGGTGGCTGATGCGGGCATGGATCGCGTTGGGGCTGTAGCGCTTCTCATCCAGATTCATCTCGCGCAGAATGTTGCGCACCAAGGCATGTTGGTCGCCGCTGTCGTAGATCACCCAGTTGGGCGCATAGCCAATTGCCGCGGTCTCAATGCGCAACACGCGGGCGCAAATGCTGTGAAAAGTCCCGATCGTCAGCCCGCCCAAGCGCGGCGCATGGCCGGGCAGCGGTGGGCCAAACTTTTCTTCCAGCAATTTTTCAACGCGCTCCCGCATTTCACGCGCCGCCTTATTGGTAAAGGTGACGGCGAGGATGTTCCAGGGGGCAATGCCAGTTTCATCGATCATGTAGGCGATGCGCCGCGTCAGCACGCGCGTCTTGCCGGAGCCGGGTCCCGCCAATACTAGCACCGGGCCATGCACCAGGGTGACGGCTTTCGTTTGTTATGGATTCAGATTGGTAGGCAGTGTCATAATGAATTTACAACCTATGAACCAGTGTATATTTTTCTGGCGATTTGATAGATTCCAATTTCTCTCCTCAACTATTTTCTGGAGTTTGTGTAAATACTGCCTCACCCCCCGACCTCTCTTCTGAAACAGCCCTTCCGTTCAGGAGAGAGGTCGGGGGTGAGGTCGCCTTACTCCTCGCCCTTGAGCAGCCGCAAATAACTATCATAGCGTTCCGGCTGAATTTTGCCCGCTTCGACGGCGGCGCGCACGGCACAATCTGGCTCATGCGTGTGCGTGCAGCCAGGAAAACGACAAGCGGGTATATATTCTTTCATGTCGGCAAAATAATAACTTAACTCGGTCGGTTCAATGTCATAGAGTCCCAGTTCGCGAATGCCTGGCGTGTCGGCGACAAATGTATGCTCGCCGAACGGCAGGGCAAAGAGTTGAGCGCCGCGCGTCGTGTGCTTGCCTTTGCCCATAAAATCACGCAGCGCGCCGGTTTCCAAGTGCAAATTGGGATGAATCTCATTGAGTAAACTGCTTTTGCCCACACCGCTGGGCCCAGTCACGACCGTAATGCAATCGCTTAATAAGGCTTGCAATTCATCGATCCCTTGCCTCGTCTTGGTGCTGGCATAAATCACCGGATAACCGATCGCTTCGTAAGGGCCAAACAGGGCTTTCGCTTGTTCGAGCCCGACCAAATCAAGCTTGTTCACACAGACAACGGCCGGCAGTTCGTTATATTCGGTAATTACCAGGAAACGGTCTAACATGCGCAAATGCGGTTCGGGCTGGGCGGCGGCAAAAACGACCAGGGCTTGGTCGGGGTTAGCCAAAATCACATCTTCGGCTGGCGAATCGATGCCCGGTCGTTGCCGGCTGAGCACACTGCGGCGCGTTTCGACGCGGTCAATCAGCCCCTTGATTTCACCGTTGGGCAAGATCCCCACCCGATCACCGACGGCCACCAGCGTATCTTTGGTTCTTTCCTGGAGCAAACGCCCGCGCACTTCGCAGACTCGGATGCGATTATCACCGCTAGGGTCCGTTTGTACATCGTAGTGATGACCACGGGCGCGCATCACAATCCCAGAAATGATGTTTTTAGACTCTTTTTTTGGTCTGGGTTTACGTCCCCGTTTTTCTTCATGTTGTTGTAATTCGTATGGCAGGTTTTTCTGACGATTGGCCAAAGACTTTGCTCCATAAGCAATAAATAAATAATACGCTTTTCGGCGTGGGTTGGGCGATTCAAGGCGCAGCTATAACCGGATAGAACAAATTTACTACGATAGAGAGTTTATCAACAGGAGAAGAGGCTGTCAATTTGTGCACCGAGTGCGTTGCACCCCACCATTGCTAATTACAAAGCTGCATTTCGCGTGAATGGGCGTATCCACCCGTTCAGCTAAGGATTAGCGATTCAATAACTTGGACAGAGGAGA
>JBBREZ010000415.1:0-6338 GCA_038225095.1 Caldilineales bacterium
GGGGAGACGGCGGGCGGTGATCAAGGGCTACCCCGAATCATTCCCCGCCGTCTCCCCGGCACGTTAGGATGTACCCCTCTTACCACCCATACCGTTCTGGCCCCCAGGGACGCATCACCAATTCCTGTTTCACCGTGACCACTTGACGGTCGGGCAAATCGTCATAGAGCACGACGCCCGCGCCGACGATGCTATAGACACCGGTGCGCCGGCCAGGCATGATGATGGCGTTGACACCGGTGCGCGAGAAATCGCCAAAATAGGCAGCATTCGAGGCCGTGGTCGGCGTCTCTGATCGCCCCTTAATTCGCCAGGTTGTGTCACCATCATCAAAACGCAAGTTGCCACAGACGGTCGCTGCGCCAAAATCTACGCCCTGACCGACCACGCCCCAGATTTCCATGTAATGATAACAATAGACCGTATCCAGGGCGACGCCGCTGAACTCGGCGCCGTGGCCATAGAAGCTGCGCGCACCTAGGGTGCTATGCCCACCGATCTGGCAATAATTTTTGACTTGCGTGCCCGCGCCGATCACGGCTGGCCCTTCAATGATCGCACCGTTGGTGACGCTGGCGCCTGTGCCCAGCCATAAATCACCTTCGACCACGACCCGATTCCCAATCACACAATTTTCACCCAACACGACGCGACCTTGCAATTCAGCACCATCGTGAATCCGACAGGATGCGGGAATCACGTTGCCCGTTAAGCGCGTGCGCATCGCCTCGATCACGCAGTGGTTAGCCGCCAGAATATGCCAGGGTTTGTCCAGATCCACAAAATAGCCGGTAGTTTCAATGGCCGTCACCGTTTGGCCTTCGTCGATCATCATCTGCAACGATTGCGCAATTTCGGCTTCGAGCGGCGGCATGCCACCGACCGGCACCTGGCTCATGATCCCAGGATTATCCCGCAAATAGGTGAGCGCTTCGCCACGAAAAGCATAGATGCCACACAGGCGATGCTGGCAACCGCGCCGGGTGTGGCCCTCTACGCCACGCAAACGGCCTTGCTCTGGATACGCGCCCAACCAATCGTGGGGTGACTCTTCGCCCAGAGGTTGAATTAAAGCTGCGGCCAGCGGACGTTCTGCGTTGAAATGGTCCAGCAATACCGCTATGTTCTGTTCCGCCGTGACGACATCACCCGCAACGACCAAGAAATCTTCGCTCTGATCATGGGCGGCCGTCAACACTGCGCTTGCGGTACCCGTTGCGTTGTCCTGGTGGGCGAAGCTAATCTCCCCGGCACACCCACGCAGTGCCGCGCGCACGCTAGCTTCGCCGTAACCAACCACGATAATGATGTGGCTGATCCCTGCGCCAAGCAAAGCATCTACCATGCGGCGTACGATGGGGATGTTGACGATGGGAAAGGCTGCCTTTTGCCGAATTGAACTGTATGGCCAAAATTTGCTGCCGAGACCGGCCGCTAAAACGATCGCTGTATTGATCTTTGTGTGTGACATCTTATCGCCTTCCGGCTTAATCCAGCGCTTGAACAATGATCTGCGGCGACAGCATGGACGGGCAGAAGCAGCACACTCGTCACTTGAATAGACATGATTCGGAATAAATAACCACAGGGGAAACAGGCTTCGACGTGAGCTCAGCCGAACGGTAGACAAGTACACAGGAATCCACAACTTGTCTACCTCTGTACTTGTCTACCTAGCGCCTATACTCCGTTATTCCAAATAAGCTTTAATTTCTACACCCCGAGTTTAGTGAATAGCACGTATTCTCCTGTAGTTGATTAAATTTCGCAAAAAGTGCCCAGACTGGCTTTGCTTATGCCAAAGCGCTATGTATTGGTATAAGCAAAGTCAGTCTGGGCCAAAACCGTCATTAAATTTAATGTTATCAAAATAGGTGCTTAGTACTATTGCGACTACGTCAAAAAAGGATTAAGTTTTTGTAAGGAGGTAGATTTCATCACCGGCAAGCGAGGGTTACCTTTACGGTAGACCACGTGAGCCGCAGCTCAAACACAGATTATGCTTCAAGCAACATGGATTGTCTGTGGAAAGGGGGAGTCGATATTTTGGACCAGCAAGAACTAGACCAACAGGCCAACAGGCGAGCCGCTCGGCGTCTACGCGCCTGGGCGCTTAAAACACAAGGGTGGTCACGAAAAAAAATAGCGACAGCACTTGACGTTGCGCCGGAGACGGTTAGCCGTTGGTTGAGACAGGCCAATGCCGAAGGCGTTGAAGCCCTACACAACAAAAGCACTGGGCGCAAACCGCGGCTGAGCAAGGCTCAGCAACAACGACTGCTTGAGTTGTTAACGCAAGGGGCAGAAAACGCAGGGTTTTGGATGGATGTATGGACAGAGTCGCGGATTTGCCAAGTCATTGAACAAGAATTTGGCATTGTTTATTCACCCCGCTACATTTGGAAGCTGCTCGAGCAACTGGGTGGCTGTTGGGAAACGCCCACACAACAAGCCCACCGCCACCAGTTCATGAAAATTATCCACCAGTACCCTGATCTTTGGGCCGACGCGGAAACGAGCTTTGCCGAACATGCGCCAGGTCAAGAGTGATTTTCAAGCAATTATGCGCTCGGCTCAAACCAACCTTTAACCACTTAATGGCTTCGTCAACCAACAAAACTCCTCTCCATTAGGTCAGCACAGAACGGCCCCCATCTTTATAGTTATATCGCTAATAGCAACAGCTTAAAAACGCTATACGTAAGCGCCTACCCAAACTCTCTGACGCGTTCGGTTAGGTCGCCAGGTTTTTAGGGAGGCTTTCAATCTAAAAAGGAGAGACCTAAGATGAAAGCAGAGTACTATTTTTATCTTAAGCGCTGCGGTCTGCCCGTGTTTGCACTAATACTTGTGCTTTCCATCAACATGACGGCATATACAAGGCACGTACAAGCAACCCCCAGCCAACAAGTCCCGCAGTCTTCTATCTTTCTGCCACTGATCAGCAATAGTCCCTCGGTAGATAATCCGCAGGTCGGCTGGCAGCCCAACCCCCAGGAACAACAACTCGAAGCGCTCTTTGTCACTGATCTGGAACAACATCGTCAGCACCCTACTCGCCAGGATATTTTATCGAAAGTCGCCAGGGTACGTGCCCAGGATATGGCTCAGCGTCATTATTTTAGCCATACGGATCCAGATGGTCATGAAGCTAATTTCTTAGTCGAACAAGCCGATTATCCGCTACCCGACTACTATCCAGACAATGGCAATAACATTGAATCGATTGGCTTAAACTTCACCACGCCCGCAGAAACGTGGCAAGGCTGGAAAAACTCCCCAGCTCATCGCACGCACGTATTAGGCGAAGATGATTTTTTTGCGGCGCAAAACGATTATGGCTTCGGCTATGCTGAGAATGGTGACAGCCGCTACTGGGTGATCATTACCGCCACCCACTGAGTTTTAGTCACAAGCCAACAATGCATAGACCCACTAAGATCCTTACGGTGCAGTCCTAGTGATCGGTTTGGTCTGTGTCAACGGTGTAGCGGTCATCAATTCTGGCGGTGGCGGTCCAACCACCATACTATCAATTTTAACGCCTGCTGGCAAGGGCGCGCAGCGCAGCGCATTTTGGTGATTGGTATCGACCATTGCCGGTGCGCTCCAAATATTGTTGACTACTGCGCGTACATGTTGCGGGTTGGCAATCCGCAATACGGCAGCCCCTTGATCGGTTGTGAAATTTTGCAGATCAGCCAATGTTAAGCCGCTAGCACGCACATTTTGCGGTTCCAGCCCCACGCCGTAGCGCACCAGATTGAGCATATCGAGCACACCGATATCCGTGGTAAAACTCTTTTGGAACACACTCCATAGGGCAGGGAAACGCAAAATAAGGTTAGCGTTTAACACCTGGTTGCGCAACCCCCAGAGAAACTGGCGTTGGCGGCGACCACGCTCAATATCAGTTTCGATATAGCGTAAACGCACAAACCAGTAAGCCGTCTCGCCATCGAGTTTGCTATCGCCAGCAGGAAGGGTGAAATAATCCCAGGATTGGGTGGTGAGGTTGAAGATCGGCTCATAGAATGGGCAGTCTAAATGGATATTGACGCCACCAACCGCATCCACAATCGAGACAAAGCCGTCCATCCGCAGGCGCACCCAATGTTGAGTGCTAATCCCCAGCGTAGTGCTCAACACCTGGGAAACTAGCGCAGGGCCACCCCCCACCCCCAAACGTTTTTCGCCCAGGTAATCCACCTGGTTGATCCGTCCCCAGCCATAACCGGGAATCTGGACAAAGAGATCGCGGGGAATGCTGAAGACAGCCGCCCGGTTCAACGCGCGATCAATGCCGACAACGATCACTGTGTCGGTGCGCCAGTTTGTCCAGCCTGGGCGTTGGTCGGTGCCCAACACCAAATAATTCTCGGTTTTATGCCAATCAAAGGCAAGGCCAGTTGGTGGGGCGGGTGTTTGCGCTGCGGGCTGCACGGGTGTCAGTCCAACGGGTGATTTGGGGAAATGAGGGGCGGTGGGCGGTAATGGTGGCGCCGGTTTATCTGATTTTTCAATTTCGGAGCCTTGCGCCGCTGCGCTAGCCACGGCAGCAAACACTGGCTGCTCGGCCACCAGTAATGATATCAATAACAAAGAAGGTAAGAGAACATAGATAACGCGGGAACGCACCATAAAACTTCCTCTCTATAGAACCTGGCACAAAGTCTATCGAATCGTTTAGATGGTACTATACTTACCTATGATCCCACAAACAAAAGTACTTGTAACTTGCCTTACGCAATCATGGAATGATTGGCCCTAATGGACATCTTCCACTTGGGCTTTGATCCGTTGGACGGTCTGGTTGACGAGTGGTGCGTGTTCTGGCTGGAGGGCGTCCCCTAACAGTTCTGCCGTAGCTGCGTAAAGGCGCAGCCCCGCCACGGCCCGTTCGCGCAGCGAGGGTGGGCGGCCTTGAATTTCGCTCACACCAAAGGCAAGCCCGCACAGTTGCGCCCATAATGAATCTAGGCCGACAGCCGCCGCTACTTCCGCGTAGAAAGCATTGTCGCCGGAGATTAATACACCGCGCTGCACCTGGATCACACGTGAAAGGCCAAAAGTGCAACCAAACAAGCCATTCAGTAGTCGTCCCACATCGTTGCGCCGCAAACCTTCCAGCCCTTTATGCACTTCTTCGATCCAGCCGACCATTTGTGCACTGGCCCACAAATTAGCCTGTTGCTGGAGCGTTGCATCCCAGGTAAAAGCGTGAGCGCGCTTTTGAAGGTTGGCAAAAGTATCGTCACGGTCGATCAAGGCGCGGGCGAGCCGCACACCGGTGATGGTTCCGACAGCTACTTCGGGGCGTGTAAACCATGTTTCCACCGTGGCTGGCGTAACGTCGCTGACCACTACTAGCGTGTTATCAATCAGGTAACTTCCTGCGTCAGCCAGCTCAGCGCCTTCCTGGCTAAAGCGCACCAAATCTACGTCGCTGTGCGGGCCAGCCTCCTGGCGCGCGTGGCTTCCCATCAGCACAATGGCATTAATGGCAGGGTTATCAAAGCGACTGGCGAGCGTTAGGTAGTCGATCAATCGGTGGCGCATAGAATCAAGATAAATCCTAGGTGAGGAAGCCTGTGAGGAAAGCGCTTTACGAGAATTTTCCCATAGCCAGCGCAATGGTCTGTTGTAGGGAATCAAGCGTGAGCGGCTTACTCACAATGTAATCCACCCCTCCGGGTAGCTCACCTTCTGCATTCATGAACTCGCCGAAACCGGTGAGGAGGATAATTGGGGTATCGGATGCCACCGCCTTGATCGCGGCGGCCAGCCCATCGCCATTCAGTTTGGGCATGGCGCGGTCGGTAATGACTAAATCGAAGCGGCCAGCCAGAAATTTTTCCAACCCTTCCGATCCATTGGCAGCGGTTTCTGTGCTGTGTTCCTCATATTGCAGATATTCCACAACGACATCGCGCACGACGGGGTCGTCGTCAACAACGAGCACATGCAAGGGTCGCTCGGATGGGGGCGCAGGCTGGTGCGTGAATTCTGGCGTCTGCAACGGGATCGGCAGATAGATGCGAAAGGTTGTGCCTTGGCCGATGGCGCTCTCTACTTCGATGCGGCCTTGGTGGCGCTGGACAATGCCATAAACAACCGCTAAGCCTAGACCGGTGCCGTGGGTGCCTTTGGTAGAGAAAAACGGCTCAAAGCAGTGCCGCTGCGTTTCTTCGTCCATGCCCATGCCCGTATCGCTGATTTCGAGCACTACATCTGTGGGAACATGATCCGCGGGTGCATGACTGGCGCTGCTGCGACTGTTCCTGCCCGTATCTACAAAAACGCGAATCGTGATCTTGCCTTCAACAGCCAGGGCATCC
>JBBREZ010000416.1:0-6315 GCA_038225095.1 Caldilineales bacterium
GCATGACAAACCTGCGATTTGCACCTAATTTTCAAGAGAAACGATGCTAGTGGGTTCGTCGCCATTTTGCCGTTCAAATGTTGGCGCAAAATGGCCTAAAACCGGGTCACTACTACTGGTAGCTAATTTAACGTTGTCGTAGTAGTTACAGAAATTAGTCAAATAGCATGCTCAGGAAGATTCAACATGACAAGCTCTGATCAAAAACTGTACGCAGGCGCAGCGCAAATCGATATCACGCCACCCATCGGCATGGAGATGACCGGCTATATTGCGCGCGCCGGTAATGCGACCGGCATACACGATCCGCTCTTTGCCAAAGCGTTGGTGCTGGATAACGGTGCCTGTCAAGCAGTCATCATTACCTGTGATGTGTTGGGGTTTCACAAGCAATTTGTGGCGGATGTACGCACGGCCATCGCAGCAGCCACCGGCATTCCCGGCGACCATGTGATGATCGCCTGTTCGCACACGCATGGCGGCCCTGCGACGATGTTCCTGCAAGGCTGTGGCGAGATGGATGAGGCATGGATGCCGGCGCTGCGCGAACAATTAGTCGAGATAACGCAGACGGCGCACGCCACTCGACAACCGGCTAGCGTGGGCACCGGGCGTGGTCGTTTCACCGCTGGTGTGC
Source organism: Caldilineales bacterium (assembly GCA_038225095.1). Lineage (GTDB taxonomy): Bacteria > Chloroflexota > Anaerolineae > Caldilineales > Caldilineaceae > JAPLGZ01. The sequence continues at coordinate 638 of JBBREZ010000416.1, forward strand.
ATAATCGGCGCGCGCCGGGTGATATTATGGATCCAGAAGTCGGCATTCTGCGCGTGGTGAATGAGCAGGGGGCGGCGCTGGCCACCTTGATTAATTATGCCTGCCACCCCACCTGTCTAACCGGCGAGAATCAGTTATTTACGGCCGACTATCCCGGCACGGTGATGGACCAGGTGCAAAAGGAAACCGGCGCGATCACGCTGTTTGTCACCGGCGCGATTGGCGATGTGGGACCGGTCGAGCGCGGCTGGCCGGTTTGCGCGGCGATTGGCACTGGTTTAGCCGCGGCGGTGTTAAGCACGCTACCGACGATTGCTTTAGAAGAAACAGTTACGTTGGCCGCTGGGATAAAGCAATTGGAACTCCCGCTCCAGCCGCTGCCAACGCTTGATCAATTAACCCAAATGCTCGCGGGGCAACAAACGCCGCTGACCGAAGCGGAAAAGACAAAGGATTGGATCCGCGTCAAAATCCAGCTTGCGCTGCAACAATGGGTCGAACGCACGCGCGCCGCGCTCCAAACCGAGCCGAAGCCCACTTTTGTCCAAACCGAAGTCCAAATTATCCGCTTGGGCGATGTCGCGTTTGTGAGCGCGCCCGGCGAATTATTCGTCGAGCTAGGGCTAGCGATCAAATATGGCGCAGGCGTGCAACAGACTTTCATCTGTGGCTTTAGTAATGATAACATTGGCTACATTCCCGCGCGGCGCGCCTATCCGCGCGGCGGTTATGAGGTGGCGGAAGCGTACAAATATTACCGTTATCCGGCTGCCCTCGCGCCCGAAGCTGGCGAGCGCTATGTGGCAGCGGCCATCCGATTAATTCACGAAGGAAAAGAGCAATAAAAAACATGCAATAATTTACGGCAATTATTGAACGAGAAGGTGACTTGTACGTCTCACTTTGTCCTGAACTTGATATTGCTAGCCAGGGCGAGACGGTTGAAGCCGCAAGAACTAATTTAGCCGAAGCGCTTGAACTGTTTTTTGAAACAGCCGATCCTTCTGAAGTAAAAAATCGCCTGCACACGGAAGTATTTATCACGCAAGTGGGGGGGCGGTTGGGTAAGTTGCGTGTTCTCTCTGGCAAGGAAATTTGCAAAATTCTAGAGTACACAACGATATGCCTTCTTGCGTTGTATGCTTTTTAATTAATTTACAGGAGTTCTTATGGCAAACGTACCAACCGATCTCGATATCTATCTCTTTGATCTGCGCGGCTACTTGCTGCTCAAAAATGCCTTGACCGCCACCGAAGTGGCTGACCTCAACGCCGGTCTAGACGCCATACCGCCCTTAGAGCAAGGGGATTGGTATGGATATGTGCATGCCCACAAGTACGGCAAAACGGATGGGCTGAATTTACAACAAATTTATGAAGCGGGTGAACCGTTTGAGCAACTGATCGACCATCCGTCCTGGATCGATAAAATTAAATATTTTGTGGGTGGCGAGGGCACCTTCGATTACAACCACGGGCCACTCTTTATTGACGAAAACCTCGCCAACTTCCGCGAGCCGGGCGAAGCGATCGGGCTGCATTCGGGCGGTCACAGTGGCGCTAAACGCAACCAGTTTCGTTACCATGCGGGCCGCTTTATGTGCGGCCAGGTGAATATCCTGATCGCCCTCACCGAGATTGGCGAAGGTGACGGCGGCACGATGATCATCCCCGGCAGCCACAAGGCCAATTTTGCTCACCCGCACTTTGATCGCCACAAAATGGCACCTGGCGCTTCGGTCGATGGCATTGAAGGGGCGGTGGAAATCCAGATGAAAGCTGGGGATGTCTTACTCTTTGTCGATACCTTGTCACATGGCTCGGCCAAACGGGTAAACGAGGGCATCCGGCGCATTCTTGTCTATCGGTATGGTCCTTCGTGGGGCAATTTCCGGCATGGGTATCAGCCTTCGCCCGAACTTTTGGAACGGCTGACGCCAGAACGGCGTAAAATCGTCCAGCCGCTGCAGTTGATCCCGCGCATGCCGAATAAAAAAACTTAGAGACGGTCTGAAAAGAATTCGTAGGTGCGGTTTGTAACCGCACAATCAGGGGATGACCGAGAACGTGCGGTTACAAACCGCACCTACAAAGTCCCTGATCCACCCTTTTCAGACCGTTTCTTAGAATTGGGCACGCAAAGCCGCAAGAGCGCAAAGTTTTTCCAGCAGCTCGCGAAAATCAAGCGTGCATGGCATGGGTCAAGTCCAGGTATGCAAACGAATCGTCTCCTGACCCATGCGCTGCACTCGCCGCTACGCGCGACTATCTGTCCGTGCGTCTTTAGGCAATTAAAAATCAATCCAGGGATCGAGACCTGACCGGAGGGAACAGCCCCTCCTGTCAGGTCAGTCGATGACTAATTTCAAAAATTTCACCGACAAGTAAATAAAACACTCAGGAAAAAGCTTTATGCTCACTACTGTAAATCACGCATTGCCCCGTTTGCGCGTGAGTGACAACCAACGTTTTCTCGTCACCGCAACGGGCGAACCCTTCTTCTGGCTGGGTGACACGGCCTGGGAAATTTTTCATCGCCTAACCCGTGAGGAGGCTAAATTTTATTTTGCCACCCGCCAACACCAACGCTTCAACGTGATTCAGGCCGTGGCGCTGGCCGAATTTGATGGACTGCACATGCCCAACGCCTATGGAGAAACGCCGCTGCTTGACGACGATCCCACGCAGCCGAATGAAAAATATTTCGCCTATATGGACGAGCTAATCCAACTGGCCGCGGCGCATGCGTTGTATGTCGGGCTGCTGCCCACCTGGGGTGACAAGGTCAATCACAATCAATGGGGAGCAGGCCCGATTGTCTTCAACGAACAAAATGCGCGCATCTACGGGCAATATCTCGGCGAACGCTATCGTAATGATACGAACATGATTTGGATTTTAGGCGGTGATCGTCCGGCCATCCACGAACAAATTGATTACCGGCCCATTTGGCGGGCAATGGCCGCCAGCATCGACGAAGCCACCAATGGCAACGCGCTGATCACCTATCACCCAATGGGCGGCCTCTCCTCATCTGCTTGGTTGCAGGCAGAACCCTGGTTGGATTTTAACATGATCCAGTCTGGTCACGGTTCTGGGCGGGATATGCCGGTCTGGGACATGATCGCGCAGGATTACGCTTTGCAACCAAGCAAGCCGACGCTGGACAGTGAACCCAATTACGAAGATCATCCGGTCAACCCGTGGCCGCAGTGGAACCCAAAGAACGGTTATTTCCGCGATTATGATGTACGTAAACAATTGTATCGCGCAGTCTTTGCCGGCGGCTGCGGCGTCACGTATGGGCACCATGCACTGTGGCAGTTTTATGATCCAGCCAAACGCGCAGCAGTCAACCACGCCGACCGGCCCTGGTTTGAAGCGATCAATCGCCACGGCGCCAATCAGGTGCAATTTTTACGCAACCTGCTTGAATCGCGACCCTATCTGTCGCGCATTCCAGACCAGAGTTTGCTGGCCTCGTCGGCGGGCAGTGCCGAAAGCCATGTGCAGGCCACACGCGACGCCAACGGCAGTTATGCCTTGATCTATCTGCCTACCTCAGAACCCGTGAGGATTAACTTGGATAAGCTGTCTGGCAGTATCAAACAGGCGTGGTGGTACAACCCGCGCACCGGTGAGGCGCTTAGGATTGGCGACGTAGTGCCGCTCAACGTGGGCAGCTTCACGCCGCCGATTGATGGGCCGGATTGGGTGTTGGTATTGGATGATGCCGCCCAAAAGTTTGGTGTGCCAGGGGATCTTGTGTGAAAATAAGCGCAGAAGCTTTTCGTCACACGGTTTGGACCCCACCCCAGCCCTCCCCTGGTAAGGGAGGGAGCCGTTGGTCGGATCGAAGAACCATCTTCTTCTGTCCCTGATCTGTCCCCTCCCTGTAGGGGAGGGTTAGGGGGTCCATTTTTACACAAATCAATTCTAATTACGCGGAGAAATGAGATGAGCAGTCAAGTCTATACCCCGAAACGGGCGATGGTGATTGTGGCCCACCCAGATGATATTGAGTTTAGTTGCGCGGGCACGGTGGCGCGCTGGGTGCGCGAGGGCGCGGAAGCCTGTTATATTTTGTGCACCAGCGGCGATGTGGGCATTGCCACCGAAGGCATGACCAAGGCCCAGGCAACCGAAATTCGCGAAGCAGAGCAGTTGGCGGCGGCGGAAGTCGTGGGCGTCAAAGATGTGGTCTTTTTGCGCGAATCGGACGGGATGGTGGAAAACACAATGGCACTGCGTAAGCAGCTCGTGCGTGAGATTCGGCGCTTCCGGCCCGAAGTCGTCATCTGTGGCGACCCGACCATGCTATGGGTTGGTGGTGAATATATCAATCATCCCGACCATCGGGCGGTGGCGGGCGCGGCGATTGATGCGATCTTTCCGGCGGCTGGACAACCAAACTTGTTTGAAGAATTGGCCGAGGAAGGATTGAAATCACACAAAACACGCAAGGTTTATGTTGAAACCTGGGGTCAGGCCAGCCCAGATGCCGTCTATGTTAACATCACCGATACGATTGACTTGAAAATTGCCGCCTTGAAAAAACATGTCAGCCAGATGGGCGAGTGGGACCCAGAGCCACGAATGCGTGAATGGGCAGCGAAGACAGCCGCTGGCAAAGAAATGACGTACGCTGAGTCTTATCGCGTGGTCACGCTGGTGAATGATACAGATTTCGAGAAAATGTAAATCGAGCGCAGAATGCGGAGTGTGGATTGGTCAGCGATGATCGTTCTGCATTCCAAGCTCTGCTCTGCCTATTGCCATCTATTTACTTTTTTGGTAAGATCGTTTCACCCCGTTTTGATAGTTGGTTCAGAGCTGAGGCAATGATGACTTTAGATGAAATTTTGCGCGATATTCATGGGCTAGAAGAAGAAATCCATAACTATGAACGCAAGTACGGCGTGCTGTCTGAGCTTTTCTACGAATCCTACAGCCAAGGGGATGAAGCCCCAGATGATGCCTGGGTGCTAGATTGGAATATGTGGGCAGGCATGTATGAAATTTACTTGCGTCGCCGCCAGCAATACCGCGATCTAATGCTTGCCATCCAAAAAGAGATCCCATTGATTAACGTCATTGAAAAGGCTGCGCGGCGTGAACTCTTTCCAGTCCCTGCATGATTATGCGGAATTTGTTTACACATTACCACAACGCTACTCGTCGATCCTGTCTTCAACGCTAGTCGTGGCACAACGAGCAGCAAAGTTAGCAACTATATCAGGCGAAATCGTTTTGCGCACAGGTTATCGGCTTACCCTTGCCGAGCTAGTGACGTTTGATACGGGATCACTTACGCTTGAGCGATATGGTTACGAGGTTTGGCAGGGGAACGAGAAGTTGTATTGGTACGACTCACAGCCGCATCCCAATAATCCCTTACTCTCCTCTACGCATCCACACCATAAGCACGTTCCACCTGACATCAAACACAACCGCATTCCTGCGCCAGGGTTAAGCTTATCTCAACCCAACCTTCCATTTCTGATTGAAGAAATTGAACGCGATTTGCCTATTGAACACCAATGAGTGCGCCCACTCAGTTATTAAACTGAGCGGACGCACTTCTTTTTATCAACGCCGAATCAGTGGCAAGAACACTGGGCGCGGTGTTGTCAAGGTGAATTCTGCGCTCGTTGTCAGATTGCCGTGACTATCCGTGA
>JBBREZ010000417.1:0-6304 GCA_038225095.1 Caldilineales bacterium
AGCGCCGCCCAGACGATCTGATTGTTGCCAAAGGCCGGCTCTAACAGGCGCGAGGCGCTCAATTCTACGCCAAGCGTTGCTGCGCCGGTTGCGAAGACTAGCAAGGATAGGTATTTCACGCGAGCTTGCTCCAAAAACATAGAAATCAATCTGGCGGACATTCAGTAAGTAAGCTTGCTCGTTCCGCACGCCGGGTGCCCTCCGGGCGCGTGGGAATGCCGTTTGGACGCCGCGGATGAGTACATCCGACCGCGTCCCTGCTGTCGGGTACGCCTTACTGTCTGGTGCGCCACTCGACGCGGAGCGTCAGGGCTGCATTCCCACGCCGAGCGTGCGGAACGAGCAGCGCTCACCCTACTGGGACGAAAACGTCACCTTACAGACGAAGGATCAGTTCCTCTCCTGTCTTAGGAGGGGGTAAAAATCTCCGCTTTCCATCCTGACTTTGGTATAAGTCTGCTACAATCAGGCAGAAAACGCCTAAAACGTGGCGCAAAAACTTGGTTTTTATCCTGTCACCTTGCGTGCAGTGCTCAGGTCAGATATAATGCAACAGAGCGGCATCTGCTCTAGCGTCTGGTGACATTTTCAATCTATTTTCTCCAACATTACACCATCTTTTGCCTTTAAACCCAATTTCAGATTTATCCAAACCAAGTAACTGTCGCAGTCACCTACATATTGCAACATCAACAGAATGATAAGGGGAGTAAACGTATATGAATTCTAAACGAGCAATCGGCGTCTTTGGCCTACTCATGAGCTTCGTGTTGTTGATCGCAGCCTGCGTCGCGCCGAGCGCCGCGCCTGGTTCTGCGTCAACCACCACGGGGACCACCGCGGTCACAGAGACAACCACCACAACAGGGACAACGGCAGCGCCAGCGGCGGCGGGTGCCTTCAAAATCGGCCTGGTAACGGACGTGGGTCGGGTCAATGACCGCAGCTTTAATCAATCGGCCTGGGAAGGCGTCCAGCAATTTGGGAAGGCGAATGGCCTAAAAGAAGGCGATGACTATAAATACATTGAGACCAAAGATGCCAAGGATTATGCCGAAAACATCCAACAATTTGTGGATAATGGCTTCAATGTGATCGTGACCGTGGGTTTTGCGCTTGGCGATGCGACCGCAAAAGCCGCTGCCGCCAACCCGAAGATCAATTTCATCGGTGTCGATCAATTCCAAGGCGCGGAAGTCGCCAATGTAGCCGGTTTGATCTTCCACGAGGACCAATCAGGCTTCCTGGCCGGCGCGCTAGCCGCTCACTTGACCAAGTCGGGCACGATTGGCGCAGTGTTGGGCACAGATTCAGTGCCGCCGGTGGTGCGCTTCAAGGAAGGCTACGAAGCAGGTGCCAAATATATCAAGAAGGATATCAAAATTATCTCTGTTTACAATCCGAAAGACATTTCGCAAGCCTTTAACGATCCTGAATGGGGCGCAGCGACCGCCAAGCAGACCATTGATCAAGGCGCAGATGTGATCTTTGGCGCTGGCGGCAACACCGGCAATGGGGCGCTGCAAGAAGTCGCCGGCCATGCGGGTCTTTATTGCATCGGCGTGGACAGCGATCAATGGGAAACCGTGCCGGCGGCGCAGCCTTGTCTGGTTTCCAGCGCTATGAAGTTGATCGTTCCAGGTGTGAAGGATCTATTGACGTTGGCGAAGGATGGCAAGTTTAAGGGCGGCAACGTCTATGGTGGGGCCGGGTTGGCGCCGTTCCATGATTTTGATGCCAAAATTCCAGCCGATGTCAAGGCCGATCTGGAAAAAATCGATGCCGGTCTGAAGGATGGCAGCATCCCGACCGGGGTTAAGTAAAGTCGAGTCGGTGAGTTCTAGCGCTTGTTAAAACGGGAGGCACGTCTTAGAAAGTGTCTCCCGTTTTAACAAGCGCTACTTAGGTATGTGCAATCGATTGCGTGACCCGCAAACTTCTGATCCTATTTTAGCGGAGCGTCCATGAGTGTCCAGTTTTTGTCGCGGATTGGCCGTGCGTTATTGCTGCCAGTGCTTGCTCTGTTCGCTGCGCTGGTGATTGGCGCGCTGATCATGTGGATCTCTGGCGATGATCCCATCAAAGCTTACCGCGGCTTGCTTTCCGGCGCGTTCGGCAGTGGGCGTGGTTGGGCATCCATCGCGCGCAGGATGGCGCCGTTGATTCTAACTGGCTTATCGGTCGCGGTCGCCTTCAAGGCCGGCTTGTTCAACATTGGGGCATCGGGCCAATTTCTGATGGGTACCATTTTTTCCGTGGCAGCCGGCCTTTATTTTGCCGCGTTGCCGCTCGCCATTCATTTGCCGCTTGCTTTGCTGGCTGGCGTGCTGGGCGGCATGCTCTGGGGGGCCATCCCCGGCGCGCTCAAGGTCTACACGGGTGCGCATGAGGTGATTGTCACGATCATGTTAAATTATATTGCCAGCCTGTTTACGGGTTGGACCGTCTTTGCGGGCACGCAAGGTCAAGCGCCCGGCCCACTGTGGGACAAGACCGCTGGCGCGATTTCGACGACAGCGGATATTGCCGAAAGCGCGCGGATCCCGTTGCTGTTTGCTGCGCCCTATCGCGTGCATACCGGCGTTTTTCTGGTGCTCGCCGTTGTGGTTTTGATCTGGTGGCTTCTCTACAAAACCACGATTGGCTTTGAGATTCGCACGGTTGGCCTGAATGTAAAGGCGGCCAAATATGCCGGTATACGGGTAAATTGGACGATTATTCTCGCAATGCTGATGGCCGGTGGCTTGGCCGGACTGGCCGGTGCGATTGAAACGTTGGGCGTCAATTATAAATTTGCGCCGGAATTTGGGGGTGCGGTCGGTTTTGCCGGGATCACCGTGGCGCTGCTGGGCCAAACGAATCCGTTTGGCGTGGTGCTGGCCGCTTTTATGTTTGGTGCGTTAGACGCCGGAGCGGCCAAAATGCAATTTGACGCCGGCGTCTCCACCGATATTATTCAGATTATCCAGGCGCTAGTACTGACCTTTGTCGCCGCCCCGCTAATTATTCGTACGATCTTTCGTCTGCGCCAGGTGGATGGCATGCTGGAATCCGCACCGGGCGTCAGTTGGGGAAAGTGAAAAGGAAAAATCATGAGTGTCCAATTAACGATTGAGTTGCCAAATTCAAGTGGGGTTCAGAGTTTGCTTAGCGCCGTTGAAATGTACAAAGCCAACCTGCGGACTAGCATCAAACGAACTCACCAACATTTACACGAATTTGAGCAAAGATATCAAGTGACAACCGCCTATTTTCTACAGAAATGGCCGCTGAAGATTTAGACGAAGCCGACATGGGCTATGTTGAATGGGCAGGCGAAGCCAAGTTATTATAGACAAACCAAATAAAGGTTGCACATTTGTAGAGGCACGGTATACCGTGCCCGTCCAGTTGGATTGTGCAGAGTCTATTTGGTTTGTCTATTAGAAGGATTAGAAGCTGAATTACAGGCATTGGAAAATGTCCACTATCAATTTTCCTGAACATGCCCGGCAAATAGCCGACCTACTCAACGAGCTAGTACAGGCCGGTCGATCAACGTTCGACGCTGCGCGGCTTTATCAAAGGTCAGATTAGCTTTAGTGATAGTTCGGCATTGCATTTTCGAGAGTTTATCGATACAACTCTGGTCAAGTCTAAAGTTATGTACGCATATCATTATCAACTTGCAGATGGTACATTGGTTTTTCGATATGATAATGCCTTACATCGACCATCGTTATCACAACGCGAACATAAATATTTAGCTAATGACATCTTTGCTGCTCCTGTCCCCACTTTACAACAGGTGTTAGATGAAATCTTAAACTAGTAGAAGGACCATTTAATGTTTAGAAATCAAGCTAGCCGTAGAGCCACGAACTATCGTGGCCGTACATTCTAAAAATTAAATGGTCCTTCTACTAGATTCGGTACGTTAGCGTAATAGAACTAGAAATCATAGAAGATGATATGCTATGATTGACAGGAATTAAGCAGACAATGGCGACTACGAATCGGGCTAAATTCTGGAAGACTTCCTCGCTCTTTTCCATCGGTTGGGTGTTAATATTGTTAATACTGGCGCTGCTGGTCAATACGACTGCGCTGCGTAATTATGAATGGCTGCGCATCCTGTTTGGGGTCAGCGCCCTCAGCTATATGTTGCGCGCCAGCGTTCCGTTGATTTTGGGCGCGCTGAGCGGCATTTTGTGTGAGCGCTCGGGCATCATCAATATTGGGATCGAGGGCATGATGCTGGCCGGCGCGTTTGCCGCCTTTGTTGCCAAAGTAGCCACCAATAGTTGGCCGTTGTTCGCCAGCCTGTGCTTTGGGGTGTTGATCGCGTTATTGATCGGCGCGCTGATGGGGCTGCTACACGCCACGCTCTCAATCCGCTTTCGGATGGATCAGATCATTTCCGGCACGATTATTATTATTTTAGCAACCGGGTTTTCTTCCTATTTATTTAATCGCGATGCAGTGGCACAGGGCAAGTTTTCCATGATCCGCATTCCCTTGTTGGCCGATATTCCTGTGCTTGGCCCCGTCTTGTTCGAGAACCCACCGCTTACCTACCTCGCCCTCATTTTGGTCGTCGTCGTGCATGTGGCGCTCTTCTATACGCGTTGGGGACTACGCACGCGCGCCGTGGGTGAACATCCGCGGGCCGCGGATACGGTTGGCATCAACGTCAATCGTTATCGCTACATGAACACGATGATCGGCGGCATGCTGGCGGCGCTGGCTGGCGCTTTTCTGGTGCTCGAAGCCGTGGGTCAATTTCAAGAGGGCATGACCGCTGGCCGCGGTTTTATTGCGCTGGCGGCCATGATCTTTGGCAATTGGAACCCGTTTGGCGCGCTGGGCGCATCCTTGCTTTTCGGCTATACTGAAGCGCTACAAAATCAACTGCTGCTAGCTGGCGTCGCCTCGATCCCGCGCCAGTTTGTCAGCATGTTGCCCTACATCGTGACCATTGTTGCTGTCTCTGGCTTTGTCGGTCGCGTGCGGCCACCGGCGGCCGAGGGCAAGGTCTATGCGACGGAAGGGAATTAATGCAAAAGATAATCATCCAGAATTTCGGACCGATCCAATCGGTTGAGTTAGATGTCAATGATATTTTGGTCTTTATTGGCCCTCAGGCAAGCGGAAAAAGCACGATCAGTAAAGCGATCTATTTCTTTCGCTCGCTTCGTGATGATCTAATTCAATCTATGGTTGAATTAGTAGAAAAGCGCCACTTTGACCAAGCGATCCAAGAATACATCTCGCAAATTCTCCTAAAACTTCGAGCAGTTTGGGGGCCAACCTCATATTCAAAAGATTTTTATCTGCGTTATACTTATCGGGATAACACAGATATCACAATTATGATCCAGGATGATGATATCAAGCCCATCTTGAGTAAGCAATTTATACAAGGTTTCGACGATATTGTACGCAAAGCGCAAATATTTTCGGAGCGAAGGGCAAATCGGAATCTAAAATTTCCTTCTTCCAGTGAACTTTCTGCCCTAGAAGCGGAACAACGCACCTTTTTGAATGTCATTGGGACCGCCGCCAGTGAATTATTCAATGAGCCACGCGATTTAATTTTTATCCCAGCTGGGAGGAGCTTATTGACGGTTCTCTCCGATCAATTACGAGCAATTCGGTTCGAAAAGTTAGATTACTTGACGCGGGCGTTCTTGGAGCGCGTCAACTCGATCAAGCCACTCTTTGCCAAGAATTTTGCAGAACTAATTTTTGATGAACAAAATCTAGGGAAATTCAAAGCAGATCCTTCGACCTTAGCCTTGGCTGAAAAATTGATCAACCAGATTCTGAAGGCAGAGTATCAATTTGACACCACAAAAGGTGAATCACTAATATTGGAATCGGGTCAATTGGTCAAACTAAATTATGCCTCTTCCGGCCAACAGGAATCCGTATGGATTTTACTGCTGATTTTCTTATTGATCATGGAAAATCGAGAAGTGTTTGTCATCTTTGAGGAGCCAGAAGCACATTTGTACCCAGAAGCGCAAAAAGTGCTGACGGAATTAATTGGGTTATTGGTCAATTTACAGCAGAATCAACTTATCATTACGACACACAGCCCATACATCTTATCGGCGTTTAACAATCTTATTTATGCTCACATTATTGGTCAGAAAAAATCTGAGGAAGTAAAAAGACTTGTCGATCAGAGACTCTGGCTTGATCCATGCCGGATCTCGGTTTACATGGTAGCACATGGCATAGCGACAAATAATATTGACCCGGAAACTAAATTAATTCAAGCCGAAGCGATCGATAGCGCATCGGTGCAGATTAATGAAAT
>JBBREZ010000418.1:0-6296 GCA_038225095.1 Caldilineales bacterium
AGCGTTAGAAGTTGATCTACAACGTAAAATCGCCGAAGAAGTGGAAAATCATCGGCTGCGCGTGCAGGTGCAACTGATCAGTTATGCGGCGTTGCAGGTGCCGGTGGCAGTCGCCGACATCACGCTCAGCGATGGCAAACACGAAGCCACGATCCAAGTGCGGCGTAATCGGTACACCGGCGCTTTGCGTCGCCCGATTTGTTATTCCTGTGGACAAGCAGTGGGCGCGGATCAGGCAACCGCCGAGATTGCACTCGACCGCAATGGTCATGTGATTTGCGACGATTGTATAGAGCAATGCGCCACTTGCCAAGCGATCGTTTGCACCCGTTGCGGCGTCGCTGCCTGCCCGATTTGTGGCAAGCAAAATTGTGATACCTGTAGTCGTGCCTGCCGCGCCTGTGGTGAATATGCCTGTGCCGAACACAGCAGCATTTGCCCTACCTGTGGTGACGAAGTTTGCCATGCTTGCCAGACTGAATGCGCCTGTTGTGGGCAGCGCCAGTGTCGCAGCCATTTACGTTTGGACCATGTGAGCGCTGGCCGTGATGTGGCAGAATTGATCTGCAATCAATGCGCCATACGTTGCCCTGGCTGCCAACAATTTAGCGCGCACACTGCGATCTGTAGCGCCAGTGGCCAACGTTTTTGCCTGAATTGTCTGGCAATTTGCGCCGAATGTGGCAAACAAGTTGGTCCCAGTTTTTACCAAATTATTGACGATAAAACGTATTGTTTCGCTTGCCTGGAAGAATGCCCAACGTGCCACATGTTGACGCCAGCCGTGCTGCACTGCGCCGATTGCGGCGCTACTTGTTGTCTGCATTGTGGCGAAAGTTGCGCCGTTTGCCAAAAGCCATTTTGCCAACAACACGCTGTCCATTGTGCCAAATGCGAGCATGTGCTTTGTCAAGAGCATACGGTGAAATGTCATATTTGCCAGGGTGAAGCGTGCCCGGTTTGCAATGACCAATGTGGCATTTGTGAATTCTATTATTGCGCCGAACACGCGGCTGTTTGCCGGCGCTGCGGCTGTATCTATTGTCGCGAGTGTGTGCGCCTCTCTGGCTTATGTGATACCTGTGCCGTGATCTGGCGCGAAGGCGAGCCGGTTGATCTGGCTGCGGAACCATACGTTGTGGACCCCGCCGTGGCTGCGCTGGCGCCGCATTACCGTTGGGTACGCGCCGCCAATCAACGCTACACGATCTATGCGGGCCAAAGTATGTTGATGAACAGCGCGCTGGTGGTTGTCGACCGGCTCTTTGCGCCGGCCAAAGTGATCACGGCGCGCAAAGTGGCGGCCATTGACACGATCCGGGGCAGCTTATGGCGGTAGAGCAAGCGCACAATCGCCGACTAGCTGCCAACCTAGCAGCCCAACTTCACTTGGCCGATTGCCATCTTTGCGCCCACGATTGTGGCCCGGCGCGGGCAACGGCAAGTGGCAAATGTCGGGTAGGCCAGACGAGTTATATTGCCAGTGAGATGTTGCATTTGGGCGAGGAAGAAGCTCTGCGTCCAGCCCATGCGATTTTTTTTAGCGGTTGTACGGCCACTTGTGGCTTTTGTACAGCCGCTAAATTTGCCTTCCGCCCGACGTATGGTGTGGCGGTTTCTCCCCAGCAATTGGCCGCACGGATGGTGCAACGCCAGGCCGAAGGCGCGCGCTCGATCTGTTTTATTGGCGGGGATCCGACGCCGCATATTCCCTTTGTTTTAGAAGCACTTTCCGTGTTGGGCGAGCGTAAATTTGTGCCCACCGTCTTTAATAGCAATTTTTACCTCACCAACGCCGCGCTTGATTTGCTGGACGGCGCGATCGACATCTATTTACCCGACCTGAAATTTGGCCCCGCGGTTGGCCCGCAAAGTTGTGGTGAACGTGTGGGCGGCATGCCTGATTACTGGAATGTAGTCACCCATTGTCTGGATCAGCTGTACACCCAGAACAAGCGCATTATCGTGCGCCATCTGTTGATGCCTGGGCATTTTGACTGTTGCACCGTGCCCGTGCTGCACTGGTTGGCGGATCGTCCGTTTGAAGTGAGCCTGCTTACTCAATATGTTGCGCCGGCGCATGCCAAAGGTGAATTGGCCAACCAACTACTGTCCAGTGATATTAGACGGGCTACGCAGCTTGCGCAGGCGTTGAAGTTACCCTTAATTGCATAATGTAAGCCGATTGTAAACATTTTGCAAGCATAACCCTTTGAAAACTACGTTGATTTTGTGTAATCTATAGTTGCGGTTGTACGCTGGCGCAAAGGCATCTACCGCGATGTCGCAAAGCGCCGCTTTTAGGCGAGTAAAAGCGGCGCTTTGCGACAGCGTACCAGTATACCGTTTGTATTTTGATCAAGTCCAGTTACGACTTGTGAATGTAGAAATCCGACGAATTAACCATCGTTAATTCGCAGCTCCGCTAGACCAACGACAACGCCTGTTCACAAAATACCAGATCAAGGCAGTTATCATCTATCCAATCACGATTGTAGACGACGGCACTCTTGGCCGCCAATCTATTATCTACCATCAAACGCTGACAACGATGAATTTCTGGATAGCCACCTACCATTGCCTAAGGAACCCCTTTTATGCCGATTAAATTTGGGACGGACGGCTGGCGCGCCGTCATTAGTGATGAGTTTACGTTTGAAAATGTACGCAAGGTGACCCAGGCGATTGCCGAAAAGACCTTAGAAGATAGCGCTAGTGCGAACGGCGCTCTAACCGGTCAAGCGCCGTCGCTGGTGGTTGGTTTTGATACGCGCTTCCTCAGTGATCGCTATGCCTGGACCGTGGCTGAAGTGTTGGCCGCTAACGGTATTCACGTCTGGCTAGCACGGGCAGATGCCCCTACGCCGCTGATCAGCTATGCGATTGTCGACAAAAAAGCCGCTGGCGGCGTGATGATCACGGCCAGCCATAATCCACCCCGCTATAATGGCATCAAACTCAAGGCCGCCTATGGCGGTTCGGCCAGCCCAGCAGATGCTAAAGATGTAGAGAAGCGGATTCTGGCTAATGATCAGCGCGGTGCAAGCCCGCAACAAATGGAGCTAAAAATCGCTCTGGCCCAAGGACTTGTCCAGCGGTTTGACCCCTTTCCTGCGTATGCGGCCCATGTGCGTAAACTGGTCAATTTTGATGTAATTCAGCGCGCTGAATTGACGGTGGCGGTAGATGCGATGTATGGCACCGGGCGCATTCATCTGCGGCGCTTGCTCGAAGAAGCTGGCTGCCGCGTGACCGAATTGCGCAGTGAGATGAATCCAGGGTTCAACGGCATCCACCCCGAGCCAATTGAACGTCATCTGCAACCGTTGATTGCGGAGATGAAAACTGGTAAATATGAAATTGGTCTGGCGACTGATGGCGATGCTGACCGCATCGGCGCCGTCGATCCGACGGGTCGCTTTATTGACCCGCATTGTGTGATGGCGCTGCTATTAGAGCATTTGGTGCATGACCGCCATTTACGTGGCAGTGTGGTTAAAACCGTCAGCACCACGCAAATGCTCAACCGTCTGGCCGAACGGTATAATCTGACCGTGCACGAGACACCAGTGGGCTTCAATCATATTTGCGATCTGATGATGAGTGAAAATGTACTGATCGGCGGCGAGGAAAGTGGTGGCATCAGCATGGTGGGCCATATTCCCGAAGGCGATGGCGTCCTGATGGGCCTGCTGCTGGTGGAGATGGTCGCGATTCGCGGCAAGTCATTGTTGGCGCTGTTGGATGAATTGATGGCCGCGCCGGATGTGGGCCCTTTCTATTATGCGCGCCATGACCAACCCGTGCGGCCTTTCGATAAGGTGGAAATGGTCGCCGGGTTGATCGCGGCTGCGCCGCCTCTGTTGGCGGGCCAACCGATTGCCGCCATCAACAGTAAAGATGGGGTCAAATTTATTTTGCGCGATAACAGTTGGTTGTTGATCCGGCCCAGCGGCACCGAGCCCCTGTTGCGCATCTATGCCGAAGGTCGCACGGATGAGGCGGTCCAGCAGTTGCTGCTCGAAGGGGCTCAGATGGCCGAGCAGCAGATTAAGGTGTAGATTCTGAGGCAATCATTAAGTTCGGTTGACCTTTCAACTGCGCCCAGTGGGCACCCGATTGCACTGGGCGTCACCATCTCGTGAAGACGAACCATCAACTGCCCAGTGCGCTGCACGCTCGTGACCCTATTAAGATCAACCAACCCTAGTCTAATAGACAACGCAAATAAGGCCAATCCAGAAAAATAAATAACGATATAGGGATCGAGACCTGACAGGTGGAAAAGACCCCACCTGTCAGGTCCGTTGATAAGTTCAGCCCGTATACTTATTTATTTGGAATGGCCTAAACTACGCACCATTGACAGGACGGGCACGCCATGGCATGCCCCTACGATTGTTCGACTTTTATTTGTGTTCTCTATAAGCGGACGGTGAATTCTGCTTTTCGTCCGCCTAAACCAATAACGCCTTGTGTTTTGTCAGACTGTCGAGCAAACGATTAACATCGTCCAGGTTATTATAAAAATGGGGCGAAATGCGCAAATTGCCATCGCGGCTGGAAACAATAATCCCATCCTCTGCCATCCACTTGACGAGCAAATCTACCTTATGTGAGCGCAGCGTGAGCAACGAACCATGTTTGTTAGGATCAACCGGCGACACCAGGTTAAAGCCACGGCACATAATACCTTCTTTGATTGCGCTTGTCAGTTGGCGCACTTCGGCTTGAATTCGCTCTGTGCCCAGGGCTTGAACCAGCTTGAGACCAGCCAGTGCGGCATACACATTGGGCACGGGCGGCGAACCGGCCTCGAAACGCCGGGCCGTAGGTGAAGGCGTATGGGCATTATTGTCCATCGCAAAAATGTTCGCCTGCGAAAACCAACCTACACTGGTTGGGCGCAATTGGGCCAATAATTCTTTGCGCACATACAAATAGGCCAAGCCTGACGACGCCAGCAAATATTTGAGCACACCAGCAACGAGAAAATCCACCTTGAGCTGTTTCACGTCAATGGGCATCGTACCCAGCGTTTGATAGCCATCGAGCAGCACCAGCGCGCCTTTTTTGTGCGCCAGCTCGACGATGGCGGGTACATCTAAAAGTGCACCATTGCGATAGCAAACATGCGTGATCGCCACCAGCAGCGTGTTTTCGTCGATCGCATCAGCAAAATATTCAACGGGTACACTGTTGCCAGCCGCAGGCACATGCACCACCTGTGCGCCCCGTTGTTCCTGCGCATGCCAGATCTGGCCGACCGTGGGAAATTCAAAGTCGCTGACGACAATTTTATTGCGTGGGCCGCTGAAATCCAGCGCGCTCGCCAAGGCGCTGATGCCAGCCGAGACCGATGTTGTCACCGCGACCTCGTCGGCCTCGGCGTTGATCAGCGCGCTGAACGCATGGCGCGTCGCCTCCAACTGTTCGACCCAGAGCTCCCAGGGTGACCCTTGTTCTTCCCAGTCGGCGAGATAGCGAGCATACGCAAGTTGCACGTCAACCGAGAGCGCGCCTTGAGAACAGCTATTCAAATAAACTTTTTTCTGAAAAATGGGAAAACGTTCACGCAGGGACATAGCACTGACTTTCTATTCCGCGGGTAGGATGAATTCAAGTTCAATAATCAGGCCGGGTAAGTTGCGGTGAACAACTTCCCATACAATATCCAGGTCAACGTCATTATATTCATGAATCATTCTGTTGCGCATATCAATGATGTTGCGCCAAGCAATTTGAGGATACAAATCGTGTGTCTCCTTTGTAACTTTTGAACCGGCTTCACCAATAATTGTGAGCGCATGAATAACGGCGTAAGAATTTCATCAGCTTCTAGATTGCTCTGTGTTTTGCCTTGGAGAAATTTGCGTGCCTTGTAAGCTTCGTTCAACATATGGCGTAGACGCATCAGATCGCGCTTGTTCATAGATCACCTGTGAAGCTTGGAGTACTTTGTCGCGAAATGGCTTGTTTAATGCTTTAAAGGTATGTAAGTCTACTGTGCGGCCAAACAATTCGCCCAATTCATCTTGCATATCAATGAACTCCCAGCCTACGCGCGCATCCGGCTCAAATTCTACCAATACATCGATGTCGCTATCCGCACGAAAATCATCGCGCAGCACGGAGCCGAACAAGGCCAACTTGCGAACGCGATTGCGTTGGCAGAATTGGGTAATTTTCAATTCGGGAATCGCTACTTGGATCGCCATCTTGCCCCTCACGTTGAATTGAACGAGAATTTACTAAACGTAGTAGTAACGATTCAGGCGTAGCGCTGCACAGGTAGA
>JBBREZ010000419.1:0-6248 GCA_038225095.1 Caldilineales bacterium
ATGCCATGATCACGTTCGCGCTCTATCCGATCACGTTATTTGATGGCACAGCGAAATTTTTGCTCTTCACCCTGTTGCCCGCCGCCTTTGTCGGCGCGGTGCCAGCCGAGTTTGTGCGGGCTTTTTCGTGGGGCGTGTTAGGTCAACTGGTGGCGGCGACGTTGATCTTCTTGGTGCTGGCGATTGCAATCTTTCATCGCGGGTTGCGCCAGTATGAGAGTGGCAGCGCGATCCAGACTCAAGTGTAAGGCCCTGTCAACGGATTTGGGGAACGGATTGAACGGATAGGAAGTCTCCAAATCCGTTCAATCCGTTCCCCAAATCCGCTGACATTTGACGTTGCTCACATCCTATGTTAGACTGCCTCCCATTCAAGCCTACGGACAATTCAAATCTACCGAGAGGTGCGCTACATGTTGTTACGAGCTTTCATTTTTCATCCAAATGATCACGTCCTACTGGAAGTGCGCCTACCGCCAGGTTAACATCAGGTTTTAACTGACTATGTTGCTTACGGCTACGGGTGTATTTTTCCCCCGTGGCCGTTTTGTTTGTCAGTGAAAGTTGCTGCCCACCGTGCCTGCTTGATTGGCGGAGGAGAACAAAACGTTGCTTGACCCATCAAACCGGTCACGGGGAATGTCATTGCCCTGTGACCGGTTTTTTTATGCTTTACCCCCAACCACTTGTCGGATCGCCCGATTGGGCGATCCGACAAGCGAAGCAATTACCATTGGAGGAACCAATGAAAAATGGCATGTTGAAACGCTATAGCCGCTTTCTTATCCAATATTTGCGCCCGTTGAAGCGCCAAGTGGCGCTGCTGGCGCTGCTGATCTTTGTGACGATTGGCCTGCAACTGGTCAACCCGCAGATCATCCGCTATTTCATCGACACGGCGTTGGCCGCAGGCACCACCGGCAACCAGACCACGCATCTGATCTGGGCCGCCATAACTTTTATCGCAGCGGCGCTGGTCTTACAAGGCATCAGCGTGGCCGCCACCTATGTCGGCGAGGATATTGGCTGGCGCGCCACCAATCATTTACGCAATGACCTGGCGCTCCATTGCCTGAGCCTGGATATGACCTTCCACAACAACCATACGCCCGGCGAAATGATCGAACGCATCGACGGCGATATTGTGGAGATTGCCGTCTTCTTTGCCCAGTTCATCTTGCGCGTGCTGGGCAACGTGCTGCTGCTCTTCGGCGTGATCCTGGTCTTGCTCTGGGAAGACTGGCGGATTAGCGGTGCGCTGGCTGTATACACGGTGATTTCGCTGATCAGTTTCTATTACATGCGCCGCATCGCCATCCCGTTTTGGGAAGCCAACCGCCAAGCCGCCGCCGATCTCTTTAGCTTTTTGGAAGAGCATCTCTCTGGTACAGAAGACATTCGTGCCAGCGGTGCGGTCGGTTATGTGATGCGCAACTTGTTCAAGTTTAGCAAAAATCGCTTGGATCGCGAGGTAAAGGGCGGCGATAAGGAGATTTGGTTCATTGGCATGTGGTCTGTGCTCTACACCGTGGGCCAACTTGTGGCTTTTAGCGCTGGCTACTGGCAATTCAGCCAAGGCTTGATCACAGTGGGGACGGTCTATTTGATCGTCTATTATACCCACCGCATTTTGCAACCGCTCAACGAGATCACGAATCAATTTCAGAATGTGCAAAAAGCCGCTGCGGGCATCAACCGCGTGGAGGCGCTCTATGCGTTGGAAAGCAAGATTCAAGACCAGGGTGACGCCAGTTTACACAGCGGCCCACTCGCAGTGGGGTTTGCCGACGTAACGTTTGGCTATGTGGCCGCAGAGCCAGTCTTGCGCCATATTTCATTTGAACTACCGCGCACGCAGATTCTGGGCGTGTTGGGGCGCACCGGCAGCGGGAAAACCACCCTAACGCGCCTACTGTATCGGCTCTATGATCCCACGGACGGCAGCATTTGTCTGAGCGCCAGTGAACAGGTTGATATTCGTCAGGTCAAAGTAGACGAGTTGCGCGGTCGCATTGGCATGGTGACGCAGGATGTGCAACTATTCCACGCTACGGTGCGCGACAATCTGACCTTTTTCAATGCCGAAATTAGCGACGCACGCATCCACGCCGTGATTAACGAACTCGAATTGCGTGAATGGGTTGATCGTCTGCCCAACGGCCTGGACACCGTGTTGCAAACCGAAGGCAGCAGTTTGTCTGCCGGGGAGGCGCAGTTGTTAGCCTTTACGCGAGTTTTCTTGCAAGACCCCGGCTTGATCATCCTCGATGAAGCATCCTCGCGCCTGGACCCAGCGACCGAACGCTTGATCGAACGCGCCGTGGACAAATTATTGCAAAATCGCACGGGGATTATCGTTGCGCATCGGCTTAGCACCGTGCAGCGCGCCGATAACATTCTGATTCTGCAAGACGGTTGCGTTCAGGAATATGGTGAGCGCGAGCAACTGGCGAACGATCCGACATCGCGATTTTATGCGCTGTTGCAGACGGGGTTGGAAGAAGTATTGGTTTAGCAAGGATTAGGGATACGGGATTAAGGATTAAGATAGAATTTTCGTCAACCATCCCTAATCCCGTATCCCTAATCCTTCCCACAAAAAAGGAGAACAACCATGACAAGCAAACAAGCCGCGTCAACGTCGGCCACCATGCCCACCTGGCAGTTCATTCTGCGCTTAATCCGCTTTCAGCCGTGGCGCTTTCTCTATAACACCATTGGTTTTAGCACGATGATGGTTAGCTGGTTGATTCCAGGCTGGGTGTCGCGTGAGTTTTTTAATTCGCTGTCCGGGCAGGCGTCGGCCGCCTATAGTTTCTGGTCGCTGATTATATTGCTGCTAGCCGGTCTGCTGATTCGGCTGGGCGGCATGTTCGGCATGATCAAAGCCAACGTGCCCTTCAGCTATCGCAGCCAAACCTTGCTGCACAAAAATATGCTCGGGCGTATTCTCGAATTGCCCGGCGCCGCCGCGCTGCCCGAATCACCAGGGGCGACGATCAGCCGCTTTCGCGAGGATGTCAACGAATTGCCGTGGTTCGCGCTCTGGCTGAACAATCTGATTGGCAATGGCCTTTTCTCAGTAGTTGCGCTCATTATCATGTGGCGCATCAATCCAACCATGACGTTGGTGGCGTTCGCACCCTTGACATTGATTGTATTGGCGGCCAATGCTGGCACTAGCCGCATTGAAAAATATCGCGCCGCTACGCGCGTCGCAGGCGGCCAGGTGACTAGTTTTATCGCCGAAATCTTCGGCGCGGCGCAGGCCGTCCAAGTGGCGCGCGCCGAAAAGCAGGTGATTGGTCATTTTGCGACGTTGAACGAACAACGGCGCAAATCTGCGCTGCTGGATCGCCTCTTTAATGAGTTGTTGGAGTCGATCTTTATCCATGCGGGCAATCTGGGCACAGGCATCATTCTGCTGCTGGCGGCGCGCGCGCTGCAGACCAAAAATTTTACCGTAGGCGATTTTGCGCTCTTTGTCTTCTATCTAGGGTTCTTTACCGAATTTGTCAGCTTTGTCGGTTTTTTCTGGGCCCGCTACAAACAGGCTGGCGTTTCAATCAAGCGTCTGACCGATCTGCTGCACGGCGCACCCACGGCGACGCTGGTCAAGCATGGTGGGATTTACCAAGATGGCGAATTGCCCACCGTGACTTTCCCAGAGCGCACAATTAGCGATCATCTGGAAGCGTTGCTGGTCACGCACTTGAGCTATACTCATCCTGGTTCCGACCGCGGCATTTTCGAGATTGACTTAAAAATCAATCGTGGCTCGTTTACAGTCATTACTGGGCGCGTCGGGTGCGGCAAGACGACTTTGCTGCGCACGTTGCTGGGGTTGTTGCCCAAAGATAGCGGGGAACTGCGCTGGAATGGCATATTAATTGAAAATTCCAGCGACTTCTTCACGCCGCCGTGTTGCGCCTACACCGCCCAGGTGCCGCGCCTCTTCAGCACAACCCTGCGCGAGAATCTGCTCATGGGCCTGCCCGAGGCGCAATCCGATCTAGCAAGCGCCCTGCACTATGCGGTGATGGAGCAGGATGTGCAGGCGTTGGAAAAAGGACTGGATACCCTGGTCGGCCCGAAAGGCGTGAAACTTTCCGGCGGCCAGATTCAACGTTCCGCCGCCGCGCGCATGTTTGTCCGCCAACCGGAATTGCTGGTCTTCGACGACATATCCAGTGCGCTGGACGTAGAAACCGAGCGCCAATTGTGGGAACGCCTCTTCGCGCGCAACGATACGCCTACTTGTCTCGTGGTGTCGCATCGACGGCCAGCCCTGCGCCGAGCGGATCATATTATTGTGCTCAAGGATGGCCGCATCGAGGATCAAGGCACGCTGGATGAATTATTGGCGCGCTGTGCAGAGATGCGTGGTTTGTGGGAAGGACGGATACACACAGAGTAATATGCTGGATTCATCGTTGCGGCATTAAGTAGCCCTAGCCCTCATTAATGCGCAGTAGCGCTTGAAAACCAGCTTGTTCAAAATGCTGATCTGCGGTTAATACCGCGCGCAACTCTAGGTGTTGCATAATGACGAACGAAGAGCAATCAGTCAAGCCCCATTCTTTGTCGGGGCGTTGGTTAAACAAAGCGCAAGCCTGCTTGAATAATGCGGTTGAGGAAGGAATAATTTCAAAGGTGTTATCCGCATGGATCAGTTCGATAGTTTTTTGGGCAAGCGAACGAAACTTTAGACGTGAAAGGCTATCGCCTAGCTCGATCAAAACATACTCGCTGGTGATTTTACGTACTTTTTGTGTACTTACCTGCGCCTGAAGTTGGGTAGCCCGCTCATGATCTGCATCGTTGCTGTTTAATAAAGCAATCAAATACGAAGTGTCGATAAAAATGTTACTCGGAAGTTTCATTGATGAGCACCCGTTCAGCGTAGAGATCAAAGTTGCGGGCCAGATCAGGTGGCCCGATAGGTTGCGCTAAGGCGGCGATTGCAGCCAAGGCATCAATGGCTGGCCTTTGCGCCTGCTGAACAGATTCGACAGTCACCAGATAGGTCTGCCCAGGTTGAAGGATAACATCATTTTCAGGGATCAATACGCCATCTTTTACATTGGCCTTGATCAGTGGGTGATCATCGGTGGCAATCGCATCCCATTGGGATGGGGAGAGCAATACGGCGGCAGGTTTACTGCGCGACAAGAGCACAACCGGCCCATTCTCGGTCATATCTAACAGTTCGTTTTGTCGATTGCGCATGTCGCTAATCGGCGCGGTTTGTGGCAATCCATGCCCTATCCTATTCGCCATAACAAAATTTCCTTTCCAGTGGAAAAACGGCCCTGATGGTTCATTGTAACGGATAAAGCGTACGACTGTCAATGCACCCAGTTTTTCAGGCATATCTCGGTCAGGGCGTGGTCGCTGGGTGCAGCGTATTGAAAGCGGACCTAGCCAGTAATTCGGCAGAGATACGATAAAGAAGCAGGGTAAACGATGAAAAATTTCACGAGCCGACCCTACACCGGCACAGCCGATCTGCAATCGATGATTGCCCTGATTTCGGCGCGACCGGCTGAACGCGCCACCGATTTTCTGAGCATCGTCGATCTGCATCAATGGCTGGCCCGGCCACTGGTGGCAGCGAACACGCAGCTATGGTTGGACGCAGATGACAAGCTACGCGGTTTCGTCATGTTCTACGCGATCTATGACGAAACATGGTTTATGGCGTTTGAAGCAACCATCACTGACAGCCAGCGTATGTTGGAAAATGCGATGCTCCATTGGGCCGTAGCCCACGTCCAACAGGCAAGTCGCGAGCAAAATAAATCGCTCATCCTGCGCGTGAATTGTCGTGCGGATTATCATGCGCGCAGCGCTTGTTTACAAACACACAGTTTTGTTCAAAAGCCGTTATATGCCGTCCACATGGAGCGCTCACTCAACACACCGATTCCAGCGCCGACGTTGCCGCCTGGGTTTACCATTCGTGCGGTCACGGGCGAACACGAAGCGGAAGCGTTGGCCGCGCTGCATCTCGCCGCGTTTGGCACCCCTTACATGACCACCGAGAGTCGCCTGACCTGGATGCGCGCGCCGGGTTATAAGCCGGAGTTAGATTTGGTCGTGGAAGCACCCAGCGGTCGGCTGGCGGCCTTCTGTTTGGGTGGCATCAGCGAGCAGGATAATACGCTGACCGGGCGCAAAGATGGCGCTACCGACCCAATCGGCGTTGATCCAGCTTATCAGCGCCGCGGGTTGGCGCGGGCGCTCAT
>JBBREZ010000420.1:0-6229 GCA_038225095.1 Caldilineales bacterium
CCCGCTCCAAGCGAGTGCGCATTCAGTGTAATCACTACGCTACAACGAGAAGTGCCGGGTGCATGATTGACATTCGACGACCACCAGACCCGAAAACCCACTGGATTTTCAGGTCTGGTGCAACTTATTTTATCAAACCTACCCAAAGCGAGGAACGCCTATGCGTTTCAAAATTCTTCTCTGCGGTTTACTGGCAATTTTGCTCGGCTGTTCGCTCTATGCCGCTTCCTTGCTGGCTGGCAGCGCCAGGACGAGCCGCGCCAGTACGCCAACGCTCACCAGCCAACAACTGGCGGTGATTCAAGCGATCAACACGTTGCTACTTTCCGACGATGAGTCGGCGGACACGCTGGTGTTACTCTACATCAACGGTGACAACGATCTCGCCCAGTATATTCCTGATTTGGTGCGCAAGGTGCATCGCGGCGCAATCAACCCTGAAGTCAATGTGGTTATGGTGCTCGATTGGCCCAACAATAAACCTGATGATTCTACACCCAATAGTCATCGTTATATGGTTGACAGGCTGGGGGTAACCAACTGTGACTTTCGGCATGATTACACCTGCGGTGGGCGCTATGTGCCAGGGCAGAACGTCACAGACTTTCCCGAAGACATGGGTGACCCAGCCAACTTGAGCCGATTTATCACCGAGGCGATGGCCGAATATCCCGACGCCAAACGGGTGGTGCTGGCGCTGGTTGGGCATGGCGGCGGCTGGAGTCCGAATCTGTTAGCGGGTCAACCGCAGCATCATGGCGGCAAACCGGGCAATGGCGATCAAGGGCTTGGCGGTCTGTTGTGGGACGACTACACCGGCAATGGCCCAGGCAGTTCGCTTTCTACCCTGGCGTTGCATCAGGCATTACGCGACGCCGTGGCGAAGAGCGGGCGCAAAATTGACTTGCTCTATCTCGATGCCTGTTTGATGGGCATGTGGGAAGTCGCGTATGAGGTGCACAACGAGGTCAATTACCTGTTGGCTTCGGAAAGTTGGAGTTGGACCTCTTTTGCCTACGACCAGCACTTGCTTGGCATTCACAACACGCAAAGCACGGCGCAGATTGGTCAGGCGTGGCTGCAAAACGAGGCCGCCATCCTGCGCCGCGATCACTATCCGTTCACCTACTCACTGATTGACATGACGCAGATGACCACGACGACGAGCAGCATTGACGCCCTGGCGCAAAGTCTGACCACAGTGGCGGCAACCGCCGATGGTAAATCAAAATTACAGAGCGCCTTCGCAGCCAGCGATTGTTTCGACAGCAACGCCGACCACATGATTAACCTCAGCAATCCAAGCATCGGCAAGCTTGACAATTACTGCGATTTACAAAGTTTTGCCGGTCAACTTCAGCAACAGTTTCTAAACATGCCTGAAGTGATGAGTGCTGCGCAGAGCGTTCAGACCGCTATCGCCAAAACTGTAGTCAGTGAAGATAGCAATTGTGCCGTACCTGGTGACTATTCCCCGATCGCCTGGTGTTGGCAGAAGTTGGGCGGCCTCAGCATTTACACACCGCTGGGCGAGGATGACTGGAAGCGCGGTCTCTACACCCAGTTGCAAGTGGCCAATGACACGCACTGGGATGAGTTCATGAGCCAATACTGGGATGCTGCCCCTGCGCCCGCCGCGCCAACCTGTCTGCCAAAAGACAAATGTCCGTTACCCGCTGGCCCGCTCTACAGCAGCTATTCGATTTATCTGCCCGTGGTGCAGCGCTGATGGAACAACCAGGGTATGGCTGTGTCGCCGCGCCTCTAACCCGCATAGGCGTCAGCTTACGAAGAAAACAGTAGTGAATCAGGCCTGCAAGTGCGAAGGGTACAATCGGTTTACTAGCGACCCGACACTTTTGCCTGGACCATTGAAATGGCCTGCTGACAGGGCAGGAAGTCGCCGCAGCGACTAAATTATCTAGTGCCTGCGGGCACTTCCTGCCCTGTCAGCAGCGGGTTTTAACCCTGAAAAGAAAAGTGTCGGGTCGCTAGATCACTCATCTTCCAGTCCCACCCGCGCCCAATGAATGTCCATCACCTTATCCGTCCCGGCATAATAGACGACGAACACATCCCCATCGGGCAAGGCTTCGGCATAGGGCAGACCAAAGCGCCAAAGCGCCATTTCGGCCAACAATTCACCCGTGTTGTCATCCTGTTTAGCTGTGCCGCCATGCGTATAGATTACGACTTCGCTCTGCGCATCGAAGGCGGTGGCCACGTCAGGCGCCAGCCGCGCGCGGATCGAATGTGTTTGGAAGCGATCAACCCAGACTAAGACAATCCGGCCATCGGGCAGGATGGCTGGGTGGGCGGCCTGATCGGCAAAACCCAGGTCTTCGGCAGCCGACCAGGTATAACCGTGATCGTTGCTGATGCGGCGCTGGATGTTCACATAGCGCGCGGTTTGGGTGTCGTAGGTCCAGTTAAATGTGACAATGCGGCCATCGGGCGCGACGCCACAACGTTGATCCCAGTTGAAAATGCGCCCGGTTGGGTCAAAACCCACGACGACTGGCGCATCCCAGGTCTGGCCCGCGTCGGCGGAAAGGAAAAAAACAACCTTTTGCCGCCACGGTGACCGATCAAGGTATGGCTTGTTCGTCTCGATGCTCATCGCCAGCGCGCCATTTGCCAACTTCAGGAGCGGATTGGTGAGGCTGGGTGGGCCGATTTCCTCGGGCATCGGGATCGCGCGCCAGGGTGACCAAGTGATGCCGCCATCATAGGAATCGGCCTGCAAGATGGCCATTGGCAGACAGCCTTCGGTTTCAGCATTAAAAAGCCCCTGGCCGGGATAGCTGGTACGGTCCACCCACATGGCGGCCGCCCGCAAATGGCCGGGCGTTAATTCGGTCAGATAACAGTGCTTGAGCGTGCCAAAGAGACCATTGACAAAGGTGTCACCAAAGGGCCGCCATGCTTCGCTCCAGGTGTCGCCGCCGCCCTGCGAGCGATAGAACTCAATATTTTCATCCGCCGAATCCTTCGTGGAACCAGTGCGGCAATTTGCCAGCAGGGTGCCGTCGGCGAGTGCGATCACGTGGCCAAAGGTCAGAATGGCGCGCGCACTGTCTGGTACACCATGGGCTAGCGTACCAGTTGCCAAAATTTTCATCTTGCCTCGTCCTCAGAGATTTTGATCGAATTTATGGTAGATTTATCAAGCCTAGACCGTTAAGTTGGGCTGCCTATTAAACGCTGCGAACCTCAAGCATGTCGATTCGAGGAGCATACTCTGAATGGTGGATGTTCGTCAAATCGGTTAAAAAAGTCAGTTTTATGGGGTTTAATGGGGCTGATTTACCGTCCCCAAAATTAGGTTTCTGGCTGAATAATTATGCTATTTTACCCAGAATGCTTGTATAATTGGGCTGGCATAAGCGTTTTTCGGTAGATAAAATTTCTGGTAAAGGATTTACTATGATTTCGATCAAACTTTATAAATTTATGGCAATGGCGGCGCTGGCGCTGCTGCTGCTGACGCGCACTGCGGTTACGTCGGTATCAGCCGCAGCAGCACCGGGCACTGATCCTGGCAACGCAGCTGGTCCGCTCGTTGGCGCACTTAACATTGAGCCCGAAACGGTGCAGTGGTACAAGTTCAAATATAAATATGACAACAGTCAAACGGATAACAAGGCAAGCGAGGCCACCATTTTATTGAAGATGGATGCCGCCAATTGTGTTGGCTTTGCCGTCGAGACGCCAGGGACTTTAGCGACCCCAGCCGGGGAAAAGCATAACCCGATTGGTCGTGGCTCCCCGTTGACGAAAAAACTGCCCGATCGCGATCCAGCCAATGAGGCGAAGAACGCGGGTAACGCCAAGGATACCAATGATGACGGCAAAATCGATGAAAGCGAGAATCCCTATGTTCAACAGCCGCACGGCGTCGTGAAAAACGAGCAGGTGCTCGTCTGGGTCGGTGGTGGGCGAGCCACCGAAACGTTCTATGTGGTTGTCAAAAACCATAGCACTGCGGCTTGCCATTACCAATTGACAATTAGCGGACCGACTGTTTCATTTCCCAGCAATCCGGCTGCTGCGGCCCCAACCGTTGCTCAGCCGACGCCTAATTCTAGTCAAAAAACTAAGTAATAGACAAACCAAATAGACTCTGCACAATCCAACTGGACGGGCACGGTATACCGTGCCTCTACAAATGTGCAACCTTTATTTGGTTTGTCTATAAGCTTTCTACAAAAAAGAGCGGTTCGACCCAGAGGTCGAACCGCTCTTTAATTTATCTAGCTATAGCGGTAGCTTATAGAGCAATCAAATAAACGCCATACAATTGAGGAGCAGGCACGCCTTCGTGCCGCGCCCAGGCTTCGACCTGAGCTCAGCCGAAGGGGGCTCCCGAGCCGCACTCCCTGCTCAATTCTATGCCTTTTAAATGATTTGTCTATTAAACTTTTTGCACGTCGGAAGCAGACGGGCCTTTTGGTCCCTGCTCGATGGCAAATTCTACGCGATCGCCTTCGATCAAGCTGCGAAAACCACTGGCTGTGATCGCCGAATGATGCACGAAGACATCGTTGCCGCCGGCTTCACGGGCGATGAAACCAAAGCCTTTTTGATCGTTGAACCACTTGACGGTCCCTTTTTCACGGGTACTCATTGTTGGAAACTCCTTTTCCTAAATTGATTGTATAACTACTTTTCGGTACAAAACGTGGCTGTCTCCAACAAATAAAAAAAGAAGCGACTCGGCAGTGATAAGTCCGAGTGCTTCTCTACGTTACTCGTGAAAAAACTTACTACATCTTGCTGAGCAATAGTATAACCTATGGACAGCGGCCATGTCAAATCGAAGGCAACCTATTTGTACAAAGCTCATTGTTGCTGCGTTCTTGATGGGTCAATCCTTATTACTGTGAGTTATTGGTGGTGCGTAGAATAACATTGGTGGCGGGCAAGGCCCAGATTTCGTTATACACGGTTGGCCGTGGGCGCACTGGTGGATAGTTGGGGGGACGGCGGTTAGGATCGAGTAGTTCCAGGCGGTCACGGCCCACCGGTTGATCGAGCCATTCCCGTTCGGCTGGCGCGGCCTCGACTTCGCGCTGCAAGATGAATTCCACATGGTCAAACGCTGTAAACGCCACGTGGGCCAGAAAGACGCGATTCACTTCGTGCCCGTCCCAAGTTGCCAGGTCGGGCACGATTACAGGGCCGGTGCAGACCTGGAATTCGTCTGTATCCACGTTGATGTTGATCAAATTTACGGGATATTCAACGGTGACAGTCAGGCCGCGCTCGGCATCCTGATAGGTGGAGCGGGCGTTGAGCAGGTCGTTGGCGAGCGTTGCCTCGGCGATCTGGTGCGGATGACTGAGCGTGGTTACGCCGGAAAAAGTACGCAGATCGAGTGTATGATCCTGAAACGCCGCGTTGAGCGGGGTCACGTTCACCGCTTCTTGTTCCGTGCTCGGGCGAGCGGCAATCTGGAGGCGCAGGGCGCGGCTGAAAGCAAAACGGAATTCCGCACTGGGCACCTGAAACAGGTTACGCGTCGCAATCGTATATTCAAAACGACACGGTGCGCTCACAAACAGCTCGGTAGTGCGACCATTACGATCATCCTGAATGGTGCAGGCGGCTTCCAGGTTAAAGCGTACTTGATAAACCTGGCCGGGCGTGCCTACAAAGCCACCAGGGTAGCGATAATAGGCGTCGGGTTGCCACGAGAATGATTTCCAGGTAAAGGTGGAACGCGGAAAATTGATCATCAATTGTCTCCTGGCTGGCTTGCGTTATTTTGCCGTTGATATTTGTACATGCGCCCTACTTCACCCAGCTCAACCTCGCCCACGTACAGATCGCCGTGGGAATCAGTCCACAAGCCATGCGGGCCGCCGCGGAAAAAGCCCGGCTTTTCGCTGGGCTGTGCGCCACCCCATTGGCTAAGCAACGTGCCGGTTAAATTTTCAACATCAAGCTGATAGATGCTGATCCGGCGTGTCAACTCCGCAATATAGACAATATCTTCCTGCGGATCAAAATAAACAGTGTTCGGGCGCAGCAAGCCTGTCCATTCGGTTAGGAAATTGCCATCCAAATCGAAAATTTGGATGCGATTGTTTTCGCGGTCGCAAATCCAGACGCGATCCTGTTTGTCGATGCGTACGCAGTGCGAGATCGAGAATTGCCCTGGCCCCTTCCCTCGCTCGCCCCACGAGCGCTGCAATTCACCATCGGGCGAAAACTTATGCACGCGGGC
>JBBREZ010000421.1:0-6221 GCA_038225095.1 Caldilineales bacterium
AGCCAACAGCCGCAAAGGCGCAAACCTGCGTCGGCCGCTGCGCATAGCAATCTTCCGCTGCCCCTTGCGAGTTTTATTGGGCGCGGGCAAGAAATCGCCAAATTGAAAGCCTTATTGCTGGGCGACCCCGCAAGCGGTGAATGCGCGCCCATTCGACTAGTTACGGTGACCGGGCCCGGTGGTTGCGGCAAGACGCGCCTAGCCATTCAAGTGGCGCGCGCACTGCTGGCCGCTTATCCTGATGGCGTCTGGTGGATCGAATTCGCCGCCCTGAGCGACGAAACTCAGGTGGCGCAAGCTGTCGCCAAGGTGCTGGACGTGCAACAGGGTGTGCAACCCTCGTTGACCGACGTGCTCATCAACAATCTGCGCGCCAAGCAGGCGTTGTTGGTGCTGGACAACTGTGAACATCTGGTCGGTGCGTGCGCCGAACTGGCCGAACAGTTGTTGAGCCATTGTCCCGACTTGCAAATTATAGCCACGAGTCGTGAAGCGTTGGGCATTGCCGGTGAAACGAGTTGGCTTGTCCCTTCGCTGGCACTGCCAGGTGCACAGCAAAACTCGCCAGCGGACTATCTCCATTTTGAAGGCATCCAACTTTTTGTCGAGCGCGCCCGTGCCGTTCAACGTGACTTTACCCTCACGGCTGCCAATGCCGCGTCCGTCCTCCAAATCTGCCAGCAACTCGATGGCATTCCGTTGGCCATCGAATTAGCGGCGGCGCGTGTTAAGTTAATGACAGTTGAGCAACTGGCCGCGCGTCTAACTGGTGTGATTGGCGCGCGTTTTAAGCTGCTCACGGATGGCAGCCGCACGGTTTTGCCCCGTCAGCAGACACTATTGGCGACGATGGAATGGAGTTATGCGTTGTTGAGTGAGCAGGAACAGCGTTTACTCCAGCGGTTAGCCGTCTTTGCCGGTGGTTGGTCACTTGAGGCCGCCGAAGCGGTTGGTATTGAAATGGGTTCGCAGCCCATCGCCGGTGTGCTTGCCCGGTTGGTGGACAAATCGCTGGTGCTGGCCGAGCACCCAGGCGAAGTGGCGCGTTATCGGATGTTGGAGACCGTGCGCCAATATACTTATGCGCAATTGGAAAAAATGGGTGATGCAACCACTGCACGCGACCGACATTTGACCTGTTTTCGACACCTGGCCGAACAGGCAGAGCCCGAATTCCGGGGTGGTGGTCAGTTAACGTGGTTGCGCCGTTTGGATACAGAATATGAGAATCTGCGCGCTGCGCTGACGTGGGGATTGCAGCACGAACTGCCAGCCATCGGGCGTCTGCTCGATGGAGCAACTGTAGCGACAGCGTTAATCTTTTACTGGAAACTCCATGGTGATTGGACTGAGGGTCGTTATTGGCTGCAAAGTGTTGAGCAGCTGGGCGATGAATACCTGAAAATAGTGGGTGCGGAATTGTTACACCCAATTATTACCCTGCGGGCGAAGGCACTGTATGGCGCTGGGATAATGGTTTGGCATCAGGAAAAATGGGATGAAGCTCAGTGCCTATTTGATGCCAGCGTTGCGCTTTGGCATACAGCCGGTGATCAGACGGGTCTCTATCTCGCCCAAGTATTTCAGGGTGATTTATATGTCGTAAAGCGTAATCCGACGACCGCGTTTGCGCTTTGGCAGGAATGTCTTGCCTATTTCCGTCATGTTCAGGATCTTTGGGGCATGGCGGAGACAATTTTTTACTTGGGCTATGGCGCGCGGCGCGCTGGCAATTTTATCACTGCGACTGGCTATTACAAAGAATGCATTGCTTTACTCCAGAGTGTGGGTGAGCGCTGGTTGCACAGTCTCGCCATCAGCCATCTTGGTGTAATTGCTCTGGAACAAGGCGACTATGCTACGGCATGGCCGCAAATTGAACAGCGTCTGCTGATGGGACGAGCATTCCATCTTAAACACCATATGTATACCTCACTTGAATTCTTGGCGGAGATTGTCTATAAGCAAGGTGATGTCCGGCTGGCGGCCAACCTATTACGTGAGGCATTGGCTATCGAGCAGCAAGCGGGTCGCGATCCCATGTCGAGCTTAATGAACGACGATAAGCTAGGCGTAACTGCACTGGTCTGTACCATGGACGGACAAAATGAACGCGCTACGCGATTAATAGCTGCCCGTCACGCGTTTTCATCTATCGCTGGTCATGACGGTTTGCAAGCGCAGATTACGCAGGATGAACAACATTTGACCGACTTGCGCTCTCGATTGGGCGTAGATGCTTTTGCAAGGGAGTGGGCCATCGGCGTCGCCATGACGCTAGAACAGGCAATAGAGGAAGTATTGGCGGAAGGCTAACAATTAACAGTGAAATAGAATATCCCTAAATGAAAACCGGTAGGCACTCCATCAGCGCCTGCCGGTTTTTCTTTTTGGCGCAGATTTAACGATTTTACCCCGTTCTTTTGGCGATTATTTGGCGGAAGGGCGCGACACTAGGCCGCATAGAGCCAACGGTCGCCTCCAACGCTTCCCGCGTCGTTGGAGGCAACGCCCGTGAAAGGTGGAATGCGTATGACGAAAACTGGAGCAATGGTTGACCTTCATGGTGACGCTTATGGATAACCACAGCGACAACAAATCCACCAGCCGCTTATTTCACCAGGTTGCCCAGCGCCTGGTCGAATTGGCGCAGCCCAAGCCAGGGGATATTGTGCTCGATGTCGCGACCGGCACCGGTGCAGTGACTTTATGTGTCGCCCCCCAAGTCGGCTCGGCTGGTAAGGTCATCGGCCTCGATCGGGCGGCTGGGATGCTGGCACAAGCGCGCCAAAACATCGCGCTGACTGGTTGGACGAACGTCGAACTGCGTGAAGGCGACCTGGCAGGGCTTTCGTTTGCTGATAATACATTTGACCTGGTGCTCTGTTCTTCTGGTCTTGGCTTGCTGACCGATAGGCTGGCCAGCCTGCGTGCCTGGCGGCGTCTACTCAAGCCCGGCGGAACTGTCGCCTTTTCTGGCTATGGCGACCAAGCCTTGCAGCCACTAGCTCGACTTTTTGAAACGTGCCATTGCCGCTACGGTCTGACCTTGACCGTCCCGGCCCACCTTTTTCCGTGGCAACGGCTTGGCGATTTAGAGACATGCAGCGATCTGCTGCGCAACGCCAATTACTCGGCTATCGACGTACGCGGTGAGCAACTTGGTTATTATCTCGCCAATAGCGATGAATGGTGGGACATGCTCTGGAACAGTAACTTACGCGGTCCACTGGCCCAACTTGCGCCGGATGTCTTACTGCGCTTCAAAGCGGAACACCTGGCCGCCGTGGCCGACTTGGCGACGACGCAGGGTATCTGGCTGAATGTGGCCGCGATTTTTGCTCTAGGCCAGAAGGGTTAGTCTGCGATATCAGGATTGAGCGGATATCGCAACAAAATGGTATCCGTTTTGTATACGAAAAGGATACCTGCCATGAACTGAATCGGGTTACATTAGCCAATGCCATACTGCTATGCCTTTTCAAACAGCTTCCAACGAACCGTCCCTACCGCAAGCAGATCACGCAAGTGTGCTTCACCAGGAGGACCTCTATGCCCCAATCACACCCGGAGCCGTTACGACTCGGTTTAGACCATGAGACCAGCTCAGGTAACAGTAATCGCGTGCTCGCCACGGCGCAGACTACCCAGGTCGGCTTGATGGCGCGCATCATGTACCTATCACTCGACAGCGCCGAACGGCTTGCGCTGCCCGCTTTGCATGAAGACCACCTGATTGTGAAAATGAACGCACAGGCGCACACGATCCAAGGTCGGCTTGGGCGCCGGTTCAATTTGCAAGGTATCGGCGCTGGCAACCTGTTTCTGATCCCGCGCGGCGAGCCGGTGGAATGGCAGCACCACGGTCATGCCGACAATCTCGTGCTTTTGTTTGACCCCCTGCTACTTGCCCGGCTTGCTGCCGAAGCTAACTATACTGGTTCTGGACTGGAACTGATCCCCCAAGTTGGGGCAAGCGATCCTCTGATCTACCAGATAGCTCTGGCGCTGCTTGGTGAAATGAAATCCGGCGGCTTGTTTGGTCGCCTCTATACCGAGTCGCTCGTGGAAACGTTAGCTCTGCATCTCTTGTGCCGGTATGCTGCAATTTCCCGGTCGCCAGCCACCGTGCAGGGCCGCCTGCCAACCCAGGCGTTGCGCCGTGTCCTCGACTATATCCATGATAATCTTGCTCAGGAACTGACCGTTGATGCGCTCGCCGGGTTAATCTATCTCAGCCCCTATCATTTCATGCGCTGCTTTAAGGCAACGATGGGGCAGCCGGTACACCAGTATGTGATCGCGCAGCGCGTTGAAGCGGGCAAACAATTGCTGCTGGCTGGCGAGTTGACGATTGCGCAAATTGCCCACCAGGTTGGTTTTACGGATCAGAGCCACTTTGCCCATCACTTCAAACGTTTGGTCGGGGTCGCGCCTAGTACATTGGTTAAAGCGCGGCGGCGTGGATAGCAAGCATAAAGGTGGCCGAGATCAGGTTTGGTTCCAGAATTTGTAGATTATCAATTGGTCAGAAGACACTCACAAGAAAGCTGAGGCACGAATGAGTCTGTTAAGTATGCGTTACCGCTCACAGGTATTTGAGGATTATGAGAAACAGTCATTTATCAAAGTATTGTTGCAGACGCCGCCGGCGGCTTGGGATGGCATTATGCTCTCCGAAGTCCAGATGCTGCCGATCCAGGAAATGTTGAGTGGCGTTGTCAATCGAATGGATGGTTTTATTATGCACTTGGATGGTGCGGTGCAACTTGAATATACCGTTGACAGCCATTATGCAAAGGAACCTTCCTCGCGCGGTATGTTGACTCTTGCCCCTGCCAATACCCCAATGGGCTTCCGCTGGAATGGCCCAACCAAGAATTTTGGCTGTTTTTTAGCGCCTGCCCTCCATCAGCGCATTGCCACGGAATACACCAATCGCGACCCGGCACAGATCGAACTTCTCCCCCGCGTAAACTTTCAGGACTCGCTCAGCGAAAATATTATGTGGACCTTGCTCCATGAACTGGAGTCCGGCAATCTGGGGGGTCGCCTTTATGTCGAATCTTTGGCGCAAACTTTGCTCATCCATACCTTGGTGCATTATTCATCATTGGCGCAAGTCCGCTCGTTACCGGAAGGTGGCGGATTGACGGCCGCACAGGTGCGGATCGTGCGTGACTTTATTGACGCCAATGTTCAGCACGAAATCGGGTTATCCGAATTGGCCGCCTCGATTAATTTCAGCCAGTCTTATTTTTCGCACCAATTCAAACGCAGCTTGGGGCTAACCCCGCACCAATATCTGATCCAAGTGCGCGTGGAACGCGCGCGGGTCTTGCTGGAAGAGGGCAAGTTAACTGTCGGTGAAGTTGCGACGCAGGTTGGTTTCTACGATCAAAGCCACCTAACCCATCATTTTAAGCGTTTCTACGCTGTTTCGCCCAAAGTACTGCGAGAGAAAACCAGAATGAACCTGGAATAAAGCAGGATTTTCCTGAAATATCGCAGGATTTTACAAGCGCTAGTCGCTACGCCAGGATAAAATAGTGGATACGTAACCATTGTTTCGTTCATACCCAATTCACATCAGCCTATCAGAAAGTTTTGAGGAGGAAATCATGAGTAATTATCGAGCGACTGTACTCGCCTGCCTATCCATGCTCGTTGCTGTGGGCGCACTGTTGATTGCTTTAGTTGCCAGGCTGCCGGTTGCGAGCGCCGCGCCCCCACAACAAGCACCCACCCCTTCACCGGTACGGGCCGCTGCGGCGAGTGCTGCCGTCCAGCGCGCCTTCAACTACCAGGGCATTCTGCGCAAGCCGGATGGCACCCTGGCCGACGGCACCTTTGATATGACCTTTCGTTTGTGGGACGCCGTCACTGGCGGCAGCCAAAAGTATACAGAGACGCAAACCGGTGTGACTGTGCGCAATGGGATTTTTAATGTGGTATTGGGGGATAATAGCGCCAGCCCAGGCGGGATCGGCGCGGATGTATTATCGATCGCGCCGCTGTTTCTGGGCATTAGTGTAGGGTCGGACGCTGAGTTGCAACCACGTCAGCGCGTTAACCCAGTGCCAATGGCGCTTACGCTGGCCCCAGGCGCAACGATTGGGGGCGATCTAACCGTCCAAGGCACAGTGAATACTGGAAATGTGGGGGCCGGGAATGGGGTTTTTATTGGACTAGCAGATCACAACCTCGCGCTCCAGGGAAAT
>JBBREZ010000422.1:0-6194 GCA_038225095.1 Caldilineales bacterium
CGCTTCACGCGCCCGCTTTGGTTTGTCTGGGCAGAGCATAATGTCGCACATTACCTGGCAGTTAAATTGGCGCGCCATCTTCACTTGCTCGATGATGCTGGCATCATGCGCCTGCCCCATAACCACGGTCATATTGGCGCCGGCATTGAACATCATCTCGCCTTCCAATCCTGCACCGTCCATCGTCTTGAGATCGGCCACAATTGGCACGTTGGGAAATTCGCGCCGCAGCGCGCGCACGCCATGCAACCCTTCGGCCAAGATGAGTGGCGTGCCCGCTTCCAGCCAGTCAACACCGGCATTGATCGCGCCGTGGGCCAGCGCCAATGCCTCGTCAATCGTGGTCACATCGAGAGAAATTTGAATAATCGATTTTTTGATCATGCATGCTCCATAGAATAAATGTGAAGTAGGAAGTAGGGAGTAGGAGTCATCGACGACGCTCTGTACTTTCAATGAAGCCATTGAGAAGACGACCGACAATTTCTGATTGCACGACTAGTCCGGCGGTTGAAGCATAGCCCAGGTCTTCGCCAACAATAAAATAAGACTTAAGTTCTTCCAAGGAAGCCTCGGCAATGTTATAGCGATGAATTTTGTCTTGAATGCCACGCCGTTTAAACCCTTCGGCAATGTTGGCTGGGACAGAGATCGAAGAGCGACGCATTTGTGAAATCAACCCAAAACGTTCATCGGTCGGAAAACTTTGGGTAATTTTATATACCATTAAAACCAACTTATGCGCCTCTCGCCATACGTCCAAATCTCGGAAACTAGCAATCGTAATCATACACCCTACTCTATACTCCCCTACTCCTTACTTCCTACTCCTTACCTTAAAATTTCAACACCGACTTTACGTTGTGACCTTCTTCCATCTTGCTAAAGCCCTCTTCCCACTCATCAAGCGAATAGACGCCACCGATGACCGGCTCCAGATTCACCTGGCCGGTAGACAAGAGGCCCAACACGCGCTCCCACGTGGGATAGGTATGGCTGAATGAGCCTTGCAACGTGACCGCTTTGCCGACCAACGGATCCAGGCTAAAGTCGAGCGGCTGCGGGCCCCACCCAATCTTGGTAATGCGCCCATTGGGGCGAACCAAGTCGAGCGACTGTTTGAGCGCCTTGCTGACGCCGGTGCAATCGACCACCAGATCGGCACCGAAGCCATCGCCCAGCGAGTGAACCAGTTGCGCGGCATCTTCATGCTGAATATTAACCGTGTAATGCGCGCCCAGTTCGGACGCCACTTCGAGCCGATGTTTATCCGCATCGGTGCCTAAGACGACAATTGTCCCCGCACCGCGTAAGCGCACAATTTGCAAAGCCATAATGCCAATCGGACCCGGCC
Organism: Caldilineales bacterium; assembly: GCA_038225095.1. Taxonomy (GTDB): domain Bacteria; phylum Chloroflexota; class Anaerolineae; order Caldilineales; family Caldilineaceae; genus JAPLGZ01. The sequence continues at coordinate 1,355 of JBBREZ010000422.1, forward strand.
CTTGAATGACAACAAGGTCACCCGGCTTCATTTGCGTCTTTTCGACCAACGCATTGTAGGCCACACAGATCGGCTCGGTAAGCGCAGCATGCTCAAAAGGCACATTGTCTGGCACATGGTGCAAAATTTGCGGGCGCGCCACCACATATTGCGTAAACGCGCCGTCCGCCAACGCCCCATAGCCAAGCCGGGTGGGACAAAGATTATAGTTACCGCTCAGACAATAGACACATTGCCCGCAAACTTGGGCTGCGGTTTCACAGACCACGCGCTCGCCAGTTTTAAAACCTGTGATCCGCTCGCCCACGTCGGCGACGATGCCGCCAAACTCGTGGCCGAGCACCAACGGCAATTTGATCGCCCAACTTTGTTGCTCGCGCCACATATGAATATCTGAACCACAGACGCCAACCGCTTTTACCTCCAACAACACTTGATCCGGTCCAATTTTGCCCGGTTCGGGCACATCGCGAATTTCTACGTCGCCATTCTGGCGGCCGTATTTGACTAACGCACGCATCTTATTTTTCTCCTAGGTCTTCTTTATGGCTTAATTTTCGTACGAGAGACCCCACCCCAGCCCTCCCCTGGTAAGGGAGGGAGCCGTCATGGGGCAAGCGCAGTGACGTGTTTTGTCCCTGATCAATCCCCTCCCTTACCAGGGGAGGGTTAGGGTGGGGTTCCTGATTACGGCTCTAAAATCACCTTGGTCAATTCACTCTTGCCAGCGGCGAAATCGTGGATCAACTGCGGCCCTTCTGCCAAGGTGGCGACGCGTTCGATCAACGGTTCGACGTTGATGCGACCGCTGGCAATTGCTTGGAGCGCTAATGGAAACTCCGTGCTAAAGCCATAGGTGCCACACACGGTCAATTCGCGCGCCACGACCTCTTGCATATCCAGTTCAATCATCTTAGCATTATTGCCAATCCAGGTGATATGCCCGCCATTGCGCGTAATTTTATGCGCTTGCTGCACCGTGGCCGATAAGCCGACTGCTTCCAAGGTGACATCCGCACCTCGGCCGCCGGTGAGTTCAAGGATCGCCTGCACGGGATCTTTTTCCTTGATATTAATCGTCAGATCTGCGCCCAATTCTTCCGCCATTTCCAATCGATGCTGGCTCATATCGGTCATGATGATCTTGCCCGCGCCGGCCAATCGCGCCGCCATCAGCGTGAGCAGGCCAATTGAACCGGCGCCGACAATCACGACCGTGCCCATCAACGGGATCGGCGTGCGGCTGATCGCGTGCAACACCACGGAGAGTGGTTCACACATTGCCGCCTGTTGCCAACTGATATGGGCGGGTTTGGGCAGCAACATTGATTCATGCACAACCACCCGTTCAGCATACGCGCCCTGCGTGCTAAAGACGCCAAGCACTTTACGTTGACCAATGCCATTGAACGGAAAAATCGGCGTGGCCACCACTTCGTCGCCCACCTTGGCCGTTTGTACGCCTTCACCAACGGCCGTGATCACGCCACCGAACTCGTGCCCCATGATCATGGGCGGAATGCGGCGGCCCGTTGAGCCGGTGAAGCCATGAATGTCTGAACCGCAGACGCCAACCGCCTTGACACTGATCACTACCTCGCCGGCCCCAGCCACGGGTTCCGACACTTCTTCTAACGTCATTGTCCAGGGCCCCTGGTATACAAGTGCGCGCATAATTCTCGCTTTCTGTAAGTTTGTTTGTCCAAAATAACCGTACTGTATATGATAGCATATCAGTCTATCTAAACGAAGTAGCCAAAATCTTCAAGCCATCATCTTGGCGCGTGACCCAATTAGCCCCAATGGCTCTGAGGATGCCAACTTTTTTCCTTGACAAATCACGTTTCCTTGATTATAATCATGCCATGATTACGACGGTTACAGGAAAACACCAAGTCACGATTCCAGCGGAACTGGCAAAACAACTCGACCTGCAGCCAGGCACGCGCCTGGATTGGTCATTGCGTGAGGACGGCGTGCTCATCGCCCGCCCCCTACCACGCCGGGGTGAATTGGCGCGTAAAGCCGCAGGGCTTGGCCGAAAGTGGCTCAAGCCGGGTGTAGACCCGGTCAGAGCGTTGATCAACGAACGTCTTCAACATGACACGGTTGACGAATCGACATGAAATATTTGTTAGATTCTTCGGCTTGGCTGGCGCATCTGTTCGGTGAACCAGGCATGGACGAGGTTAATCAATTATTCGATGATCGACACGCTGAAGTAAGCATCACGGTTTTATCGATCCCGGAAGTCTATGCACGCATGAAGGCGCTGGGGCGGCACGAAGACTGGTTGATGGTATGGGAGATTTACTTGCCGCTTTTCACTCAAGTGATCTCCACCAGTGAAGCCATTGCCCATCAAGCAGTGATGCTACGGGCAGCAACATCAGAACGCCTGCCGACCATTGATGGGCTGATCGCGGCCACGGCAGTAATGCAAGCAATGACGCTCGTTCACCGTGATCCACACATGGCCACGATTCCATCTCAGTTTTTACAACAGATGCGCTTACCAGAAAAATGAATCATCGTTTTTTTTTGCAACCTGCCCGGCATACACCGGAGCACAGGAGAATACATATGACCACTGAACCGATCCAATTGTTTCATGAACTGGCGACGGATACAAGCTCCACTGCGGAACGCAAATATCACATCTGGACGATTGGCTGCCAGATGAACGTGGCAGACAGCAATCATGTCGCCGCCGAATTAGAAAAAATTGGCTACGGCCCCACCGAGCGGCTAGAGGAAGCTGATGTCGTCGTCCTCAACACCTGCGTGGTGCGCCAGGCCGCCGAGGATAAGGCGATTGGCAAATTGGGCAACATGCGCGCCTGGCGTAAGAAAAGCCCAGACCGCACCCTGGCGCTGATGGGTTGCCTGGTTGGCGTTAAGCCCAGCCAGCAACTGCTCGATGCCTATCCCGAAGTCGATGTCTTTATGCCGCCCAGCGAGGCCGCCCCCCTGGTCAACTATCTGCGCCAGACCGAAATCGACGCTGAGATGGCCGAGATCGAACGCCAACAGTTGACCCAACGCTATCAAGTGCAAGACGAAATGCAGCCGATTGGCACCGCCCAATCGATTAAGCATTTAGCCTTAAGCGGTCAGGCGCCCATCACAGCCCATGTGCCGATTGTGTATGGGTGTAGCCATGCCTGCACCTTTTGTATCATCCCTTTCCGCCGCGGCGTTGAACGCAGCCGGCCTATCGATGAAATCGTCAACGAAATTCGCGGTTTGGTCGCCCAGGGTGCGCGCGAAGTAACCTTGCTCGGCCAGATTGTGGACCGCTATGGCTATGACTGGCGCGGTGAATTAGGTAATAGTCTGACAGTGGCAGCCTATCGGGGACAAGGAGACAAGTCCGCTTCAGTAGAAGCGGCGATAAGGAGACAAGGGGCGGGAGAAAATTCCGCACTCCGGGGCGCCCTCTGGGCCCCGCAATCCGCATACGATTTGGCTGACTTGCTGCGCGCCGTCAACGAGATCGAAGGGCTCTGGCGCATTCGCTTCTTGACTAGCCACCCGAATTACATGACCGACCGCATTTTGGAAACGGTGCGTGATTTGCCCAAAGTTTGTGAACACATCGAAGTGCCGATTCAGGCCGGTGATGACGAAATCCTGGAACGCATGAAGCGTGGCTACACGAATGCTGAATATCGGGCATTGATCCAGCGCATTCGGGAGATTCTGCCCGACACGGCGATTCACACCGATATTATTGTGGGGTTCTGTGGCGAAACGGCCGAAAAATTCGAGAAGACGCTTGACGTGTTGCGCGATTTGAAGCTCGATAAAGTTCATCTGGCCCGCTATAGCGCGCGCCCCGGCACGGTGAGCGAACGGCGCATGGACGATGATGTGCCAGAAGCAGAAAAAGTGCGGCGCCACGACGCAGTCGAAGCGCTGCAGGAAGGTATTTGCGCCGAGATCAACAGTCGCCGCCTGGGTGAGAACGTCGAAGTGTTAATCGAGGATCAACATAAGGGCAAGTGGCGCGGGCGCACACGCCAAAACAAACTGGTCTTTGTTGAAAGTGATCTACCCTTGCGCGGGCGGCTGGTCGATGTGCAGATCACCTGGGCTGGCCCGTGGAGTATGCAAGGCCGTTTTGTGCGCGATGTGTCACCGCTGGCGGAGCGGGTGGAAACGCCGAAGACAACATTCAATCTCACTTTTTCACCGGTTGTGCGGTAAGCGCAACCAAATCGAGAAAAGGCATTCATGAGCCATGATCGCCGGTTCAAGGAGTTTCTGCAGCGCTTTCTGCCGCAGTTTCTCAAGCTTTTCTTTCCAGAGCAGGCTGCGCGTTTGGATTTTACAACGCTGGTTTTTCTGGATAAAGAATTGATCGTTAATCTGCCTGGATAGGTGTTACGCATCACCGATATTGTCGCCGAGGTCGATACGCTCGATGGTCAAAAAGAGACCATTATTGTTCATGTCGAAGTCGAAGCCAGGGATAAACAAACCTTGCCGCAACGCATGTACGAATATTACAGCATGTTGCGTATTCTACGCCGCAGACGGGTTTTGCCGATCGCGCTGCTGTTATTGCCAAGCAAAGCGGGGCTAACGTGGGAAACTTATACCGAAACATTGTTCGATGAGCCGTTGCTGCATTTCCGCTATGCGCAGGTTGGCATTCGTAGCTTAATCACTCATGTTACGCAAGGCAACCCCACCCGCGCCCAGTGGGCTCCCGCTCCCCTGGTAAGGGAGGGGACTGATCAGGGACAGACGAAGTGATACCTTCTGTCTACCAAACGGCTCCCTCCCATACCAGGGGAGCGGGAGCCCACTGGGCGCGGGTGGGGTTGCCTTGCGT
>JBBREZ010000423.1:0-6192 GCA_038225095.1 Caldilineales bacterium
AAGTTGTGTCAAAGTCTTATGAAGCTAGACATTACGCCAATGCAATCACAGATGCTTTTCATTATCTCTCCGATGTAATCAGAGATAAAGTCAATATTGATGGTGATGGCAAAGAATTGGTTGGTCAGGCTTTGGGTAGCATCAAAGGGGATGTTCCTAAGCTTTTGCTGAATAAGTACCAATCTGAATCGGACAAAACTGAACAAAAGGGCTTTGAAGATATTATCAGAGGTCTCTATATAGGAATTAGGAATCCTCGAAGTCATGGTCAGAAGGAAGATACCGTAGAAACGGCAGATGTGATTATTGTATTCATCAACTATATACTTGGTGTCATTGACCAAGCAAAAGAGCCTTTCACAATAGAAGAATGGATTTCTAGAGTTTACGACAATTATTTTGTCGAGACTTCTGAATATGCAAATGTGCTGGTAGCAGAGATACCACCTAGAAAGAGGACAGATACTTTAATTACGCTATATCAGTGGAGGAATGTCGATAAACGAGATGTACTATCATTAGTTTTTGAAGCATTATATGAGATTTTAGATGAAGCTCAAATTACTCAGTTTTTGCGAGTGGTGTCGAAGGAACTAAAATTTATTAGTGACGAAAATGATATAAGATTTCATCTTGCAATCCTACGAACTGCACACTGGCAAGGTTTAGACAATATAGTCAGAATGCGACTCGAACAGATTTTAATTAATAATATTAAATCAGGAATCTATAAGAAACAGGCTGAAAGCAGTGAAATTAGATATAAATGTAGTAAAGGTTCATTAGGTACCTGGGCAGCACGATTTGTTCCATATTTTGCAGATGGAAAAAATAATATGCCTTCGATTTTGCTAAGAATGATTACTGAAGGCATAGACAGTCAAAATTATGTAGCTCAATTTTTTCTTGGAATATTGCCATTGATAATTGTTAATGATTATGAACAAGACTCTTTCATTGACACAATCTGCGATGAGTTAATTAAAGCTCATGGAGAGAGTTTACTAGCTCAACATATAACATTTAGGTTTCATCAATTACCTAAAGTTTGGTGCAATGATATTGAGAAAAAGGTGAAGGAAAAAGACGAAAATTTATATATGCAGATATTTCAAAAAGATGCTGATATTCCCTTTTGACCCATCACCAAAATCCAACACAAAATGAAAATTTTCGTACAAAAATAAAATCGTTCACTAGATAGGTGTGAATGTAGCTTAATGCCAACACTATAAATCGAGTGACCTATCTAAGCGCCACTCGATTATCCTCTATTTAGTTATACCGCCAGTAGTGGCATTTCATCCCACGTCCTACCCTCTAATATTCGTCCCGCAGCTTTCTTATCAACTCCGCCCCATTGCTTAAAGAAAAACGGTACATTAGCGTTTATACTCTGATTGCGTATATCTATCACCCATTCTTCTTTAATTGGACGTGCGTTTTTACCTGATTCACCGCCAACAATTACCCAATCAATATTACTGAGATTCATATTAGATAGTGGCCCAAGTAATGGCTCTAAAGATAAAAACTTTATATAAGCATGTGTCTCTCGTAAGTGGTCAATCCTATATAAATAATCGCTATTTTCAACACTCACGCCCATCCAAACATTATCCGGCCAATGAATTATAGAATCGAGTTCTAATAGGCGTTCTGAACGTTTAGTTAAAATTTGGAATTGATGCCAATGTGCCTTGCGCATTACATCAAATACTTTATGTATAAACTCTATTGGTATATCTTTATGAAACATATCGCTCATTGAATTTACAAAATCCTCTTTGGCTGTTGCCATCTGAGCGGCAAATTGAGCGCATCTTCATGTAGTGTGAGTTTAAACCCATTAACATATTTGTTGTTACCTTGTGATTATAATGACCCCAGGAATTTGGACAGGGATTTAAGATGGTGGCAAAGTGAATAGGGCACACAAAGGAGGCCACCATGAAACGAGAACGCAAGCATTATACAGGTGAATTCAAAGCCCGGCTCGCCTTGGAAGTGGTGAAAGGGCAGCGCACCCTGAACGAGATTGCTAGTGAATCAGGGGTCGGGTGCCCATTGGGCGCCACCCAGTTGTTGCAATGGAAGAAACAATTGCTCGACAGTTTGCCTGCGGTATTTGCTGACAAACGTGCGAAAGAGCAAAAGCTCCAAGAAGAGCACGAAGCACAACTGTACCAACAGATCGGGCAACTCAAGGTCGAATTAGACTGCGCCCAAGGGGCACCCGAAAAAAAAGTTAACCAATACAGTCGATGAGCGGCGCACACTAGTCGAACGCGACCATCCTCAGCTTTCCGTGGTGCGACAATGCCAGTTACTGGGACTGTCCCGTTCCGGGTTGTACTATCAACCAATGGGTGAGTCTGCCGAAAACCTGGCCTTAATGCGCTTGATTGACGCCGAGTACACACGCCATCCTTTTTTCGGGTATCGCAAGATCACACACTGGCTAAACAAGGAGGGTTACCTAGTCAATAAGGAGCGTGTCCAGCGCCTGATGCAAACGATGGGGTTAGCGGCCATCGGGCCTAAGCCTAACCTGTCCACACCCCATCCAACCCATCCCGTCTATCCCTATTTATTGCGTGGCGTCAAAGTGGAACGGGTGAATCAGGTGTGGAGCGCCGATATCACCTATATCCGCCTCGCACATGGCTGGATGTATCTGGTGGCGGTTATCGACTGGTTTAGTCGCTACGTGCTGGCTTGGGAAGTCTCGATTACGCTCGATACCGATTTTTGTCTGGTGGCGCTCGAACAGGCGTTCCAGTTCGGCTCGCCAGCCATCTTCAATACCGACCAAGGGGCGCAATTTACCAGCACTGCGTTCACAGGGCGGTTCACCGCCGCCCACATCGCCATCAGTATGGATGGACGAGGCCGTGCCCTCGACAATATTTTCGTCGAACGGCTCTGGCGCACCGTCGAGTATGAAGAAGTCTATTTGCATGACTATAGTAATGTCCCATTCGGACGAGCACGCTTAGGCCACTACTTTCCTTTCTATAATACCGAACGTCCACATCAAGCTTTGGCTTATCGGACGCCTGCCGAGGTCTATTTTGAACGTTAGCCGCACACTATCTTAAATTGACCCTTTTGCTGTCTTGACATCGGGGGTCACTATACTGAGCTTGCCGAAGACCGTCGAACGTCTGGTCAGGCGGGTGCCCTCTGGGCGCAATAGGCCCAGTCCGTATCCTGATTTATTTGGAATGGCCTAAGTCGTTCGGGCCAGAGCGCGAGCAAAGTCAGCACGCCGAACGCTCCGTACATTGCGTGATGAACTGGATCAAGAATGACGCCCATAATGCAGTCTTGTGCAATTCTGCCATCCGCTTGCGAATGGCTCGGCAGCGACGCCAAAAACGGCAGTCTGCTTCATAACGGCTTGTATCATAAGACAGGCGATGACGGTCAGTCCTAGCAACTTCCATCAAGGCATTGCGATTGCTCATCCGCCTTAGACCAGATGGTTGAGCTATAGAGCCGGACACGCCGCGCAACTAAAATCTGCCCTGATGGCGGATGCTCATAGAGAAAACAAATTAAAGACAAACGCGGAGGCAGCATTAGAGCATGCTGCCTCCACATCGTATGCAGTTTAAATGTTTTCTCTATCAGGCTTCTTTGCTGAAAAACTAAGGGCTTTTAGAGGCAATCTACGGCTTATACGTACGCAGCGCTTATTTTTGCATTAGCTGTGCCGATGGTTACAGATGGTGCGTGTACAACCTCCCATACTGAAGGCTAATTGATCAATTGCACCAGGCGCATTGCCTGTGCACAAAGACATTGGAGAGGAACACGTGATGAACCATCATTTAAAAGTAGCGACTCGGCTGGCGAATTTGCTCGATAATCGCTTCCAAGTCGGACCCTATCGATTTGGGATCAGTGCCTTAATCAATTTAATCCCAGGCATCGGCGATATCATTGATGCCATCTTATCCTTGTATATCGTTTGGATCGCCTTTCAGTTGGAAGTACCAGCTTCGATTATCCTGCAAATGCTGGGCAATATTGCGCTTAACTTTGTCGTGGGCGCCGTGCCGCTGATCGGGGATCTTATGTATGTGTTCCGGAAAGTGAATCTCAGAAACTTGCAGCTATTACAGCAATATGCTGCTGGGGCAGCCGGCTAAATTCGAATATCCGTGCGCAAGCATACCGTTGCGCCGCCGACAATTCAAGCTATCATCAATCGATTGGGGCTTCGCATTCCGTAGTCCTACCCTGGATCTGCAAAACGTGGGTGTAACGCTGATTTGAAATCAGCTAGTGTGTTGTCAAGGCTAATTTGAGTAGTTCGTCGTGACGACTTTAGTCGGTGTGCGACCAAGAACAACTAAAGTTGTCACGACAAGTCATCTATCATTTCATGCTTGACAACACACTAGTTGGGGTCGCCAATTTTTTTTCCGTAAGTTGGCAGCACTAATTATCCGCGCTGCAAGCTCACAGATGATTATCCAACAAGCTGTTATGCCGTCTGCAACGCATAGGCTTGCAACGTATTCAGCGCATTGCGCAGGCGTAAAATTGTCTCATCGCGCCCTAACACCACCATGCTCTCGAAGAGCGGTGGGGAAATTGTCTTGCCTGTGATCGCCACGCGGAATGACGTTAAGAATGGGCCAACTTTGATCCCCATTTTTTCTGCCTGGGTGCGAAAAGCGACTTCTAACCCTTTGACCGTGAACGCTTCTGTAGTTAAGACTTCAATGCCCGCGGCTAGGACTGCTAACGTCTGTTCAACGGTCAATTTTTTGTCGATCAACAATTTCGGCGCGGGATGAATGGCATCGGCGCTGACAAACGCCCAATCCACAAATTGCGCGGCTTCGGTCAGCAGTTTAATGCGCTCTTGAATCAGTGGCGTCAATTCTGACAACTGCTCACTGTGGCGCAATGTCTCTTCGTCGATGCCGAGTTGCTTGCTCAACACAGGCGCCAAACGGAGATGAAGTTCATTCGGGCTTAGCTCGCGGATGTAAACACCATTGAGCCATTCTAACTTGGCATAGGGCAGCGCCGCTGGTTTTGGGGTAATATCTTGGAGTTCGAAGCGCACAATCGCTTCTGCTTTGGTAAATACCTCGCGTTCAGCATCGAAATTCCACCCAACATTAGCGAGAAAGTTAAATACGGCCTCAGGCAGATAGCCAGCCTCCATAAATTCGTGGACAAGCGCCAGATATTCCTTACCGTCAACCACCTGCTTGCGCTTGCTCATCTTACCCTTGCCATTTGGGTTCAGAATGACCGGCAAATGTACCATCTGGGGCATGGCCCAGCCAAAGGCATCAAACAGGAGTTTGTGGATCGGCGCAGACGGCAACCACTCCTCGCCCCGTAACACATGCGAGATCTGCATCAAGTGATCGTCCACCACCATCGCCAGATGATACGTGGGCATGCCGTCACTTTTGAGGATGACGGAGTCAACCAGGGTATTATTTTTCCAGGTAATCGCGCCGCGCAACAGATCATCCACTGTGGTCGTGCCTTCCAGCGGCGCAGCAAAGCGGATCGCATATGGTCGGCCTTGTGCTTCTAGTGCGGCGCGTTGTTCGGCGGGCAAGAAGCGATCATGCCGGTCATACGGCTTACGCTGGACGGGCGTTGCCTCGGCCTCGACCTCTTCTGGCGAATCTTCTTCCCACTCTTCCACCGGTGTATAACATTTATAGGCATAACCGCTAGCCACCAACTGTTCGGCATACTGACGATAGATCGGCTTGCGCTCACTTTGCACATAGGGTGCATAGGGGCCACCTTTGTCGGGGCCTTCATCCCAATCCAAGCCCAACCAACGCAGACCGCGCATGAGAAAATCTACGCTCTCTGGATTATACCGTTTCTGGTCGGTATCTTCGATGCGCAAAATAAATTGGCCACCGGTGTGGCGAGCATAGAGCCAATCAAAGAGCGCCGTACGCAAACCACCCAAGTGCAAATAACCAGTGGGGCTGGGGGCAAAACGCACACGCACAGGCGTCAATTTCTCTGTCATACGGCTACTTTCTGTAAATTCCTGTCAATTCGTTCGGGTTACTCATGGAAAAATCAGCCTACCATAAGGGCCACACGGCGTCAATAATCAGTAGACATTATCGGGAATAAGCCAGCCCTGCTGGTCAACAGGCTTCGACGCTTCGAGGTGAGCCTCAGCCGAAC
>JBBREZ010000424.1:0-6179 GCA_038225095.1 Caldilineales bacterium
CTACTTGTAAAGCCGCCTACGCCAATATCGGCCTCAACGTCAGCTCGAATACCCTTTGCGCCGGTTATGCCAAAGGTGGGATTGACGCCTGCACCGGTGATAGCGGTGGCCCATTAAATACATGGGACGCACAGACAAAAAGCTGGGTACAAATTGGGATTGTCAGTTGGGGCAAAGGCTGTGCCCAACCAGGACTATTCGGCGTTTACACACGCGTGGACAGCTTCGCCAGTTGGATTGCGTCGACCACAGGCATTGATACCGGTCTCCGGCTTGTGAATAGCCAGACGGCAATCCAGGGTAGCTGATAGACAAAACAAATAAAATTCCTACAGAGTGCCTACGGAATAGATGAATTTTATTTGTTTTGTCTATCAGTTGGACTGGCTGTAAAAGGAGCAGGAACAAGGATTACATTTGTTCCTGCTCCTTTTTTGCTTATAAGCTTGTTTGTAGGCTGAACAAAATGATTTTACGCGGATTCTGCCTGTAATCGGTTGAGAACACGCACAATCTCTGTACTGCGATCAGCCACAACGTGCTCAAGATAAGCGAAATAACCCCGGCGCTGCTTGGCTCCTGTCGTGAGCCGCTGCACCACTTTCTGATGGAACTTTCGGCCTTCCCGGCGTACGATTTCTCGATTGATGCTATTCACCTCGTCCCATACTTGCTGGTTGCTTGGGTGATCATCATAAGGGTAAATACACAATCGAGTCGCCAGTATTTCAAGTGCGCGATCCACGTCGCCTTGCATATACGCTAGTTCACCTAAAATTTTAAGCGAGTCGCCCACACCCTTAGCATATTTGACGTGCGCCCAGCCTTTTAATGTTTCCTCGGCCTTCCGGTTGGCACGCTTCAGGTTGCCCTCGTCAAGCAGCAGCTTCGCCTCTTCCAGTTCGATATTGAGCATGGCTATGGTTCCGCCTACCGAATGATCATTAAACATCTGGCGCGCTCGGGTGCGTAGCTTTTTTGCGTCTGCTGCATTGTGTTGCATGTGGAGGACTTGCGCTTTGCGAAAGAGATCAAAAGCCTTGTTGTGTTCGTTGCCCCAGCGCAGGTGGATTTGGTAAGATTGTTCAAAGCATTGCACTGCTTGGTGGAAAAGACGGCTGGCTTCTTGCGTCCCCTGGCAGCGACAGCCCAAATCGTAATAAGTTCTGCCTAAAAAATGTGTATTCTGGAACCGTTCGATCCCCGCCTCTGCGCCGAGCTTGATGCGTTTGCGCAACCATTGTTCCGCTTGCGCATAATGGCCTTGATAATAATCCACCCAGTTCAGAATGCGATACAAGTCAGCTTTGGTTTCTGGGTCCATCACGGCACCATAGGTATTTTGCACCCCAATCGCTTCTGCCCGCGCTTTCTGAAAGTCACCGCGATTGATGAACGTTTGCGCAATCATACACGTAGCAAAGGCCGCTTGACTTGAACCACTGCCCAGCACCTCCGCCACTCTGCGAAACAGTGGGATGGCGCCTTCATAGGCGGCGTGATTATAGAGATCAAGCCCGGTCACCATCAGCCGACTGCCCACTTCATACGGTGGTGTATTTAGATCGATGGCGAACAGCGCGTCACGGCTGAAGGCCGTCGCTAGTGGTAGCAACCCGGTTGTTTCGATGAAGTTTTTGCGGTCGAATGGATGCAAGTTCTGCTGCATCACAGCATACAACTTCAGCGCTGAACCTGCCTCTAGGGTGGTTGTCCCGTTCAGGAATCTGGAAATCACACTCGGTTGGAGGCCAGCTTCCTGCGCCAAATTGCGCAAACTACGGCTCTGCACGGTTAACCAATTGCGGATAATCTGTCTGGCTTGCTCTTGATCTGGGGGAACGATCGCGCGCATTGGATCACCTCATTGTGTATCATCCAAATCTAGGAAAGGATGTTGCTCAAAGCAACATTAGAGGGTTGCAAGGCGGCAGCATATACGCTATGCTTAGGTATGAACGTGGTTTCCTCAAAACGGGCTCCCTTAGAAACGCCTGACCGCAACGCGCAAGAAAAAGCGAGAAAATCAAAAGACAATAGAGATTGAATAGGTTGTCAGTAGCTTTTTGATTTTACAATGTCTGTACACAACGCAACCGCCACTCTATAGTGCAACGAACGTGGATCACCAAAGGATCTGTGCGTAAATGCTGGTCACTTTAGGCGCTACTGTAATTTTCTGTTTTGATAAGGGATAGGAAATTTTCAGCCATTTTCTAACTTATAGAGAAACCATTTAAACATGACACAAATAATGTACCCACTGGGTGCCTACGATTGTGCAAATTTTATTTGCTTTGTCTATTAGAAGATCATAAGATTATTTAACTGAATGATGGAAATCGATAGACAAAGTATATTATATTTTGGGAATTTATCAACCTCTATCAGGCCTAAACTTACTAATTTTCGCTGGGGTTGATGACAGAAGCCCCAAAACAGTAACCCGTAAGGTGCAGAGAGGAGAGACAAATGGTTCGTTATGATTCCAGTGTCATAGTTCAGTTTGTCCAGTCCCTGTACGATCAAGCCAATTCCATGCTCATCATATTTACAATCAGTGGTGTTGTGATTGGTGGCGGAGGAGGATCACTCATATCTACAGAAGCCGCTGTCATCGGCGCAGTTGTTGTCGGCTTTATTGGTTATATGATTGGTCAAACGCGAGCCTTTCAATTGAAATTACAAGCGCAACTCGCGCTTTGTCAGCTTGCCTTTGAAGAGAACACACGAAAACTGGCAGAGGGTAAGTTATCCATCAGTGAACAAATCGCTCTTCCGACATCTGGCACTGCTCAGATTCCCGCTCCTTCTTCCTATCCGCCTCCTGTGATCAAATTGGGCTCAATTACACCGCCTTCAAGATCAGCGAGTGGCTCAAGGCGCAATTGTCGTGAATGTGGTACTGAACTGCCTAGGGTCAGTGAGTTTTGTCCGAAATGCCTTGCGCCGGTCGCTTGAACTACGAATAGCCTGTGGTGCAACAGCAACCTGAGTGATAATATGAAAATTTAATCAAAACCGTTATGTGAGTACGGTGGTGCATAAGGAGGCTCATGATGAATCGTCGCCGCTTTGCTTTCCTGATGAGCACCGTCTTATTGATCCTGTACCCGCATGAAAATTTTCTCCAGCCATCCACTGGTTGATCGGGGTGTCTTCTATGACTTGGTTTCGAGTTGCGGAGCGTAATACAAGGAGGTTCATGATGAACCTCCGCTTACTGGATTTAATGATATGGTCGTTGCTGGTAGTCGGCAGCATGATTTATTTAGTTGCTGTTTCATCTGCACAGGGGCTTGAGCAAAGTAGCAACACAGCCCCATCTTCTGTCCAACGGCTGACCGTAGCGGATGTAACGGTGGTTCGTCCACTGGTAGAGGCAGCCCGGATGCAAGCTCCCCAAGCCGCTATCCCGATGAATGAAAATTTCGAAAATCCATGGCCGGTGACGAATTCTGGTTGGTTGATTGAAGACAAGTCGAATCCGGCCAATGATTATCTATGGGGCAGGCAGGATTGCCATCCTTACAATGGGCTTTATGCGGCCTGGTCTACTGGCATCGGGAATAAAGGGGGTCAGCTCCACTGTGGTGATCAGTATCCTAATAACCTTGACACCTGGGCTATCTATGGCCCGTTCGACCTTAGCCAGGCAACAAGCGCCAGTTTAACCTTTTATTTTTGGGGGAGTACGGAAGTACAGCCAAATTGCACAGCAGATCGAATGTATGTGGCAAGCTCTATCGATGGTCAACAGTTTTCCAAGGGTCAGTACTTCTGTGGTTACTGGGAAGGTGGCCCCGAAACGAACGGGTACTTTAAATTTACCCTTGATCTGAATAGTCGGCTTGGTCAAAGCCAAGTATACATCGGTTTCGAGTTTCAAACCAACAGCAGCGTCACCGATGTCGGCATGATGATTGACGATGTAAAGCTTGATGTAGCGGGAAATATACCGCCTACACCGACATCACCGCCCCTTTCCTTCATTTCTGGGCGAGTGACCAACGCGAATAACAATCCTATCGAGGGCGTAACCATCTCTGACAATGCCGGACACACTGTTATTACGAAATCGGACGGTGGCTATGGCCTCCTCGATCTGTTACCAGGAACCTATGTTCTAACCGCCAGCAGGGCTGGCTATACTTTTTCACCTGCCTCACAAACGGTTGCCGTACCACCAAACTCACCAGGCCTAAATTTCATCGATACACTGCCCACACCTACGCCCACTGCGACAGCAAGTCCGACACCGCGCCCCATTGCGGCTGTTGCTGTGTCCGACTTTACCTTGACCGACGCTGCATTTTTGGGTTATCCAGATAAGAATGCTGTATTAAATGTCAAAACATGTCAAGCCAAAGAAGTCCATATCCAATTGACAAACAATGGCCAAACCAACTTTGCGGGTGGGCAATATACTGTTCAATGGGTAGTAAGGAAGAATGGCAATGATGTGGAAAAGGGCGTCGTACCCCACATTATAACCGATGCCCTTCCAGCAATAGTGGCAGGCGGCCAGGCAAATGATGTACGGATTGCCGCGTTTGGCTTTTTCAAAATAGTTCAAGATGGTGAACTATTTATCACACTTATCCCGGATTCTGTTCTAACACCCCCGTTCCCCCAAAACCCTGATCCTATAAAAATTACGATCGAGCGAGAGTTTGACGTCATTGATTGTCTTAATGAATATACACTACAGATCCTGAGGCTCATTGCACAGGGTGTGTTTGACCCTGCGAAGTGGGCTAGTCAGTTTGTTACAACAGGTTCGCCGGTCTACCCCCTTGTAACTAACAGCCAGGGTCAGCGCGCCGGCTTTCTTGCGAATGGTGAAATCACTGAAGAAATCCCTGGCTCGCATGTCGTTGCCATCGGTGAAAAGCGGATCGTCATCTATCCGGGGCTGGATGCTGTTCAGGTGCAAGTAGTAGGGTACGCGAAAGGTTCAATGACCCTGGCTACTGGCTTTGTGCATTCGGACGGCACGGGCACGCTTGTTACGCACGAAAATGCGCCAGTGTCACAAGGAATGCTGGCTACGCTCAACTCAATAGATACCACCTTTATGCTGGCGTATGATTTTGAGGCAGATGGTCATATTGACGTGTATCGGGAACCCGACAGAATTGAGACGGTGCTTCCATTTGTTCATATCTATCTGCCACTTATCATGGAAAACAACAAGTTCTGTGGTCAATTTGTCTGGTTTCGACAGGGCATCGACCGATATCCAGGATTTCAGTTGGCTAATTCTAGTGAATTGTGGTTTTTTGATGAAGTAGGCTTAGGCAAGCTACCTGCTGAGGGCAGTTATGCCATCATCAGGAACCCCCAATTTATGCCTGAAGAGTTTAGCCCAGGCATTCGATGGCTGATGGGCGCAGCTAGTATCACACCAATTTCGAGTTGTCAGCCGTAAAAGTAGCCATATCAATCCCACAGTTTCCGGATCCTTCATAGAGGGATCCGTTTTTTTTGCCAGTGGCCTATACTATCTTTTACTGCGCTGCGCCTAGCCGAGTTGGTTTGGATCAACTTCCAGCGGTATAATAACAAATAGTACAGGCGGGGAACCGCGTATGCCTGACCATCGTTGCCAGCTATAAATTGAAGAAACTATTGAATACACAAATTAGCTTGAACCAGAACGGGCAGCCAACACCAGATCCAGTCACCAGTGCTACAACGCCAGTCGTGGCTAATGGCACGGCCAAAGTCATCTTCCAACCCAGCGGTCGTCAGGGCGAAATCCCCACCGGCATGACGCTGCTCGAGGCGGCGCGCCGGATGGGCGTGGAAATTGAATCGATCTGTGGCGGCCATCAGACCTGCCGTAAGTGTAAGATTTTTGTCGAAGCTGGTGACTTTGCCAAATTTGGTGTTAGATCCGACCCCGCGCATCTGACGCCGCCGGGTGAACGCGAGCTGAAATACGCTGAACGCTATAACTTTGAACCCGGCGCGCGCATGAGCTGCGCCTGTCAGGTGACCGGCGATGTGGTGATCCGCGTGCCCGAAGAGAGCCAGACACGCAAACAAGTCGTGCGCAAGGCAGCGGGTGTGGATCGACCGCTGACGGTTGACCCGATCATGCGGCTGTATTACGTGGAATTGCCCGCACCACACCTCAAGGATCACCGGGGTGATTGGGAGCGCCTGCAAGATGA
>JBBREZ010000425.1:0-6163 GCA_038225095.1 Caldilineales bacterium
TTGCGCCTCCTGCATCATAGCCCAAGTGATCGCACTGCCGAAGCCCTGCCGCCGGAAGGTGGGCGGCGTGGAAATATCGAAGAGGCCGGCAATGCCGCCTGCCAATAAGAGGGTGGACGCGGTGACCGGTTGGTCATCCAGATAGCCGATGTAGCGCAGCGAGCACGCATCTGCGCCAAAGCCGTGGCGTGCGTAGGCCGCGTAGAAGGGATTTGCTTCTAGCCTGTCCGGTGCAGGAAGCGTATGACCAAAGCCGGTCAAGGAGACCTGTAGCCACGTCGCCAGCATTGGTTGGTCACGCACGGTTTCGACGTAAAACCGATCAGACACCGGCGGCACACTAGGCAGGTCGGTCAGATCGGCCAGCAGCCAGTTGCCGCCGGGGCCGCCGATTTTACCAACCAATGCCCACGCACCATCCGGCCCGCCAGCCAACCCACGCGCTGCCATCCGTTCGCCGAGGGCAACCGGTTGGCAACTGGGAAAGACATACCAGTCAATCTGGTCAGTGAACCGACCGATTTGGCTGATCGTTTCGTCGATCTGCTGATCAACTGAATTGCTGGGCATTTGGGCTTGCAGGACATGATTTCCTGGCACCCCTTTGCCGCTCACAATCCAGGTAACATCCTCTTCAACAAAGGTGATGCCCGGCAGATCGGCAAATAGGCGAAAGTAGGCGATCAGATTTTCTTGAATCTGATCAACGGTTTCGATGTTGACAGGACTTAATGCGGATTGTGACATGAAATAGGGTAATCCTTTCTATCAGCTTGACGGACACCATTCACTGACTGTATAATCCTGCTGTATGTTTACACAGCGGAAATACCGTATTTAGGGAGGTACAACATAACCATGAGCGTAAAAGAAAAAGTAACATTGACCCTGCCACTCGATTTGATGAAGGTTGTGCGCACCTTGGCGGCGCCACGGCAGCAGAGCCAATTTATTGCCGAAGCAATAGAATTCTTTATTGCCGAAAAACAACGTAGAACCTTACGCGAGCGCTTAATTGCCGGTTACCAAGCCAACGCGGCGGCGGATGCCGAGATAGCCGCTGAATGGTCAATGTTGGAAGATGAAGTCTGGCTCAAATATGCCCCTGCCAATCAAGAAGAGGATAACACAAATGACAACGCAAGTTCGCGCACCAGTTCTGCGCGGTGATATCTTCTTGGTCGATTTTGAGCCAGTGCGTGGTTCTGAACAAGGCAAAGTTCGGCCTGCGTTGGTGATTCAAAATGATATCGGCAATCGCTACAGTCCCACGATTATTGTAGCGGCGATCACAACCGGTGCCTATAGTCGGTTTGATGTCAATGTCCTGATCAAAGCCCCAGAAGGTGGGTTAACCAACGATTCAATTATCCTCCTTAATCAAATTCGTACGATTGACCGCACACGACTTGGGCGGCATTGGGGACATGTTACCCCACAAACGATGAATCAGGTCGATGAGGCGATCAAAGTCAGTCTTGGTCTTGTACCAGTTTCCCTATAACGAACTGTGAACGCTACACGCGTAATCGACTGGCTATTGCTAGTCATCACAGCGAGCAGAGGACAAATCATGCCTATCCAAACTTTAGCGACCCTAGAAGTATATCAAACCGAACACCCCTATATCGTTCGCACACTGGGTGTCTGTGGTGGCCGACCGCTTATCAAAGATATACGGATTTCTGTGCGCCAGATTGCTCAATTGTACAAAGCCGGCGATCTTGTCGATGAAATGGTCCAGGCATATCCTCACGTAAACCCTGCCGCCATCTACGATGCGCTCAGCTATTATCTGGATCATCAGGCCGAGATCGAGCAGGAGATTGCCGAAAATCGGATCGAAGCTTTGATCACCAAGCACAATTTAACCCTGGATGAACGCAGCTTTGTTCGTTTTAATCGAGAAAAATCTGCGCAATAATAGAGTAAAGTACACCTCTATACGGCGTACAAGCTGAAAACCGGATTTTTTTGGCCCGAATTTTGCGAATGGCACGAAAACCATTCGTCTCATTCGCGTCATTCGTGACTGGTTTGTCAGCTTTATCAAACTCCGGTTTTCAAGTTGACTTGCGTATAGTAGAATCAACGCTTGGACAAAGGGTTGTCAGCAGATTATGCTCATTTGTAGGCATAGTCTGCTGACAACCCTTCCTCACTTAATTACCCACGGCCACCGCCTGCTGCTCCGGCAATGGGCCAATCTCCTTTGCTTGTTCCTTCGCCTTGGCTGCCTGTTTGGCCCACGGATCGAGTTCCACTTCCATCTCTTGGCGGAACTGCTGCGTGTAGAGCCGGTAGTAATGACCGTTCTTGCGCAGCAACTCGGCGTGCGTGCCGAGCTCTTCGATCTGCCCGTTGTCGAGCACGATAATGCGGCTGGCGTTACGAATGGTCGAGAGCCGATGCGCAATCACAAAGCTGGTCCGGCCTGCCATGAGGGCATCCATCCCTTTCTGGATCAACGCCTCGGTCAGCGTGTCCACTGAACTAGTCGCCTCGTCCATGATGAAGATGTCTGGCTCGGCCAGCACCGCACGCGCCAGGCTGATCAGCTGTTTCTGACCGACCGACAAGCGCACACCGCCTTCGCCCACTTCTTCGGCGTACTGCTTTTCCAGCGTCAGAATGAACTCATGCGCGCCGGCGACCGTGGCCGCCATTTCGACTTCGGCATCAGTCGCATCTAACCGCCCGTAGCGAATGTTCTCGCGGATCGTGCCCGAGAAGAGATGCGGTGTCTGCAACACCATCCCAATCCGTGATTGGATCGCGTGCTGCGTCATTTGCGTGTAGTCATAATTATTGATCGTGATCACACCGCGTTTTGGCTCGAAGAAGCGACAAAGCAAGTTGACAATCGTCGATTTGCCGCTGCCTGTTGCGCCCACAAGCGCAATCGTCTCACCTTGTTTCACCTGCAAGCTAAAGTCGCGCAACACTGGTTTGTCCATTTCATCTTCATAGTAGAAATCGACATGGTCGAAGACAATGTCACCGCGTAGGGTGCCTGGGTCGGTCGCATCCGGCTTGTCAACGATTTCCGGCTGGGCGTCGATCAGCGAGAAGATGCGCTCGCCCGACGCAATCGCCTGTTGCATTTCCGCAAAGACGCGTGCCATGTCCTGCACCGGCCAGATCATCATCAATACGTACGAAATGAAGGCTTGAATCCCCCCAATGCTGATGCTGTTGACTTTGGCTTGTGAACCGCTGAACCAAATAATCGCCCCAACCGCCAATGCGCTAATAATCTGCACGGTGGGCAAGAAGAGCGCCGACAGCCGGGCGGCGCGGTAGCTGGCGCTGTACATCTCGCCCGAAAGATCCCTGAATTCCTCCAAATTCTTGTTTTCTCGATCCAACGCCTTGATCACACGCACCCCAGTGATATTTTCGTTGTACGTGCCCGTAATCTTTGAATTGATTTTACGAACTGTACGATATTCGGTGATAATTTTCTTTTGGAACAGCGTGGCAACCACGATGATCACCGGGATAATCGCAAAGACGATCAATGCCAGTGGCCAGTTGATGCGCAGCATAAAGTAGACCGCCATCGCAATGTTCAGCGTGCTCAAGGTCACATCCATCAGACCCCAGGTCACTAATTCTGCCACGCGCTCACTGTCCGACGTCACGCGCGACATGATCCAGCCCACGGGCGTCCGGTTGTAATAAGAGAGTGACAACTTCTGCAAGTGATTGAACATCACCTTGCGCAAGTCGTAGCGCACCCGTTCACCCAGCAGACCGGTCAGATAGATAAAGGCAAAGACGAAGATCGCCTGCACCACAACCAGCGACCCGTAGAGCGTGATCAAGTGGTAGAGCGCAGCTTTGTTGCGCGCCACAATGCCTTCATCGATCATGCGTTTGCTCAGATAGGTAAAATATCCGTCCGTAAACGCAACCACCCCGGTCGCCGCCAAAAAGGCCAACACCCACACCCAGTATGGCTTCAGTTGGGCCAAGATGCGCAGCACCGTCTGGCCATTGAACTGGGTGGCGAATTCTTCTTCGTCGAATTCAATTTGATTAGACATGTTTATCTCCAGTTTGTGCAGGCTGCTAATGGCTAATTGACAATGATCTATTCACAATTCACCATTGGCAGCCTGCTTAGTTAACTTGTGCCATTTCCAGACGCGCGGCCTGTGTGAGCTCTTGTTCCAACGCTTGCTCAATGCGCGTCTGTGCTTCATAAATTTTTCGATAAAAGCCATCCTGCGCCAGCAATTCGGCATGCTTGCCGCGCTGCACAATGCGCCCGTGGCTCATGACTAGAATCAAGTCTGCGTCCATCACGGTTTGAATGCGATGGGCAATGATGAAAGTCGTGCGGTTTTTCATCAAATCCTCTAAGGCGAGCCGGATCAACGCCTCGGTCTCGGTATCCACGGACGACGTTGAGTCGTCCAGAATTAAGATGCGCGGGTCTTTGAGCAAGGTGCGCGCCAATGCCACCCGTTGCTTTTGGCCGCCCGAAAGCGTGATGCCCTTTTCACCCACGAGGGTGTCATAACCTGCTGGCAGCTTGGTGACGATCACGTCATGAATCGCTGCCGCTTGGGCCGCATCCTCTACCTCTGCTTGCGAAACGGTGCGCTCCACCCCATAGGTGATGTTCTCGCGCACCGTGCGCGAGAAGAGGAATGGCTCCTGCTCGACAATGCCAATCTGTTGGCGCAGATAGTGGCGGTTGTACTCCTTTAACTCTACGCCGTCCAGCAAGATGCACCCACCCGTATAATCATAGAAACGGGGCAGCAAATTGACCAATGAGGTCTTGCCGGAACCAGTCGAACCGAGCAACGCCACCCGTTGCCCTGGCTTAACCCGGAACGAGATATTCTGCAAGACGGGTTCGTCATCGGCATTGTACGTAAAGCTCACGTTATCGAAGAACAGTTCGCCCTGGAGCTTGCCTGGCCGTTGGTGCATGCCCTCGACAACCGGCTCGCGCGCTTGTTTAAGCACCTCACAGAGGCGCCCAAACGAGACCAGGCCTTCCGACATATGCACGATCAAACGGCCCAAATTACGGATCGGCATGATGATCCCGACGATCAGACCGGCAAAGGCCAGATAGGTGCCCACTGTGATCGTCCCATTGATCGCCATCGTCGCGCCGACGGCGAAGCCAGCCAACATCTGGATGCTGCATAGAATATCCGTGACTGGCCAGAAGGCGGCGTGCATGTTGAGCAATTGCTTGCCGCGCACATACTTTTCCTGGTTGATTTTATCGAACTTGTCTTCTTCGTAGCGTTGGCGGGCAAAAGCTTTGACCACGCGTACGCCACTCAGATTCTCCTGCAAGGTGGTCGAGAGCTTCGATTCGGCCTCCTGATACTTTTCGTAGAGCTTCCCCATCCGCTTGAAGAAGAAATATGAGACAATCACCACAACGGGCACAACGATCACGGAGATCAACGCCAGCTTCACGTTTAAGTAAAGCAAAGCGCCAAAGTTGATCAAGAAGAGCAACGTAACGCGACCACTATCAATCGCTTGGTCGGCAAAGAAACGGCGAATCGTGTCTACATCCGACGTGGATCGTTGCATCAAATCACCGGTTTGGGTCTTGTCGTGATACGTGAAGCTTAAGCGTTGAATATGGTCGTACAAATAGTTGCGCAACCGCACCACGACCCCTTCCGCCGTGCGCGCAGCCAGGGTCCGGCTGAGGAACGTGAAGCCACCTTGCAGCAGCGCCAATCCCAAGAAACCGCCTAGGATGAGCAGCAAACCTATATTCGCTTTGCCGCCCAGATAATCGTCAATAAAGTAGCGCAACAACAAGAAGGTGGCCGTATTCGCCAGCGCACTCAGCCCCAGGCTGAGGGTCGCGCCCGCATAAGTAAGTTGGAACCCCGTCATCAGGCGCCACAGCCCGCGTAACTTGCCGTCTGTGAGCACCGACTTTAGATCAAAGTCTGGTTGATTTTGATTGGATAATGAACTGTTTAACATGATAAAACTCCTTCGTAAAAAATTATCAGTAAGCGTAACCAGAACCCCACCCCTGCCCTCCCCTGGTAAGGGAGGGAGCCGTTGGTCGGGCAGAACAAGTAGCTTCGTCTACCCCTGATCAATTCCCGCCCTCCTCTGGTACTTAGCTTTACCCATAATTAATATTGAAAAAGTAGCGTTAATC
>JBBREZ010000426.1:0-6163 GCA_038225095.1 Caldilineales bacterium
CATGAATGATACCTGGGTGGGGCCCGGGGCGCTACTCGATAAAGTGATCGTCGATAAACAGGCCGTGATTGGCGCTGGCGCGATTGTGGGCCAGGGTGACGAAAAGATTGTCAACGCGCGCCTGCCCGACAAACTTAGCCATGGCATCACCGTGATCGGCAAAAATGCGCGCCTGCCCGACGGTGTTCAGATTGGCCGCAATGTGTTGATCAACAGCAATTGTGATGAGCCAGATTTCCCAACCAACAAAATTGTTGCCGACGGTGAGACGGTGTGAAAGGAAGGTAGACGGTAGAAAGTAGCACACAACATTTTACACCTACTACCGTCTACCGTCTACTTTCTACCGTCTACCGGGTGTATATCAGTTTTAGGGTGAGTTGCGGCCACCACGAGCGTGCGTTGCACCGGCCACCGCTTGCTCGCTCACGAATCTGATCCTGGCCGGCGCGATGCACGCGGGTCTACCCTAAAACTGAAATGCACCCCCGTCTACCTTCCTACAAGCTTCCCTATCAAAACTTCGAGGTTACCCATGACACGCGCATTTGCCATGATTATGGCTGGTGGTTCCAGCGAGAGTTTGAGTGTTTTAACCGAAGGGCGCGCCGAGCCAGCGGTGCCCTTTGGCGGTAAATTTCGCCTGATTGATTTTCCACTTAGCAACTGTGTCAACAGCGAAATTCATAACGTGGGGGTGCTTACCCAATACCGTCCGCGCAGCTTGAACGATCATATTGGGATTGGCAAGCCCTGGGATTTGGACCGCGCCACCGGCGGTGTACGGTTGCTGCAGCCGTATCGCGGCGGGCCTTATGGCGACTGGCAACAGGGCAATGCCGATGCTGTGCGCCGTAATTTGGAGTTTGTCAACCAGCAAAACGAAGAACATGTCCTGATTCTAGCAAGCAATCATATTTACTTGATGGATTATCGGCCGATGTTACGCCAGCATATCCAGACGAATGCCGACTTGACGGTGGCTGTCCATCGCGTCAACTTGTATGACACGCATCGGTATGGCATTGTTTCGGTTGCGGCGGACGATCGGATTGTTGATTTTCAAGAAAAACCGCAGCGCACGCGTGAAACCCTGGCTTCGATGGGCATTTATATTTTCCGCAGGGACATGTTAACTGATGCACTGATGAACAGTGACCATGTGGACTTTGGCCGCCAGGTGTTGCCAGCGATGTTGGAGGCGCAGCGGGCGATTTATGCCTATACCTTTCCTGGTTATTGGGCGAATGTAGCCACAGTGCAGGCCTATTGGGAAGCCAATATGAGTTTACTGGCTGAAAACCCAGCGCTTGATCTCTATGACCCAGAATGGGTGGTGCACACGCGCAGCGAAGAGCGCGCCCCGGCCAAGATTGGCCCTCATGCCCAGATTGGTGGCAATTTACTCTCGAATGGGGCACGGGTGGACGGTTTGGTCGAACGCAGTGTGCTTTCGGCGGGCGTCTATGTGGCCGAAGGCGCGATTGTGCGCGATAGCGTGTTGCTGAACGATACGGTGATTGAAGCCGGCGCAGTGATCGACCGCTGTATTATTGACAAACAAGTGGTTGTGGAAAAAGGGGCAAAAGTCGGGCAGGGCGAAGACAATTCACCCAACAAAATGATGCCCGAACAAATCAATACTGGCCTGACCCTGGTGGGCAAGGGCAGCGTGATCCCAGAAGACGTGGTTGTTGGCCGTAACGTCGTAGTGCATCCATTTAGCGAGGCCACCGCCTTTGGTAAGCGCAAGCGCGTAGCCAGTGGCGCCAATGTGGGAAAGAGCATGCGGTAGGCCAATGCTTGAAGTGCAGACCCTGACACAGATTACCGCTGAAGACCTGGCGCGCATTGCCAGCGGTTATACTTCGGATCGCCACTATGTCGTTGATTACCGGGATACGGCCACCCACATGTCGTTTGAATTGGTCTTGGCGAAACGCAACCCATTGTACGTCAAAGTTTATGATCACTTTGACGACGCGACCGTGCAACGATATGCGCAAATGCTCGAAAGTAAATTTTCCTTCGGGGCCTTTGACGATCACCAACTGGTCGGCCTTTTGATCGGCGAGCCGCACCACTGGAATCATAGTGTCGCGGTCTGGGAATTTCATGTGGCGGAAACCTATCGGCGCCAGGGCATTGGCCGGCGCTTGATGGATGCCGTTGCCGAACAAGCCAGGCGCGCTAACTTTCGGATTCTTGTTTGTGAAACCCAGAACACCAACGCGCCGGCGATTCAGGCTTATCGGAAGCTAGGCTTTCGGGTCGAAGGCGTGGACATTTCTTATTATTCAAATGCCGATTATCCAGACGGCGAGGTCGCGATTTTTATGAAGCGTCGGCTGGTTTAGGCGTTGAAATGAGAAGGGTGAATTCATTCACCCTCTGGTATGCGAAACCCGTTGAAACGGGTTGAGATGTCAGTGCGTTCCAACCACTTTATCTGCTAGTTGATATTTTCCCTATAATAGTGTACACTGTTTTAGTATGATTAAGAATATTACTCTCTCAGCCGAAGAAACAATCATTCGACAGGCGCGTCGTCGCGCAACAGCAGAAAATATGACTCTGAATGATCTTTTTCGTGCATGGTTGGAACGCTATGTTGCTCAACCCGCTGCTGTCGATCAGTTTAGGGAATTGATGCAGCGGTTTGAGCATACCCAAGCAGGACGTACCTTCAACCGTGAGGAAATGAATGAACGTCGCTGATCTAACGGGCCTTTTTTTTCTTGATACCAACTTATTTGTCTATTCATTTGACACCTTGGCTCCACTCAAACAACAGATTGCGCGTCAGTGCATTGAAGCTGCGTTGCAAACCCAACGGGGCGTTATCAGCACTCAGGTTATACAGGAGTTTCTAAACGTTGCATTGCGCAGGTTTGCGCGCCCTCTAAATGTATCCGAGGGCCGTGAATATGTAAGAATTGTATTGACACCACTCTGCCAACATTATCCTTCGCCGCTATTTTATGATCATGCTCTGCTGATCCAGCAACAAACTGGGTTTTCTTTTTATGATGCACTGGTCGTTACGGCTGCATTAGAAATAGGGTGCCGGACACTACTCAGCGAAGATTTGCAAAATGGCCGTGTGATAGAAGGCCTGACTATTCGCAACCCATTTGTCATTACTTGATTTTATAGCGAATAAGAATTTTTCACTTTTTATCGCTACTTGACTTGCTACAAACCTTCTGCTACGATCTACTTGACTTACTCCAGGCAAGCTTTGTCCGCTAAATCACCTGTTTAATTGCCGCATTTGCTACAGTTTTGAGGTCTTCCTATGCATGAAATCGAGTTGCTCTTTGATCACGTTGGCATTCCCACCGATGAGCAACAGCCGCACGAAGATTGGGTCGAAGCGACGCGGGTCTGGGTCACCAATCCGTACAAGCACAAATATCGACTCGAATTTTTACGGTTTGAAGCAGACACGCCTTGCCGCTGGGAAGTCGTTCATTTGCCGCATGTGGCGTACCGGGTCAAGGCGGCAGATTTTCCTAAACTCCTCGAAGGTGTAGAAATTCTGATCGAGCCATTTGCCGTGGACGCTAACCTCAGCATTGCCTATGTCAAAAAACATGGCATGCCAATCGAATATATGGTCTTTCAAGATCCAAAGCTGTGGTTCGGCAATCAACAAGCAGCGTAGTTATTCGTCATCTAATCATTAGACATGATCTGGATTAACAAAGATGGGTATATAGGGAAACAGGTATATAGGTGATGGCTACCTGTTGCCGTCCCATCTACTGATGGGCGTCTCCTTGTCTACCAGTGGTGAATGCTGATGCCGAATCATGTCTATTTAACTTACCAGGAGAAACCCTTGTCTGCGGTTGCGCCAAACGGCAAAACGAAAATTATGATCGAAAACGCGACCAAGGTCTATCAGACGCGGTCGGGACAAACCCATGCGTTAGAGAAATTCTCTGCCGCCGTGTACGAAGGCGAATTTGTCTGCATCCTCGGCCCAAGCGGCTGCGGCAAAACGACGCTGCTCTGGGCGATGAGTGGTCTGCATCCCCTGACAGCGGGCACCATCACGCTCGACAACACGCCGGTCAATGGTCCGCGTCCCGAGATCGGCATGGTCTTTCAAGAAGCCAATCTGCTGCCGTGGCGCAGTTTGATGCAAAACATTCTCTTTCCTTTCGAAATCAAACGCCTTGACCCCCAAAAATACCAGCAGCATATCCAACATCTACTCGAAGAAGTGGGGTTGGCTGGCTTTGAGAACAAATATCCGCGCGAACTGTCGGGCGGCATGCAGCAACGCGCTTCGATTGTGCGCTGCTTGTCGTTCGACCCATCGGTGATCTTGATGGACGAGCCGTTCGGCGCCTTGGACGCCTTTACGCGTGATGAAATGAATTTGTTGCTTTTGCGTTTGTGGTCGGAAACCCGCAAAACGATTGCCTTCGTCACCCATAGCATTGCCGAAGCGCTCTTTATGGCCGACCGGATTTTTATCATGACGCCGCGCCCAGGTCGGCTGGCTAAAGAATTCGTCGTCGAATTGCCGCGCCCACGCACATTGGACATGCAAACCTCGCCTTACTTTATTGAATCAATCAAACAGATTAAAGATGTGATCCATGCTGGCTCAGTCGCGTAAGCTGTTTTGTAATAATTGGGGTTCCTTGTTAAGTTTTTGTGGAGTGATTGATGGCCGAACAATTGTTAGAGCAAATTCCCGAATTCAAAAAAGCGAGCGATGCCAAAGTCAAACAGGAAGGGCTTGCCAATTGGAGCGCGTTAACCAACGTGCCAACGGCGCGCAATGCCACAGAGGCGCTCTTGATTGTGCTGGTGGCCGTCGTCATCATCGGCGGCGCTGAGATCCTGTTGCGCGTGTTCAAAGTGCCGGCCTATATTTTCCCCACCCCCAGCGGCGTTTTCGGTGCGCTAATTCACAGTTGGGATATTCTGTGGCCCGATCTGCTGGTAACAGTCCAAGAATTGGTGACCGGTTACCTGATCGGCGCTGTGATCGGCATGGTATTGGCGGGCGTCGTCACCCAGTTTCCCTTTGTCGAAAAACTAGTTACGCCCTATATCATTTTGCTGGTCACCACGCCGATGATTGCGCTCGTGCCTTTGTTAATTCTCAAACTGGGCTTTGGACCAGAACCGCGCATCGTGGCTGTGGCGTTGGCGGTGGGGCCAATGGTGATGATCAATTCGTCCACGGGTTTCCGCCGCACCGATTTGCCCAAAATTGCGCTCGCCCGTTCCTATGGCGCAAGCACGCTGCAAATCTTTACCAAAATTCGTTTTCCGCTGGCGCTACCCATGATTATTGTCGGCTTGATGGTGGGAGGAATTTTTGGCTTGTTGACGGCGGTCGGCGCTGAAATGGTCGGCGGCAATGGCCAGGGCTTGGGGAGCCGCCTGGTCTACTATTCGTCGCTGGCGCGCATGGAGCCTTTCTTTGCCACCATTGTGCTCATCGCCGCGATTGGCATCAGTTTGTATGTTCTCTTTTTCTTTGTTGGCAAAAAGTGGGCCAGTTGGGAAGCATAAGGTAAGACTTACGCACGCAAAGGGGCCCAGAGGGCGCGCCAGAACGCAAAGAAAAGTTAGAGATCCGTTGAAAACTTTGCGTGCGTACTATACTGGTTGCTGAATCGCACTTCCACGATCATTTTGTATCATGTTGTTTCTTGTCAATCACAAAGGAGCTTGTACTAATGAACAAAGCGTATGTTAGATTGGAAGATCAATTGCGCGCGGGTCGCATCTCGCGCCGTGACTTTTTGACGCGCGCCGTGGGGCTGGGGATCGCTTTGCCGGTTGCCAGCGCATTGGCGGCGGCTTGTGTCGCCCCGCAAGCTGGTGCACCAGCCAGCTCGGGCGCGGCGTCATCGGCCACCAAATCAAAGGTGGTCTGGGTTTCGCCGCGCGGTACGCTGGAGGTGATGGACGATTATCCGTTGTGGGTAGCCAAGAAACTTGGTTACTTTGACCAGCAAAATTTGGAGGTAGATTTACAACCAGGGCCGCAAGGGGGCGCCAATATCGTGAGTTTGGTGACGGAAAAGAAGGCAGATTGCTCCTTCCCTTCGCCTGGCATCTTAGCGGCGAGTATTGATGCGGGCATTCCAGTGATGTTGGCCTTTGAGTTTTTCGGTGGTCAGGTCTTTGA
>JBBREZ010000427.1:0-6163 GCA_038225095.1 Caldilineales bacterium
TGCGCCAACATTTGAACGGCAAAATGGCGACGAACCCACTAGCATCGTTTCTCTTGAAAATTAGGTGCAAATCGCAGGTTTGTCATGCCGTACTTGCAGCAGAAGCGATTTGGCGCATTCTAATTTAACGTTGTCGTACTACTCAGCCCCTGTGTAGACAGGTAAATAGGTAAACACGTAAATAGGGCATGCTCCCTGGTTACCTATTTACCTGTCTACCTAACGTACCGCTCCACCTGCGTCGTTACTAATTTCTGTTCCTATTTGCCGTTCTGGCACAACCGCCCAAGAGCTTTCGGCGTTGGGGCGATCAACTCAACACTAGATCGCCATCGTAATTGGAGGTTGATGCTTTGTCAAATGGATAAAAATTGTGAGGGGGGAGCCTCACTCAGCAGACTTTACAATAAAACATCAGGTATTAGTATAAAAGATGCTGCTTGACAATGTTTAACGGTATAGTCCATAATAAAAGCCCGCACATCATATTGATCCTAGATTTTAAACGGTCCCAGGAGAAAAATATGCAAGACCAGAAGAGTGGATTGTCTCGACGTAATTTTCTGAAGGTTATCGCCATGGCAAGCGCGCCACTGGTGCTCGCTGCCTGCGCTGCGCCTGCCGGCGTCCCAGCAACGGGTAGTCAGGGCGCCGCGTCGCAAGCGCCGGCTGAACTGCGCTTTGTCGCAATGGATTACGACAATCGAATGCAACCTGACACCCAGGCGGTGATGGATGCCTTCAACAAAAGCCAGAGCGCAGCCACGGTGAAGTTAGAAGTCGTTGGTTGGC
This sequence comes from Caldilineales bacterium, assembly GCA_038225095.1. Classification (GTDB taxonomy): domain Bacteria; phylum Chloroflexota; class Anaerolineae; order Caldilineales; family Caldilineaceae; genus JAPLGZ01. Next base: position 793 of record JBBREZ010000427.1, read on the forward strand.
CCGATGGCCGCAATTTGTTGCTGACGCAGATCAGCGGGGGGCAGGCGCCGGACATCTTTAATGGCTCCGGTCAATGGTGCCTCGAATTTACATCGGCCAAGGAAACTGCGCCGCTGGATGATCTCATGGGCAAAGACTTTCTCAACAATTTCTGGGAATCTGGGATCAAGGCGATGACGGTGGATGGCAAGCTCTATGGCATGCCATACTTCCTGGACCCACGCGGGCTCTATTACCGCACCGACTTGTTTACAGAAAAAGGTTTAAAAGCGCCAGAAACCTGGGGTGATGTGCGGACCGCGGCCAAGGCCATCTCGAATCCACCAGCCGTTTATGGCTTTGGCGTCGGGCCGGATGATTATTGGTGGTATGCTTGGATCGGGGCTATCGGCGCGGGCAATGACCTTGCGCCGTGGACGGCGGACGGTCATTCGCGCATCGCCAGTGAGGAAGGCATTGCGGCTGTCCAATTTTTGACGGACATCGTGCTCACCGACAAAACGTCGCAACCTTCTCCGCAGAATGCGAATCGCGATTCCGATTTACAACCACTCTTCCTGGGCAAAAAGATGGCAATGTTGGAAACCGGTTCGTGGATGCCGACCATTATCAGCCATGATGCGCCTGATATGAAGTATGACCTGGCCCAGATCCCGGTGGCGAAGGCGGGTATGAAACATCCCAACGTCTTTTGGCCGGATGCGGTGATGATGGCGAATCAATCTAAACATAAAGAACAAGCTGCAGAGCTGTTGAAATTTATGTTTAATGCTAAAAACCGGCTGCAATTCGCGCTCCAGCGCGGCGTCATCCCTGAGCGGATTGACGTGGGCAAGGATGCTAAATATATCGATCCCAACGATCCGTTGACCAAATACAAAGAATTCTATGTGAAAGAATTGGCAACGGCGCACAATGTCTTTCAAACCCCATGGCCGGCCAGTGGCTCCGAAGACCAAACCTCGGTGACCAATGCGTTAGCGCACATCTGGCTGGGCGAAATGTCGGTGAAAGATGCGCTGACAGCCGCAGCGAAAGAGATCGATACCCGGCATAAGTTGACGTGACCAGTGCAGAGTGCGGAGTGGGGAATGCGGAGTCAGTGCTACCTAATTCCGCACTCCGCATTCCGCACTCCGCACTCGTTTGTGAAAGGCATCGATCATGGCCAATCAAGCTATCTCCCTCCCCGTGAACCCGCCGCTAGCGCGCCCTGGGTTTTTGCACCGTTGGCGCGAGGAATGGACCGAGAATCAACTGGCCTACTGGCTGCTCGTGCCCAGCATTCTAGGGTTTGCGATCTTTTTGGTCTACCCAATTGCCAACATGATCGTAACCGCGTTTTCCGACGTCGATATCATGGTGCACCCCACGCATTTTGGCACCTTGCAGAACTTCATCGATCTGGCGCACGATGAGCGCATGCCCATGATTATTCGGCAAACCTGCCTGTTTGCCTTTGGCACGGTGGTGCTCGAAGTGATCATCGCCTTTCCGTTGGCGTTGATTTTAAATACGCACTTCCCCGGTCGCTCGCTGGCCAAGGCGCTGCTGCTAATCCCCTGGGCTATGCCCTATGCCGTGTCTGCCATCACCTGGAAATGGATTTTCCACGGCCAGATGGGTTCGCTCAACTATTTATTGAGCGAGGCCGGCATCATCAAAGACTACGTTGTCTGGCTGGGCAATCCGGGGACGGCCTTTGCTGCCGCCATGTTTGTCGAAGTCTGGTCTTCGGTGGCGTTTATGACGATCACCTTTCTGGCCGGTCTGCAAGGGATTCCGCCGCATATCTACGATGCGGCCAAGATGGACGGTGCCGGCGCTTGGCAAGAATTTCGCGATATGACCGTGCCGCAAATGCGCAATGTCTTTATGATTGTGACGCTTTTGTCGGTGATCTGGGCCTTCCGCTCGTTTGCCGTGATCTGGATTCTGACCAAGGGCGACCCGATCTATCGTACAGACATTGCGGCCACGTACCTCTACAAATTGGCCTTTGAATTTCGCCATTTTGGCCAAGGCTTTGCGCTTTCTGTCTGTTTGTTTGTCGTGTTGACGCTCTTTAGTATCATTTACACGCGCCTGCTCGGCGCCCAGGAGGGCGCATGATTGCCAAAGAAACGCCCAGCATGCTGACGCCACGCATTCTCAAAATTGTCGGGATTTTTGGCCTGCTGATCCCCGTGATCTTGATCAGCATCTTCCCCCTGATCGTGATGGTTTCCACCTCGTTTAAGACCAGCCAGGAAGTCTACATTCCGCCGCCCACTTTTATGCCGCGCGCGCCAACCATCCAAAACTATTTCGACATCTGGACCGTGGTGCCGTTGGGCACTTATTTTTGGAACAGCTTATTGATTGGCTTGGGCTCAACCGTGGCCTCGCTCGTGTTAGCAATTCCGGCGGCCTATGCGTTGGCCCGTTATCGCTTTGTCGGCAAAAGCGTCTACGTCCTGTTCTTGCTCGGCATCCAGATGTTTCCGCCAATTGTGTTGATCCTAGGCTTGTTTCGGCTGATTGCCAGTTTGAACATGCTGGATAATCTGTTGACGATTGTTATCCTCAACGCAATCTTCAGCTTATCCTTTAACACCTGGATGTTGATGGGCTACTTTATGACGATTCCGCCCGAAATTGAAGAAGCGGCCATGATGGATGGCAATTCGCGCATGGGGGCGATGGTGCGCATGGTGATGCCGCTTTCCTGGCCGGGATTGGTGGCCGTGGCGATTTTCAGTTTTATGAATGGCTGGAATGAATTCACACTACCCTTGACCTTTTTGCAAAGCCAGGATAAATTGCCGCTCACCATCGGCCTCTTCAAGTTTGTGACCCGCTTCAAGGTCGAATGGCATCAGCTCATGGCGGCATCGTTTCTGGCAACCTTAGTCGTTGTGGTCCTCTTTATGTTGGTACAAGACCAGTTGACCCGTGGTATGGTAGCAGTGAGTGAAAAGTGAGGAGTGCGAGCAAATGACACTCATTCCACACGCCGCATTCCGCATTCCCAACTCCGCACTCATTACGTAACGTTCAATCACTTTAACTAGGAAGGCTTTATGGCACGCGTCGTCTGTCGCAATCTCTGTAAACGTTTTGGCGAAGGTTTGGCCGTTGACAATGTTAATCTGGAAGTGGCTGAAGGCGAATTCTTGGTGATCGTCGGGCCGTCGGGCTGTGGCAAAACTACCACGCTGCGGATGGTGGCTGGGCTGGAAAGCGTTTCGTCTGGCGAAATTCTGATCGATGACCAAGTGGTGAACCAGGTAGAGCCGCGCCATCGTGACATTGCGATGGTCTTTCAGAATTACGCGCTCTATCCGCATAAAAAGGTCTTTGACAATATTGCTTATCCGCTTCAACTGCGGCGCGTTACCAAGATGGAAATTGAAAAACGGGTGACAGAAACCAGTAAACTATTGGGCATTGAGCATTTACTGCAACGGCGCATCCGCCAACTTTCCGGTGGCGAACGCCAGCGCGTGGCCCTGGGCCGTGCGATTGTGCGCCAGCCGCGCCTCTTTCTGATGGACGAGCCGCTGAGCAATCTCGACGCCCAACTGCGCATCCAGATGCGCCGCGAGATCATCCGTTTGCAACGGCAGCTAGACATCACGACGATCTACGTCACGCATGACCAGGTCGAGGCGATGACGATGGGCGACCGGATTGTGATCATGCGCGGCGGCCTTGTGCAGCAAGTGGGCGATCCGATGACGATCTACAACCACCCGGCAAATCAATTTGTGGCGCGCTTTATCGGCAGCCCGCCGATGAATTTATTTGAAGGCGTGCTGGAAAACCAGAATGGCGAACTTCAACTGCGCACTGGCTTTGCGCACTACACGTTGCCGGCGCGGGCGCGCGATAGCTTGCTGCGCAGCAAGACAACCGCTGCCACCAAAGTGATGGGCATCACCAAGGTGATGTGCGGCATTCGGGCCGAGGATGTGGCGGTGGCTACTACCCAAACCGGCGATCCGCAAGGTGTGATCGATTTAGTCGAACCGCTTGGATCGGACGTTTTTGTGAGCGTGGCGATGGGTTCGGACATGCTGTTGGCGCGTGCCAACCCCGATCTGTTGCTGCAAGAGGGACAAAAGATATCCGCCACCTTAAATCTCACCAAAATGCATTTTTTCGACGCCAGCAGCGGCGATAATCTGCTAATTGCCGGTCGATGAGATGAAATACGTGTGATTTTTAGCCTCACCCCCGCGCCCAGGGGGCTCCCGCTCTCCTAAACGGAAAAGTGTGTTTCAGAAGAGGGGAGAACGGCATGGCTCTGGCTCCCCCTCTTCTGAGCAGCTTTTTCTCAGGCGAGGGGCTAGGGGGGTGAGGTTCCTACCTTCATGCCCTTAAAACGTCAACTGACCGCCGTCGATCACCAATGCCCCTTCACTGGCGAGGCGGCGTGCTGTGGCCAGGCCAATTCCATTTGGCGCTACCGGTGATGATAGCCGTTTGATTTTCAAAGCGTGGCATGCTGATGGCTCCTATGATGGGTGTGATTGATACGTCTCCTGTGATTCCCCGATCACTTGCGCCAGCGTATTGCTCAATTCTTCGATGGTATAAGGCTTGGCCAGGACGCCGCTAAAACCGTGTTCGCGAAAGTTCGCCATCACCGGATCATGCGAATATCCGCTAGAAACAACGGCTTTTACCTGGGTGTCGAATGCTAATAGCCGCCGAATGGTCTCTTGGCCGCCCATGCCGCCTTGGATGGTTAGATCTAAAATGACAACGTCGAAAGCTTCCCCACTGGCTTTGGCTTGTTCATAGCGCGCCACTGCTTCCGATCCATCTTTGGCAAATTCAGCTTGGTAGCCTAGATGACTCAACACATTGGCTGCGCCCTCACGCACCAAATCTTCGTCATCCATCATCAGAATCTTTTTGCCATGCTGTCGTAGCTTAGATTCTCTCTGCGGCACGGGAGGAGGGGCGACAATCATTTGTTCCGAGGCAGGCAGGTAGACGTGGAACGTTGCACCGCAGTTTGGTTCGGACACTACCGTAATAAGGCCAGCGTGCCGACTGACAATCGAGTAGGCCATCGCCAACCCAAGACCATCTGCGCTCGCTTTGGTCGTGAAATAAGGCTCGAAGATGTGAGCTAGTAGATTTTTTGGAATACCTATGCCTTCGTCGTGGACAGAGATGCGCAGATAGTGGCCTGCGTGTAAGGGAAGATCCAAAATTGCCTCGGACCCTAGATTTTCGGCGTTGATTTGGATGACGCCACCCTTGGGCATCGCTTGATCGGCATTGATCAACAAACTGGTGAAAACCTGGCTGATCTGAGCTGGATCGACTTCCAACGACCACAGATCGTTGGGTAGCATCAGATTATAGTGGACATTGG
>JBBREZ010000428.1:0-6145 GCA_038225095.1 Caldilineales bacterium
TGATAAGTGCAAATCATCGATCAGGCTTGTTTGTTTGGCCCAGTCGCGATAGTTGAGCACCTCACCCTGTTGGCGCACCTGTTCAATTTTGTGCAAATCCAATTCGGCAATCACCCATTGTGCGGCATTCAACTCACCCATCGCCAACACGCCGTCACCAGGAAAACCCGCGTCCACCGGTGAATAAATGCCCGCCGCCCCGATATTAACATCCAGCGCCGGTGACCAATCCGTGACGCCAACCACGGGGGCCATGACTACATAACATTGATTTTCCAGCGCGCGCGCGCGACACCCAATCCGCACGCGGTTATAACCGGCCACCGTATCGGTGCAACTCGGGGCCAAAATTATCTTGGCACCCAATTCCACCTGCCGTCGGGCAATCAACGGGAATTCTGCATCATAACAGATCGTGATGCCGACTTTCCCATACGCGGTGTCAAAGACTTTCACCGCATCCCCAGGGCTGATGTACCAGACTTCGTTTTCAAAACGGGTCATGATCAGCTTGTCTTGGAAGTCATACGTGCCGTCCGGCTTGCAGAAATAGGCGCGATTGCGAAAACTATCGTCGCTCAATTGAACGGGAAAACTGCTGGCTACTATGTACAAATGATGTTGTTGCGCCAGCGCACAGTGAAGCTGGACAAACGCGGGCAGATATGTTTGCACGGCATCTAATTGTCGATGCACATTCCGATAAATTTCTGCTGAAAACAGTGATGCCAGTTCTAGACAGGCATATTCGGGAAAGACCAAAATTTGCGCGCCTTGCTGCGCCGCCTCATCCACCATACGCGCTAGTTTTTGCGTGTACGTCTCCCAATTCCCCAAAAATTCAACGCCATATTGGGCGGCGGCCACCATGACTGTAGAAAACTTGTTCATTTCATAAAAAAATCCTGTTGCGACTGAAAAGTTGATGGAAATCAATTGTTTTTGGTAGACAAGTAAATAGGTATACAGATGATACCGACCTGTATACCTGTTTACCTATCGAACTCGGTCAATTCCACTAACCTCGATTGTAATGAGCCTGGACTTCAGAAGCTAATTTTGCGCGCTAGACTCATCGCTGGGAACAGGTGGTAAACTGGCCACGAATTCAGAGATTGTATTCGCCGTTAAAACCACATCAAATAACGCATCCAATTGCTGGGCGTTCAGCGCTTGGAGGTTTAGCCTTACTGCTTCGGACACTGTTCCAAAACGATGTTGAAGTAGGTGCAGCAAGGCCAGCTGCAAACCCTCTTGTCTGCCTTCCTGCAAACCCTCTTGGCGACCTTCCTGACGACCTTCTTGAAGTGCCATACGTTCAACACTCGTAATATAGCGCATTTGTTTCTCCTGCTCATATTCACTCATCTGCTGCCAAAAACGCTTGTCCAAATCCGCCGGAAGTTGCATGACCCAGTCAATAAAGTTAATACCTTCGCCAAATTAAGTTTTGAGCGAAACTTATAATTTTGGTGGGACGACAAAGGCAAAACATGTTCAATTTTAGCAGTTTTTATCCTGTTATTAGCTGATTCTCTGAATGATGTGGGTCAAAATATTTATCAGATATCCATTTTTGGTCGTTCGTAAGGTATTGGCGAAGGTATTGTAAAGTGAAACAAATTAATAATATCCTGGCGCTGATAGCCACGTTCATACAGCCGGCGCATTAGAATCATCTTCCAGGTTTGACGTTCCTGCGGATCGCGTTTGGTCTCTAGCGCTTTCAAGTGCGCCATGACGACGACAGCGAACGGATTGCTACTTGCTTCTAAGACCGCCCATTGTGGCGCATAATCGATCAACTTGACAATGGGAAATTTGAAGTTTACTTCACATTCCCACAAACTGTAACTGAATTGATTCGGTCGCCAGTTGCTCCGCTCATCGGCCAAAACAGCCAAACTCGCCACCAGATGATCGTAACGATCAAACAGGCGATAGTTGTAAACGTACATCCGTTTGCCAAAGTCGACCTCCGACTGGCTTTGCACTTCTAGATGGATCAACACCCACTGTTCCTGGCCGTTCTTGCGCCAGACTTTGATCAACTTATCGGCGAACCGTCGCCCAAATTCCGCATCGCGTACGACCTGTTGGAGTTCTTTATCCAGGAATTCATAGCCGCGTGTCCAGTCAATTTCGGTATAGGCCAGCGGAAAGAAAAATGCGATGAATTCTTCGAAATAGTACTCTAATATATCTTTCCACGGACTGTCAAAGTCACCGCGTTGTTCCCGGCGTTGTTCACTCATGCTGGCCTATATTCTTTCGGTTTGCGCAATCAGTTACATCACCTTCTGCAACTTCAACCAGCCATTCCGCTCGGCATTCGCTGCTTCGAGCGCTTCTTGCGAACCCATGACGACCACGCGGCCTTGCGCCTTCACGGCGTCGAGCACATCGGCGAAGGCGTGGAAATCGCGTGCCGATGTGGAAAGAATTTCATCGCGCGTCTGCTGGCGATCGGCCTCGCTTTCGCCCAGCAGATTGCGCATCAGTGACGAGTAGCCTTTGGCATCGGGTAGTTGATAGCCGTCCATGCCCCCAATCGCGCCGATGATGTTCTTGGTTAATTCGTCGTCATTCAGGTCCGCCGTGCGCAAGATATTCGCCGTCTGGTCATAAATGGCGAGCGTATTGAGCAGGTTTGGATCACGATAGGAAAGGAAGGTCAGGATGCCAGATTGTTTGCTAAAGCTGCAAAACGCACCATATGCGCCGCCTTGCATGCGTACCTTTTCCCAGAGCCAACTGGTGCGAATAAAATTGGTGATGACGTTGATCGAGCCATGATAACGATAGCCTAGCTCATAAATGTTGGCGCCTTTGCCCACATAGTTGACCTGCGCCGGGATGATCAGTCCTTCGGGCGTCGCATCAAAGGCGGGTGACCAGCGCTGCTGCTGCGGTGCTGTGATGGGCAGCGCATTTAAAAAGTCGCGCAGTTGCGGCTCGAAACGGGCCCAATTGGTGGCGTCCAGCGTCACATTGCAGAGCATGCCGCTGCGATTGAGCAAATGTTGGCGCACGGCTTCCAATTTTTGGACCACGCTCGGCCAATTGGTTTCGATCTCCTTTTCCAATTGGCGCAAGAAAAAGAGATAACTCAAGCCGCCCATCTGCTCGGCTGCCCAGTCGGCTGTGTTAAAGGCTGAGCGCAAACGACCACTGACCACGCCGTGCCCAGACGGCACGAGCGAAGATTCACTGCGCGATTTAGTCTTGAGCACGATCTGGCGGAAGCGCTCCTGATTGTCGAATTTCACGGTCAGCAGAACATCGCGCATAATTGCCAACATTTCTTGGGCCTGGGGCATGGTGGATTTACCGTGCAGAAAGAACCAAGCGGCGTTATCATCATTGCCTTTGCGCAGCGACGACACCATTGTAGAAGGCGAGATGCCACCGGTTTTGCGCCCAATCCGCTGCGACAACTTGACGTAATCTTCGGTCTCGGTGCCCATTTCCACCAGCGAGCGCCCGAACAGGTGAACATACGGCAGCAACGTTTGCGGCAGCGTGTGCATATTTAGCCCGACATCCAGATAAACGATGCCGTTGGTAAACAGATCATGGAATAGAATGCGGCTGTCGTGGGCCTCAAAGAGGTCAAGCGGAATTGTCTTGTTCGTTTTCTCTAAATCGCCTAATTTCAACATGGGTAAAGCTGCCAGTGTGGCTGGATCATCGGGTGCTTCCTGCCGGCGTTTCAGATCTTGCATGTTGTCGATAATCGCCTGCACATCCGCGTGATTCAGGTGCGCACGGGCTGTCTCTAACTGGGCCTTTTCGGCCGCGGCCTGGCGTTGGTTGAATTCAGCGTCGGGCTGCAAAATAATTGTCGTGCGGTGCGTGTTTTGCAATAGATGGGTGCGGATCAGGTTTTGTAAATATTGCGGATCCGCTTGCAAATTTGCTTTAAGCGCGGCCAGCGGCGTTTCATACGCCAGTGGCGCCAGTGGATCGTGACCATAAAGCCAGGTGCTCATCGCCCGCATCATCAAGCTTAGCCCGCGCGGGTAGGAACCGGTGTTGTTCTCACGTAAATGAAATTCGGTCGTATTGAGTGCGGCTTCCACCATCTCCGGTTCGATCCCTTCATCCGCCAACTTGGTCAGCGTGTCCAGGATCAATTTTTCAACCTGATCGGCATCTGCCAGCCGAATGCCCTTCATGCCGACCGCAAATGTCATCTGGCGCAAACCGGCGCCCAGACCGCCGCCGGTCACATCTTCGCCCAAGCCGGAATCCAGCAACGCTTTGCGCAGCGGAGATGCCTGCGTGCTGACAATCGCATCAGACAGCAAATCGAGGCCAAAGGTGAGCGTCGGGTTGTCGTTTTCGGGCAACAACCAGTTCAATTGCACAATGGCTTTTTTGCTGGAATCGCTGTCGGCATCGACACTATAGGTGTGCACCATGCGCTTGGGCGCATCGAACGTTGGTTGGAGAGCCACCGCGCCATCGACTTGGATCTGCTGAAATTCGCGCAGCACTTCGTCTAAGCGACGCAGCCGTTCCGCTGGATCGTCATCGCCATAAAAATAGAGGCGGGCATTGGACGGGTGATAGTAGGTGGTATGGAACTGTTTGAATTGTGCATAGCTCAAGTTCGGAATTTCACTTGGATCGCCCCCCGAATCGTAGCCATAGGAATTGTCGGGAAAGAGCGATTGCTTGCTGTAGCGATAGAGCATGTTATCCGGCGACGAATAAGCGCCCTTCATTTCATTGAAAACCACACCTTTGTAGACGAGTGGCGCGTCCGGGTTTTCCAACTCATAGTGCCAACCTTCTTGATCCAGATGGTGCGGCGTGATCAACGGGTGAAAGACCGCATCCAAATAGACATCGACCAAATTATAAAAATCTTGCAAGTTCGTGCTGGCGACCGGATAAGCGGTGCGATCTGGATAGGTCATCGCATTCAGAAAAGTTTTGAGCGAGCCCTTGATCAACTGTACAAACGGCTCTTTTAAGGGATATTTGCGCGAACCACCCAGGACACAATGCTCCAGAATATGGGCAATACCCGTAGAATCGGTGGGCGGTGTGCGGAAGGTGACGCCAAAAACTTTGTTTTCGTCGTCATTTTCCATCGAAAGCAACTCGGCGCCGGTCTGTACATGGCGATACAGGCGCGCTAGTGTGTTTAGCTCACTAATTTTTTCTTCACGCATTAATTCAAAACTGTGGGTTATCGTCATAAAGTCTCCTTTTGTATTTTCTCGTCTACATAACTTTAATTCAGACACGAGCATTCTGGCAATGCATCGACAAGCCGGATAAATTCTGGCAACGCCTGCAACGTCATTTCCAAACCGGTGCGCAATTCGCCGCGTGGCTCGATTGCGGGTTGGTCGACGCTCCGTTCGCCGATGGTGACGAGCCCAGTGTAGCAGATCCCCAACTCGTTGGCCAGCGCGACTTCTGGGGTCAGATTCGACCCGAGCACATCGGCGCCAAAGAGCCGGAACATGCGCGCCTCGGCCTGCGTCTCGCGGCGCGGCCCGTCAACGCCCAAATAGACGACTTCGGGTAGCTGTGGTAGTACTTGATACAGCGCTGCGATCATTTGCGGGCAAAAAGGCGGCTGGTGCAAATTGAGCTCTGCCGTCTGCCCATCAATCATCTTCATATGTTTATCGGTGAAGAAAGTGGCCGGCTGGTGCCGCGTCCAATCAATATAATCGATTGCGACCGTGGTCTGGCCGCGCCGCAAAATTGGGTTTAAGGCGATGCCTTCGTCCCAGGTCAGCACCTGTTGCAAATTCAATATGCCGGCGGCAAACAGCGTCGCGCGCGGGTCGGTGCGCGTGGGCAATCCAGTGTATGGCCCCACCCAAACGGCTGGCTGATTGGGCGCCACGCGTAAGGCCAGTGGCCCAAACTCGCCATATGGCGTTTGAATTTTTCGTTCCTCTACCACCTTACCTAGCACGTCAAGCGCCCTAGGCGGCAATAGGACGGCGATCAGAATGAGCAGTTTGGCATTTAGCATAATGTTAGATACTTGATATTCAGGATTCAATTATAGTAGACGATGATCGCACTAAGTTCAAGTACCCATCCTCCAATTGACGATTTCAGATTGACGATTTACGCGCTGGTGGCGTAGATAAGAGCAATCGTCAATCTGAAG
>JBBREZ010000429.1:0-6136 GCA_038225095.1 Caldilineales bacterium
TGATAGAAAACTTCGTTCAAGCCGGTTGTGCGATGGGTGCCGGATTGGATGCCTGCATCGTTTTCGCAACGCGAGCCTTCTGCCAGCGCCCCAGTGCGATTTTGAGCAAAAAGCCGAGATTAACCAACATCAAAGTGGGCAGGAACAACACGCTGAGTTGGGCGGGCAGCAAGGAAAGATCATGCGTTCGTGTGGCTTCGCCCAAGGCGACAAATGCGGCCTGCCACAAGGCTGGATAGGTGATGATGGCCGTCACCAGCATGGGGATCATGCCCAGGATGAACAGTGGCCAGATCGCTACCGAGAGCCCAATGTAGATAAACATGACCCAACGCACTTTGGGCGACCATTGGCTAAACGCAGAAGCCTGGGGTAGAGCACTGCGCCGGCCCAAGCGCCAAAGCAGCCAGAGCGCCCCCCGTTGCACGGCTTCGCCCGCGCGCGTGTGCAGATTTGGTACGCCACTCAGGTCAGACAACAGCCAGTAACCGTCTAACTTCATCATGGGCTCAAAATTGCTGAGAATTAACAGATCCGTGACAACAATGGCAAAGAGATAGGTCGGATCGTGCGTCACCAGCGAGCCAAGCCAGAACAGCGGCACACAGAGCAATTGCAAATAGATGCCGCCCAGATCGACCACCGCACGCTGGCGGCGTGTGAGTCGCCAAGCCGCCGTGACATCCACATAAAAGACCGGGTTGAAGAAATAGAGCCCAAAGCCCAAAGGTCCATGCGGGCATTGCCAGCGTTGGCAGGCAGCCAAATGGCCCAATTCGTGAATGGCAATACTCGCCAACAAGATGCCATAAAAAAGCGGCCAGGTGACGGTCGCCATATCCAGGTGGGGCGGAAAGCCGATTTGGCGATAGGCCACCACATGGACAACTGCCACCGATGTCATCAACGCTATCGCTAGCGGCCGTTCAAAAAAGATCTGCAAAGCCCGCGCCAGCGGGGCCAGTGTGGCGGCCGCAAACAGATCACGGCGGTAATGAAGGCCGAGATAAGCGTCCGTTTGCTTGGACGGTTTGGCAGGCGCGCTCGGCAATGGTTGGCTCTGGGTGACGGTTTCTCGAATAAGGCCTTGCCCGATTAATTGCTCACTCAAGGCTTGAAGTTGCGCCATATCCACAGTTTGCCCCGTGCGCTGCTGAAACACAGTCGCCAGGTCAGATAAAGCCAGCGGCGTATGTAGACAATCTAACAGGTGATAGAGTTTCTCGGTCACCTGAAAATGCACCCCGGTGCTCAACTCCACGCGATAAGTTTTGTCACGCGTGCTGCTATCAAATTCCATGATTTGGGCATCTGGATAAAGTTCTAGGCAAGTATCTGATTGGATTGTCATCGTTTGGCTCCTTCGCTCGTTTAATCATTAGTTGTGCTGTTGATAGCTTACGTCGTTCGCGCGCCTAATTCGAGCGTTGATTCTGAGAATTTGGGCTGAATCGCTATGAATTCAGGCAGCTTGCTGATAGAAATAGGACTTACTCACTCAGGTTACACAGTTTGATCGGAAAAAAATCTGACGCAGAGGCGCAGAGACGCCAAGAATAACAAAAAAACTAGTGTAGGATGGGTTAGCCATTCCACCTGTGCGTGTAACCGATGATCGTTCTGCGGCTAACCCATCCTACGACACGCGGACAGCAGCCAATAAAAAAGGAACCCGCTTTGCGCAGGTTCCTTGATTAACGAACATATAGACCTGAGACTTTAGTAGAATGTTATGTTTACAGTATTACAACTTAGAAGCAGAAGCGATAGTACTTTACGCATGGATACGGGATAGTGAAGAACCAAACATGCTTGTAACAGGTGCCGACGTAGGGAACGATGACACAGAATTGTTCCAGGCGGGTTTCCAGTTGTTCGACTGCAAATTCTTGCTTATTCATGATGTTATCTCCTTTAGATGAGTAAATGCTAATTAGACGGCTGACAATTTAGATAGTACAGTTTAGAAGCAGAGGCGATAGTACTTGATACAAGGGTACGGGATGGTGAAGAACCAAACGTGCTTGTAACAGGTGGCGACGTAGGCTATGTAAAAGCAGATTGTCTCCAGACGGGTTTCCAATTTCTCTACTGCGAATTCTTGAGCGGCAAATTCTTGAGCGTGGTTCATGGTTTTTTCACCTTTTAGTGTAGTAAATTAATTAAACAGATAATTAGGTAACCTAATCGTGACGACTTAGAAACAGATACGATAGTACTTCACACACGGGTATGGAATCGTAACGAACCAAATGTGCTTATAGCAGGTGCCGACATACGGAACGAAGAAGCAGAACTGTTCCAGACGGGTTTCCAGTTTCTCTACTGCGAATTCTTGCTTATTCATGATATTTTCTCCTGTTTGTGAATGTGATAGCTGACTTGTTTACTTATTTACTTGTACTGTTGTTTTGTTCTTCCTGGCCTTATTGTACCCTGTTGGCGCTGGCCAATATACGGGCCTTGTCTAGCAAATCAGGCTAATTTACTATTATTTCTGGCCCATTGTGATAGATTGGGTCTAGCGCTCAGTCACGCTTCATAGCGAACAAAAAAGGAATCTGCCGACGGCAGATTCCTTTTTTATCTTTATGGTAGAACAACCTATTTTGCCGACAATGTGCCGGGCACATTTCGGCTAGTCTACTTGATGCGTGCGAGCGTGCAGCGCACTGGGCAGGAGATGATTCGTAGACAGGTGGTAGCGGCGCCCAGTGCAATGCACTCAGTTGACATTTCAACCGAACCTAGCCGAGCCGTAGCCAGATCAATAAAACAGTCATCAACGCGAGCGCACCGACCACGATGAGCAACAGCCATAGGCCAGAGCCATGCTTGGGCGTAACGGGTGTGACACTCTGGGTTGGCGCGTCCACACCACTGGGTAGCTCTTTGTGGCCCGGTGGCAATTCGAGCAATATAGCCGTAATATCGTCACGTTCGCCTTTGTCAACGGCTTTTTCCAAGAGCGCATCCACCGCATCTTGCGGATAGCCAACATGTTCGAGGATAATTTGTTTGATCGCGACATCACCAACGCGATTATGTAATCCATCGCTGCACAGCAGAATCATATCACCCGGTTGCGCGGCCAGATACTCTTCGCGCTGCGTCGTTGCGGGGACGATGATGCCGCGATCCACGCCCAAGCCTTTTTGAGCGCCCAAATAACGCAGCAGTTGATTGCGTCCAGGATGTTGCGCGGCCTCTTCTGTGCTCAATACGCCCATGTCTATCGCCTCCTGCGCCCAAGTATGATCGGCGACCAGTTGGTAAATCGCATCACCCCGGATCAAGTAGGCCCGACTGTCGCCCAGATGCATGACATAGAGTTTTTCACCTGCCAACGCGGCCAGCACAATCGTCGTGCTCATCCCCTGCCATTGGGGATTTCGTTTGGCTTGAAACAGGATCTCGTCGTTGGCGTGCACAATCGCAAATTCCAGCCACTCGGACAAGGTTTCCTGGCGGCCAGGCGATTCCTGCAGCGTTGCTTTGACCGTCTCGACCGCAATGCGGCTGGCCTGCGCGCCACCAGCGGTGTTGGTGACACCATCGGCCACAATCGCCAGATAGATCGGACCAGCACCGTCCGCCCGCTCTACCACAAAATAGTCGCAACTGTCATCGTTGTCGTGGTCGCGCGCACCAGCGCGGCTGCGTGCGCCAACCGTAGGGTGATGTTGTATATAGGCCGTGGGTGGGCGAGTTTTATTGACCGTCATAGCGATAGGTTCGTACTTCCTCGGCTGTTTTCAAAATATTGGCGGGTTTGGCACACGAAACGATGCGCACGCCCCAGTTAAAATTCTGTCGGGATTGGGCCAATGTACGCAACAAACGATCGTTGTTGCTGACTAGCAAATTGAAATCTACCCGCCCCTGCGTCGCTTTGCCAGCCCCCACCGGCGAACGTTGATCCGCCGTATTGCTTGGATCCCAAAAGACCAGCTCAAAGCACTGATCAAGGGCAAGCGGTTGATCAACAAGCTGCCAAGTGAACGCTATCTTTGCCTCAGCCGAATGCGCCGCAGGCGCCGGGGCCAGCAATTGGACGCGGCCCAACGCAAGCGCAACAATTCGCGTACCTTCGGGGCGCAGTGTCGGCGTTGGCCGCGGTGTAAACGTGGGCGGCGGCGTAAACGTTGGTCGGGGTGTCAGTGTTGGCGGCAGCGAGGTTGACGTTGCCGTTGGCGTGAAAGGCACCAGAGTCGGCGGTGCGCCAGTCGGCGGCGCGCTGAACGGGACAAGCGTCGGCGCCACTTCGGTCGCAGCCGGTGTAAAGGGCGCTAATGTTGGCGGCGGCAGCAGTGCCGTGGGCGTCAAGCTGGCTGTCTGAGATGGTGTAGACGTTGGCTGAACCGTTGCGGTAAACAGGCCAGCCTCGCTGACCCTGGCGACGGATAACGCTACATCTGTAATTGTTACGGTTGGTTGGTCGTTGGGAACAGCAAAACCGATAAAAAACCGTCCCCGTTGGGCCGCAAAACCAGCGATAATGCACAGGGATAGCAAGAGCAGCGCGCTCGCCACCACCAACCAACGCGGCTTGATCATCGCCAAGCGACTGCTCTGTTCAAGCCGCATGCGCAAACGTTCGCGCTTGGGTAAAGGTGAACCTAGCTCAGCCAACAAGGTGGCGGTTTCTGTGGCAAAAGCCTGGGCGCTTGGGCGGTTTTCCGATTTCCGGTCTAACGTTTTTACGATCAGTTGCTTGACGCGTTCCTTAATTGCTTGCAGCGGCTCATTAGTCGCTTGCAACGACTCGCTCATCTCCGCGCGCTCGCGATCCAAAACCGCAAAGGTCTGCGCGCGAAACATTTCATAGTCTTGAGTCTCATAATTCTTATGGCGAGGCCGTCGGCCAGTGAGCATATAACACAAAATCAAGCCTAGAGCGTACACGTCCCAACTTGGCTCAACCGGCAGAGGCCGGCGTTCATAGGCATCCTGCAATTCTGGCGCCATCCACAGGCGCGAGCCAGAGACCAATTTATCTTCGCCAATCGCGGCGGCAACCCCAAAATCAATTAAAAGTGGCATGGTGTTGATCGCATTGGCGCTGGTTTCTGGCAACGTACGAAACAAGATATTTTCGGGCTTGATGTCGCGATGCGCACATTTTCTTTGATGGATGTAGGTGAGTGAGCGCGCGATATAGTGCGCGATCCACAACGCTAATTCGAGGCTAAGCCGCTTGTTGCCCACAAAGTCGCGCAAGGAGCCGCCTGTGATGTATTCCATGACTAGGAATTCGGGTTGGCCGGGCCAATGCGGTAAAGGCGCACAATAAATCGGTTGCGCCAGCCAGGAACGCCACCACGGAACACCTGTAAATTCAAGCGGGCGCAAGGCAACAATCCCCCGATAGCCGCGCAGCTTACTCAGCCACTCGATAGTATTCTTAATCGCTAGCCGGTTGACATCCGCGCGCGCGCGTTGATCGACGCAGGCAATTTTTAAAGCGACCGGGCGGTTGTGAGCGTCGAGCGCCAGCAAAACATCCGACATCTTGCTACCTGTATCGATAAAGTGCTGCGGCGTGTAAGCCAGTCCATCCAGCGAGGGGATATCCTCGCCTTGTTGTGCAATCACAAATACCTCATCAAAGTGCGGAGTGCGGAATGCAGAATGCGGAGTGATTGTCATTCCGCATTCTGCATTCCACACTCTTTATTCCCCCGCCACCGTTGCTTCGTCTTCACCTTGCGCATGGAATTCATAGACAACCTCGCCGAAGCTGGCTAGATCGTTATGGCGCAACAATAATTCTTCGCCAGGTTGTAGGCGCTTGCCGTTGAGAAAGGTGCCGGCCGTGCTCGCATTATCACGCAAGTAGAGCCGCCCCTCTTTCTGGATGATCACTGCATGTTCGCGCGAGATGCTTTTGTCGTTAATCACGACGGTATTATTTTTGCTATGCCGCCCAATATGAATTTGGCGCACCTCACCACGCGCTGGACTTAGGCCATAAATCGGCAGTTCATTCGGCAGCGTTGGGTTGCCCGCAACCCGCACAAAAGAGCCAATAATCGGCTGCTTGATCTGCTCGGACAAGCGGTAGGTGGCTTCGTCATCGCCAAATGCTGGGCGTGGAACAATGGTCGCTCCGTCATCCTGTTCATCGTCATCCCGA
>JBBREZ010000430.1:0-6127 GCA_038225095.1 Caldilineales bacterium
GGCCTGCTTTGGATCGAGGGCGATATCTTCGGTACGCGTCTCCCAAGCGCCGGTTTTGAGCAAAGCATTGGCATCGACCATCAACTTGCTGCCGTCAAGTTTGTAGGCGCGGCGCTCATTGTTGACCACGTCCATCCAAAGGTGTATACGTTCGGCGTCTTGTGTCTGTTTGTAGACGACAAGCGAAGCAGAAGGCCGATAGTTGATCGAATTCGTCGTGGCCGCGCCGGCATCGGCGACAGCGTAGACAACGGGATGGCCTGGCCAGCTCAGGTCGAGCGTGTCCAACTTCGCTTTGGTCAGGTCAGCAAAGCCCGGCTGTTGATATTGGCTACCCAGAGCAAAGTCGAACAAAGGGCGCGATTTTAGCAAATGTTCGAGTTGCAGATCCGCGACGTACGCCGCGGGCAACGCGCCGCTGGCCAGCATAAACGTGTGTTGCGCCGTCAATTCGATCACATCCGGCAAGGGATCATCCGGGTGCAGCAGAATCCACTGTTTCTTAGCGCGATTTTCCGCCCCGATGCGGTCAACCAACGTGCGGCGAAAGACGCGCGGAGGCTGGCCCGGCGTCGTGAAGGTATATTCGATATAGACGCCCGTGAGCAAAAAGTGACCGCTATCCTGCTTCTGGTCGGTATTGGCCTTGCTATCCAGCGCATCAAGCGCGCCGCCCAGTGATTTGCTGACGCCGGTGATCAGCGGCGCCAACGGCGAGGTTGCGGCAGCGGGCGGGACAAGATTACCAAGCAGATCGAAGAACATGCTATCAGCGACCAGTTTGCCATCGAGGTTAGGGTAGAAAAAACTTGTCTTCTTCAGCGCATTGACCGGGTCGGCGAGATCCGCCAGGCTAGTGAAACCATCGGCGAAGATTGCAAAGGTATGCCGTCGGCCAGCCATCTCGGCGGGGGTGCCTTTGAGCGGGGCAAACAGTGGTTTGGTTTCGATTTCGTCGCCAACTTTGTGCTCGATCAGCACTTGCATCTGAAATTGCTGTTTGAGCGAATCGGGAATTTTACTTTCGTCGGCAAAGGTCTCAGTGGCGACTAATTTGGCGGGGGCCTTTGCGCTATCAAAGGCTGGCTGCACCGGTTGCCAAGCTTGATTCGGGCCCAGCCGATAGGCGACCCAGAAATAATCCTTGGCTTCCTGGATCAACTTCGCTTCGGCCTCGGCGTCGTTCAGGGTTACGTCTGCTTTGGTCAGCAGCGTTTGCAAATAGGCGGAGTCGTCAAGCGTCGCTGAATAGGCTACGGTCGAAGTCACGGTGGGTGGGTTGAGGGCCAGGGTGAGGACGGTGTCGATGTCCGCCTTGGACAAATTTGCCTTCGTCGCTACATCATTCAACAGGGCCTTCAGTTTGTCCATTTGTTGGCTGATCGGTGGCGCGGGTTTGCGCGCCTGGAACAGTTGGCTCACCAATGTTTTAGCGTCGGTATCGCTCAACGTGCCATGCAGAATTTTCACCTCATACCCGGCGTCCGTGAGCAATTGTTGGAGCAGCACCGCCTGATCCAGCGCATTGCCAGCCCGACTCATCAGCGTCCCCTGTGCGCCGCGCAGTAGGCCAGGGTATTGCTCAAATGCAATTTCGTTCGTCACGAAATCAATAATTTTAGCGGCATCACCGGCTAACGCGAAGCTAAGCTCATCCAGATCAAACTGGCTGCGGTCAAGCAGCTTGCGCAGTTGATCGGCCTTGGTCATGACATCAGCCAGTTGTTGTTTAGCCTGCGCATAAGTAGGTTGAACCGTGGCAGCGGCGGATGCTGGCGTTGGTGGCGGCGTTGCGGTTGCGCCTTGGGCGGCAAACGGTAAACCCGCGGCGAGCAGCAAAGCAAGGCTGAGCACTGCATGAATGAATGAGTTGAATCGACGTGGCATAAACTTCTCTCCTAAATGCGGATATAAAGCGGAGATTACCCCACCCGCGCCCAGAGGGCTCCCGCTCCCCAAACAGGGAGGGAATCGTCACGAGGATGACGAAGGATCAGTTCCTCCCCTAGCTAGGAGGGGGTAATTCTTCGCTTTCATTCTAACTTTGATTTAAACTCGACTGTCAGCAAGTGATGGCTTAACGATTAGCAAGCCAGGTTGCCATCATCAAGGCATCCTTACTGCGTGCCAATGATTCTTCTAGCCAAGCAGGATGGGGGGACCGAAGAGGCCTGAAGTGGATCAGCCCCAGTATAGTACCAAAGCGGCGGTTGGTCAATTACTTCAAAATTTCAGAGAGAAATCTCCGATTATGAAATCATTATTGCTAGAATATAATGCTTGTAATTTTGAACAATGACCAACGGTGATAACGCCCTTAATTGCGGGCAACGCACGGCAGAGGGCATTGGGTGTACGTCGGAAAGCGTAGGCTCCCGTGCAGCACACTCGTCTTAGCTCAAGCACCGTGAAGCCCGTCATCCGCCGACTATGCGCTAAATCATCAGGCAAACTACGTAATCTTTTCATTTTGACAGCGACACCTCAACGTTGATCAAGCGCAGCGCAGCTTTCGCCATAAATCGATGTATGATAGCGCACGGCGTAAACACACCGGCTCAACAATGCTGCCATCACTTCGTGGTTTGTTTCCCGTTTATTGATTCATTCCATTCAAAACGATCACCGTTAACGACGGATGATCGTCTATCATGCGGTCGGTAACCCTGATTTAGTCATTACGAAGGAATGCTCATGCTGTTTTTTAAACGATCAATTTTTGGCCGTCCCTGTATAATCATCGTCCTGATCGTGGGGCTGTGGATTGGTGCAGGATCAGGCGCAACCAAGGGTCAGACGAGCGTGACCAATCTCTATCTGCCCATGATTCAGAATCATCTGAACAATCAACCGGCTGGCACGCCCACGGCCACGTTGATTGCCACAACGCCAGCTAGCAACCAAGCCACACCCGCCACACCGACGCCTTTGCCCAACAACAATCCGCCAGGTTTACCCTTGCTCTTTGTCTCACGCCAGATTCCGCCACACGGCAGCGTCTATTGGGACAAGCCGAATGATCTGCCAGGCGTCGGCCCCTACAGCCGCTTTCAGATGGCGACCCCCGGCAAATTACTCGTCCGCGAACCGAATGGCAACTTGCGCACGTTAATTGATGGCAGCCAACCGGCAAGCAATGCCTTCCAACTAATTGACGTCAACGCGCCGGACATTTCGTATGATGCCACCCAAATTGTCTTTGCGGGTCTGCCCGCGGGTAATGTTCAAGACAATCAGCCACTGAATAACCCAAGCGCCTGGCGCATTTATGCGATCAACCTGGATGGCAGCGATTTGCGCCAGTTGACCTTTGCCGACGAAAAACGCGACATGCAGCAGTTTGGTGATGCTGCCGGCCAATTAATTGCCTACGACGACACCGACCCGGCTTGGTTGCCCGATGGACGCGTTGTCTTTTCATCGACGCGCTGGCCAGAGATCGCCCAATACAGTGCGTCGCGCAGCAGCAATTTGTATGTGGTTGATGCCAACGGTAAAAATTTGCACCGGATTACGGCCGAACGCAACGGGGCGGATCGACCCACCGTGGATCCGCTGACCGGCAAAATTGTCTTTGCGCGTTGGTGGCGCAACCATCGTTTTGTCGCCAAAACGATGGATACAATCCCTGATCCCAACGGTGGCTACGTCCAATATCTTGGGTTAACCGCCGACCGCACGGGCCAGTATGGTGGGCCCGACTTTCTCTGGCGTAATTTCTGGCAAATCGCCACGATCAACCCTGATGGCACCGACCTCGCCCTCTGGTCCGGTGACTTTCGCCAGGAAGATGCGAATCATGCCTATGGCGGCGCGTTCACGGCGGCGGGCGATTTTATCGCCAACTACTTTCCCATATTTAACATGACCGAAGCGGCCGGTTTTGGCGGTCTGCGGCGCTATCAACGGGGGTCGCAACTGTATCAGGCCATTCTGGGCGTCACTTCGGCCACCTTTGACTACGTCAGCCAGGCGAACCCAACTTCGTATGGTATCTATAAGGGCCAATATGCCACCGATGCGGCGGTTTTACCCGATAATCGACTGATCGTGTCGTACGCCAAAGACGTGGGTCAGGATTATGGTCTCTACACGGTCAACGCCGCTGGCAGCAACCTCACACTGCTCTACGACAATCCGGGCACCAGCGAATTGCGCACAAAAGTGATCCAGGCTCGGCCATTGCCGAAGATCTTGCCCGATAAAATCACGCAGACACCAAGCCTGCTCCCGCCGACTGCGGCTGGCCCTTATGACATTGATGGCAGCTTTGTTTTTGATGACTTAAACGTTTATTTCAACGCGCCGGTCGATGTGGACATGGTCAATGCGCCGCCGATCGGTTCAGCGACCACGTTGCGTTTCTTTCTGGATCATCAGCGCACCTCGTATGGCTCATTTCCTAACTTAGATTGGCCGATTTTGCTCAAGCAAATTAGCGTCGCCCCCAATGGTTCCGTAAGCGATACGATTCCGGCCAATTTGCCGCTCTTTGAGGAACTGCGCTCGGCGGATGGCAGCGTACCTTTCACGATCAACAGTACCAATGTCCAGCGCCGTGATGGGGCAGCGCATGTCGCCGGCATGAATTATGGCCGCCCAGGGGATACGGTGCGTTGTGTCGGTTGCCACGCAGGACATAGCATGCTGCCTGTACCGGCCAACCCCGCCGACGCCCAATGGACCAATGTTGCCCCGAGCGCGATCGTGACAGCTTCGTCCGCACGCGCGCCCGAGTTGCTCGAAGGGTTGACCGACCGCTTGGTCATGAAAGGTTCAATGGGCCGTTATTGGGCGAGTGATCCCAGCCAACCAGCCAATGGACAATGGGTGCAACTGGCCTTCCCGGTGCCGATCAGCGTGCGCACCGTGCGGCTCTATAATCCGCGCACCAATGACCCAGAAACCTTCGATGTACAGGTGCATCAGGCCACAGTGAAATTATATACCGATTTCGCCGGCATGCAGGAAATCGCCAGCCAAACTCTCGCGCAGGATGTAGCGCCGACGGGCAGTGATCTTGCGTTTCCTGATGTCAAAGCGCGCGTGATCAAAGTTTTCATCGACAACGTGAGCGGCAAATTTGATTTCAACACGGTGGCCAGCCTGGCCGAGATCGAGGTGATCGGGCGCGGGGAGTGAGGAGAGGTAGACGGTAGACGGTAGATGTTTGACCCTGTCTACCGCCTACCGTCTACCGTCTACCTCCCAGGCTGGTTTTCTTGCCCGATGCTCAATAAGCTTGTATCATATGGCTCATCTTTGTGCTCCCTGAACATTCAAAAAGAATTGAGAAGCAGCGATGAAACCCTTATCTTCTCTGATCCAAACTGTCCCGGCCTCGCCGACAACGACGATGATGCAAAAGGGACGCGATCTGAAGGCCGCAGGTCACGATGTCGTCAATTTGGCTGGTGGTGAACCCGATTTTGATACACCGAAGCATATTGTCGAAGCCGCATTTAAGGCGATCCAAGCCGGCGATACGCACTACCCCGTCGCCTATGGCACGCCACTGTTGCTCGATGCAATCATTGCCAAGTTGGCGCGCGAGAATAACATTCAAAACGTGCAGCCGAACCAGATCATGGTGACGCCCGGCGCCAAGTGGGCGCTGTATGCCACCGTCGGCGCGCTAGTCAACCCTGGCGACGAAGTGATGGTGCTCGATCCGTCCTGGGTGAGCTATAGCCCGATTGTGCAGTTGAACCACGCGACGCCCGTGCGCGTGGCGCTTTCCAGTGCGGATAATTTTCACATCTCAATTGATCTGCTGCGCCAATCTGTCACCGCGCGCACCAAATTGTTGATGGTCTGTAGCCCCAACAACCCCACTGGTCGCGTGCTGAAACAGGACGAGATCGACGCGATTGTCCAGGTAGCGACGGAGCATGATTTGTATGTGATCAGCGATGAGATTTACGAGCACATTGTCTTTGACGGCGCAGTGCACAAAAGCTTGGCTGCGCAGCCGGGCATGGCGCAGCGCACGATCACGATCAATGGCTTTAGCAAGGCGTATGCGATGACCGGTTGGCGGCTCGGCTGGTTGGCCGGCCCGGCGGAAGTGGTCAAACAAGCGCGCACGTTGCAAACGCACAGCGCCCAATCAGCGGCCAGTTTCACG
>JBBREZ010000431.1:0-6119 GCA_038225095.1 Caldilineales bacterium
TGGGTTGTGCTCGAAATCCCTTTGCCTTCGTCGAAGACCATTGACTGCTGGAGAGCAGTTGTCTTGCGTTTCTTTGGTTTGGGGATCGGTGTGATGAACTCTGCGGAGCGGCGGCGTTCAATAATCTTTTGCGTGGGTTGACCTTGTTGATCCAGTTCCCAGTGGCGTAATGGGTAGGCGTAAGGTGAATTTAGGATCGGATGATCTAAAAAAGGATTAGACATCTACTGTCCTTAAGCTTTGAACTGGGGCAACTGGGAAGCTTTGAGCGCGTGGGTTGACAATGTTGGGTTCGCATGGACAATTGCCACCATTGTTACGATTCAGAATCTGGTATTCTCTATTCTTTCTGAAGGGTGCGAAGTGAACTGCTCCCTATAGTCTAGCATAGTTCGACTGCTAAAACAACCAAATTGTTTACTCTCTGCTTACAACTAAGCTAATCGCCTGATCTATATTGTAATGACAAGTTGTAGGTGCGGTTTGTAACCGCACGATCTTGGTTAAAGCCTGCCCGTGCAATTTGTAACCGTACGATCTTGGTTAAAGCCTGCCCGTGCGGTTACAAACCGCACCTACAACTAATTTTCATATCGGAGTGGATGAGTTACTGGTTGGGGAGCGAATCGGGCAATCGGCTATTTCAAGGCTAGCGCCTGCTGAATATCTTCTATATGCATCCGATCATGACCCGCAATGGTGGCATAATATTGCTCAATTGTAATGATACCGCGGCTGGGATGGCGACCACTGAGCGCCCATTCTTCTGCTTGTAACGAGGCCAGCCCTTCTAATGTCTTAGCCCGCGTGCTGTCCAACGCCGCCAATAACTCAGTGGGGCTAGGATTGCCCAAGCGTTTCTGGACGCCGGCATTCCATCGATCCAGGTCAAACCCCTCTGGGATCGTAGGCTCACCTTTGCGAATTTTATGCACTTGAATGCTCATCCCGCGCTCGCTGTCGATCACATGACCGACCGCCGTCGCCACGGTCCATGGTTGATTGGTCTGCGGTTCATTTTCGCTAAACACAACCGCATCCCATTGCGCCGGTTCGAGCGAATTGAGCAAAGTGAGCAACGCCTGGCGTGCTTGGGTCAGCGTCGTGCGCCAAGTTTCCTGTTTGTTGGTGGTCATGGCGGATAATCTCCTTTGTTGAAGGTTTGATTCGATCTGTTTCAGTCTACTATTCAAAAACCGCGGATAGGCAGGAAGTCGCGGATTTACAGGATAGAGATGAGTGGCATTAAAGCCAATCGGTAGGTAGATAAGCAAGTGCAGTTTAGGATCATCTGGATTAGCGGTGAAATGGATCGTAATTTCCTTGCGCGTCGCCTGGCCGTCCAGCGCGTTTTCATCGACCGCCGTGATTTCGCTGCGTTCGCTGCCCAACGCGTTAGGCATTTTGCCATAAACCTACGTTTCAAATTGTTCGAGAATTTCGGGGCGGCGCTGGGTGAACCACGTTTGCGGATCAATCACCGGCGCGCCATTTTCCAGCGTGAGCAGCGCGGGTAAGGTGTACGCGGGCACTTTGGCTTCGTCGTCAATCGTTGCTTGGGCTGACATAATCTTCGCTTTCTGCCCTTGATTGCGGGAGGCGATAAGACAAAACCTGGCTACTGGGTGCCGCGGATGGATGCGGCCCAGATTTTGGGGGTTTTTTGCAGCAGCAGGGATAAATCCCGCGGCTGACAGTAACAAGTCGCCTCAGCGACTAGCTATTTAGTGCCTGAGGGCACTTCCTACTATCAGCCGCGGGATTCATACCCGCGAGAAAATTGCCCAAAATCTGGCATACACCGGACGCCATTGCTTGCTTGCTACCCTCGCTTGCCCACTTATGATATACTCTCTTTTCTCGCTTACCAAACTTACCGATAAGGAAGGAAATCCATGAAAGTCTTAGTAACAGCGCCCTGGATTGTTCAATCTATGGGCGAACTCGCGCAAACATTTCCCCAAATCGAATGGATCGATGGCCAAAAACCGGAAGACGCCTTGCGCGCCGCCGGTGATGCCGAAGTGATGATTGGCGCAACCAGCCGCGAACTTTTCGCCGCCGCGCCGAAACTGCGTTGGCTGCATTTCCCCGCTGCCGGCGTCGAATGGATGCAGAACGTGCCAGACCTCGTCAACAGCAACGTGACGGTGACCAATTCACGCGGCGCGCATGCCAGTACGATCGCCGAACATACCTTTGGCATGCTAATCTTTTTGGCGCGTGACTTTGCCACCCTGTACGAAGCACAAAAGGCCAAGCGATGGGCGTGGCCGCTGCGCAAGCCCGGCATTGGCTTGGTCGGCCTGACAATGGGCATTATCGGCCTGGGGCAGATTGGCCGTGCGGTGGCCAAGCGCGCGGCGGCGTTTGAGATGAACGTAATTGCCGTGGATGCTCATCCCGTGCCAAAGCCCGATACGGTGGCCGAGTTGCGCTTGCTGGACGGACTCAACGATTTGATGAGTCGTGCCGATGTCGTCGTCGTCGCCATCCCGATTACGCCAGAAACGCGCGGCCTGCTTGGGCCGGAGCAGCTTAATTTGATGAAAAAAGGTTCGTTCCTGATGGTGATGTCACGCGGGGGCATTGTGCACGAGCCGACCGTGGTGCAGATGTTGAAAGATGAGCATCTGGCCGGTGCTGGCTTTGATGTCACCGCCGTTGAGCCGCTGCCCGCCGACAACGAATTGTGGACCGCGCCCAATGTGATCATCACGCCCCACAGTTCACCTTCCTCGCAGCAGACGCACGCAAATGTGGTCGCCCTGGTTAAGGAAAATTTGGCGCACTACTTGGCCGGTGAAGCGTTGACAAACGTGGTGGATAAGAAGTTGGGATATTAGCAGCTTGACCCATCCGCATGCCTATGACCAATGTCACTGGTCATTGTGACCCGCACACGACTATCCTGTTGACCAGAGCATTCAAGCATTTTTGTTCAACAGGAGGTCATTGCCATGCCGCTATTTGGTCATCCTTTATCAACTTCTCCACCAACCTTTCGCGATTATCCACAGTTTCAGGCCGCTTTTTTGCGAGTTGCACGCCCCAAAATAACATGGTATACTGTACGCTTAGTTGTACCCTACGGGTGCAAGACGAAAATTCCTACTCAAATTTGATGTTTGACCAGAGGAGCAAAAAGAAAATGGCAAGTGTAACCTTCGATCATGTTTATAAGCGATTTGGAGACGTGATTGCCGTCAACGACTTGAATATTCAGGTTGCTGACAAAGAGTTTTTGGTCTTCGTGGGTCCTTCGGGCTGCGGTAAGACGACAAGTTTGCGCTTGTTGGCCGGGCTGGAGGAAATCAGCGATGGCAATATTATGATCGGCGATCGCGTCGTCAACGACGTACCGCCCAAAGATCGTGATATCGCCATGGTGTTCCAGAGCTACGCGCTCTACCCACATATGAGCGTGTACGACAACATGGCCTTCGGTCTGAAATTGCGTAAGACGCCAAAGACTGATATCGACCGTCGCGTGAAAGAAGCCGCCGACATCCTGGACATCGGCCACCTGCTCGACCGCAAGCCGAAGCAACTCTCCGGTGGTCAGCGCCAGCGCGTGGCTGTCGGTCGCGCCATCGTGCGCGAGCCGGCCGTCTTCCTCTTCGACGAGCCACTTTCCAACCTGGATGCCAAGCTGCGCGTCCAGACGCGGGCCCAGCTTACCCGCTTGCACCAACGCCTGCAAACCACCTTCATCTATGTGACGCACGACCAAGTGGAAGCCATGACCATGGCCAGCCGCATCGCCGTCATGAAGGATGGCCTGTTGCAGCAGATCGATTCGCCGAAGCAGTTGTACGATCACCCACGCAACGTTTTCGTTGCTGGCTTCATCGGCAGCCCGAGCATGAACTTCTTTGATGCCACGCTCGTCGAAAACAATGGCAAGCTGGAAGTGAACACCGGCGGCTTCCGTCTGGAAGTGCCCGAACAAAAGGCCAAAGATTGGCGAGCGTTCAAAGGCCGTGAGGTCATCTTTGGCATTCGCCCGGATGACATTCATGCGAAAGCCTATGTCGCGCCCGGCATTCTGGAAGCTGACTTGACTGCCCGCGTCGATGTCGTCGAATTGATGGGCAACGAAATCTTCTTGTACCTGATGAGCAAAGACGATAAACAATTCGTCGCTCGTGTCGACCCCCGTGTCAACGCCAACATGGGCGAACAACTCGATTTGGCCGTCAATATGGCCAATGCCCACATCTTTGATCCAAAGACTGAGATCAGTCTGGTTGACTAAGACTAGTCAAGTTCTATAAAGTAGTTCACAGCCGGGTCTAGCAAATGCTAGCCCGGTTGTTTTTATGTATAATAGACATGATTCGGAATAAGGCATTACGTCTGGTCGACAGGCTTCGACGTGAGCTCGCCGACACGGTTGATGAGCTTGTCGAATCAACGCCGAACGACAGCCGAACGGTCAATCGGGAAACAGGGAGGCGTCACCTGGATGCGTGGCGCCGCTTCAGGAGCAGCGTCCCTGTCTACCAATCCTGTTATTCCCGATCCTGGTTAATATGACAGCGCAAGGTTGTTAATCGGTAGACCACAGCGGAGCCGGCACGCCTACGCGCCGGACCATGCGCACGCGGCGTGCTGGCTCCGCCCTTGCGCGGAACCTTGTGCTGTCATGTCTACTAAGTAAAGTAGTTTTTACATTACCAGGACGCGTTGAAAACCGTGTTACCCGATCAGATGATTTTTAAATAGCTGTCTAAAAATGAGCAGGAGTCAATTATATGGCAGTTTTCACAGAACATTTTCTTATGCAAGAGGCCCAGCAGAGCGGCGGCAAAATCGTTTTGCTGGTCATGGATGGCCTGGGTGGTCTGCCGATGGAAGCGGGTGGCAAAACCGAATTGGAAACTGCTCACACGCCCAATCTGGATCGTATGGCTGCCGAAGGCACCACCGGTCTGAGCATTCCTGTGCGCGCCGGCATCGAACCCGGCAGCGGACCCGCCCACCTTAGCCTTTTCAGCTATGATCCGATCAAATTTGAGATTGGCCGCGGCGTGCTCGAAGCGATGGGCATCGGCTTTGAATTGACCCCCACTGATTTAGCCGCCCGTGGCAATTTCGCCACCGCCGCGCCGGATGGCACGATCACCGATCGGCGCGCAGGACGCATCAGCACCGATGAATGCATTCGGCTGACGGCAAAGTTACAGGAGGCGACCCAAGATATTTTGCCCGGTTACGAAGTTTTTGTGCGCCCGGTGGAAGAGCATCGCTTTGTGCTCGTCATCCGCGGCGAAGGGTTGGGCGGCGAATTGACGGAGACCGATCCGCTGGTAACGGGCAAGCAACCGTCGCCGGTGACCGATCAAAGCGGCACGCCTGAAGGCGCCCATTCCGCCGAGATGATCAACCGTTGGGTGGAGAAGGCGCGCGCAACGATCGCTGACGAGCCCAAAGCCAATAGCCTGAACTTGCGCGGTCTCGCCAAAGACCCAGGTCTACCGAGTTTCTCTGAAATTTATGGGTTGCGTGCGGCGGCGATAGCAGTTTATCCGATGTATAAAGGCGTGGCGCGGCTCGTGGGCATGGAAGTGATTGAGTTTGAAGGCGAGCGCCCCAACCACGAGATTGAGGCCTTGGAACAACACTGGAATAATTATGATTTCTTCTTCATCCACATCAAAAAGACCGACAGCTACGCCGAAGATGGCAAATTTGACGCCAAGGTGCACGAAATCGAAGCCGTGGATGAAATGATGCCGCGCATTCTCGCCCTAAAACCCGACGTGGTGATTGTCACCGGCGATCACAGCACACCCGCCAAATTGCGCAGCCACAGTTGGCATCCGGTGCCCACGTTGCTCTGGAGCCCACGTGCTATGCCCGACCAGGTGCAAACTTTTGGTGAACGCGCGTGCGCCAGCGGTCACATGGGCATTTTCCACGCCACCACGTTGATGCCACAGGCAATGGCGCACGCCGGGCGGTTGAAACGTTTCGGGGCGTAACTGTAACATATAGACAAAACAAAACCAATGGTGCCTATGTGAACGGAGGGCAAGCTGATAGCCTGCCCTCCGTTTGTGTAACGCTTGTTGATGATGGCACGCTTATCAAATATCTTCTGCTGCCGGCTAAGC
>JBBREZ010000432.1:0-6108 GCA_038225095.1 Caldilineales bacterium
CGATCTGGTGCCGAGCGAGGTTAACGGCATCTGTCTGTGTCAAGGCAATTTTACGATGATGACCGATGATCTGCCCAGTGTGATTCGTACCTTTGGCAAGCAGAACAAGATCTTTTTTGTCCACTTCCGCGATGTGCGCGGCACGCCAGAAAAGTTCGCCGAGACATTCCACGACAACGGCAAAACTGACATGCTCGCCTGTATGAAGGCTTACCGCGACATCGGTTATGAAGGCGTCCTGCGCCCTGATCATGTGCCGACGATGGAAGGCGACAGCAACGAAAATGCCGGTTACTCTTCGATTGGCCGCCTTTTTGCGATTGGCTATATTAAGGGTTTACGCCAAGCAGTCTACGCGGCCTAATCCAAATTAACTAGGACTGACGCAAAGGCGGAGCCTCACCCCCGCGCCCTATGGGCGCCCCCCTCTCCTGAACGGTAGGGTTGTTTCAGAAGAGGGGAGACCAGCGCATGGTTCCTACTCCCCTCGCCTGAACGCTGCCCTTTGATTCAGGCGAGGGGCTGGGGGGTGAGGCCAGTTGTTGCGTGCGTAAGTCCTGTCCACCATAAGGTCAATCCTATGCCACAAGCAACCGATGTTGAACCTACCCCAACTTCGGCCGACTGGGTGCAAGGCCCGCTGTGTGCCGAGCTACCCGATCAAACGGTTTATTTTCTCAATCATGGCGCGGACGGCGCTGTGATCATCAACTTTGAAGGTAATTTGACTGCTTTTCGCAATAGTTGTCTGCATCAAGATATGCCGATCCATGCTGGTTATCTGGCGCGTGAGGGTCTTTTGCTTTGCCCGTGGCACAACTGGTGTTACGATGTGAAAAATGGTGAATGTTTGACCGCGCCAGGCGCCTATTTAGAACAATATCCGGTGCGCGTAGAAGATGAACGAATTTGGGTTAAGCTCGGTTAGGCGCTAGAAAAATAAGCGTGGTCTTATCTTAAGGAGAGAACTTATGGCTACGAATCCCTTCCGCGAACAATTTGGTGAACCAGCCGACCGCACAAAAGCGAAGGTGGTGCCCTATATGATCGAATGGGTGCAGGAATTTATCCGCCAGTCACCTTTTGCGATTTTAGCGACGAGTAATGATGCTGGGCAGTGCGATGCCTCACCCAAGGGCGGCAAACCAGGCTTTGTCAAAGTGTTGGACGAGCATCATTTGCTCATCCCCGATGTCGCCGGTAATCGTCTCTTTCAGTCTTATGAGAATTTGGAGAATAATGCACAAGTCGGGCTGCTGTTCTTCATTCCTGGCGAGAATTGCACCGCGCGCGTCAATGGCACGGTGGAGATTGTGGACAAGGAAAAGCTGGCCGCGATGAACATCCAAATGGAAATCTTCAATCCCGACGATCATGCGAAGATCTGGCAAGCACTGCTGCTCACGGTGGACGAAGCTTATGGTCACTGTCCGCGCGCCATGAAATTTTCAAATCTATGGGATGTGGAAACCATCAGCCACAACCAGGCAAATCCGATTGGCATGCCATAGGATTGACGATTTTTGATTGACGATTTACGAGGCTGCTTCGTCAACGATGTAACTTCGTCAATCAAAAATCGTCAATCGTAAATTCTTACAACGCGCTATCCACCCAGGCTTCCTCGGTGATTTCCGGTTTTACCTCTGGCCCACGTTCGCCGATGACTAGCCGTCCGGTGACGACCTGCGCGTCGTGTTGAAAGACCAGCAAGGTGTTGCGTTCGAAGGCTTCCTGGCGAATGCGCCGTTTGGTTTCGATGCTCGTGATCGGAAAGATATCAAAGGCCGGCACCCAGGCCAGGCGATTCATGTGCGCAGCCCAATTGCAGGCGTCAGTCAGGAAGAGCAAACTTTCACCCTGATCTTCAATCCACACCATCTGTAGCGCTGCCGTGTGACCAGGGGCAATTTCCGTGCGCACCCTGGGCGTGATCCGTTGTGGACCGTCCACCACCTCGAGTTGCCGGTTAGCGAGTAACAATTGCCAATTTTCGGCATGAAAAGTCGCCGCGGTGCGCTCGTTGGGGAAGCTGGCTTCGGCCAGATCGATGCGCTGCGCAAGATAGCGGGCATTGGGGAAAGTTGCTATGAGCGGACCGGGGGTGTGATCCGCTGTCGCCCAGCGCGTGGCGCCACCGACATGGTCACCGTGTAAATGGGTCAAAATGACCAGGTTCACATCTGCTGGTGCGTAGCCAACCTTGCGCAATTCGCCAATCAGCCGATCTGTCCGCCCTGTAAAGCCCATCCGTTGCCGCTCTTTTGCGCCCAATTTGTCACCGTTGCCGGTATCAACCAGGATCAAGCCGGCGTCCGTTTCAATCAGCAACGAACGCGTGTCACTTGGAATCATATTATCGGCATTGGGTTCGATCACACGCTGCCAAAGCAGGCGCGGCACTACCCCGAAAAAACCACCGCCATCCACTGGATGCAGTCCATCATTCAGAATATGACAGCGTACTTTGCCAATTTGAAGTGTATAAGGCATTGAAAAACCTTTCTCGCTCATGTTATGAACAGGTGAACATTGGATTTTGTTAGTGACAAGTGACAAGTGAAACACGATGCATCTTAGGATGCTCCAGAAAAATTATCATCCATCTACGATTTCAGATTTATGATTTGCGAATTTATTTTCTCAAGCGAGATTTTTCGTAAATCGTAAATCATATATCGTAGATGGGTTGGACGGTTTAAAATTTGGAAGTTCCTTACTCGCTCATCACTCATCATCTTCTAATGCGTGTACCGCCTACTTCTAGGAACCAACCTTACCGGCAAAACGTTGCTAGTGGCTGTATAATTAGCGGTTAGTTTACCTTTTTGATCACCCAAGGTGGAAATATGGCTGTTTTCTCGCTACCCGCTGCTTATCGGGACAAGGCGCCGCTCCTGGCCGCTTTACTGCTTTCATCGATGATGAGCATTGGCATTTACGCAGGCCGTGTCGCGTACTCGGGCCACTGGTCGTTTTTCTTTTTGAGTTGGAATCTCTTTCTGGCCTGGATTCCACTGTGTAGTGCGCTGGCGCTTTGGCATTTAAACCAACGTAAGCGCGGCTCGAACTTACTCTACTTGGCGCTCTTTCTCTGTTGGCTAATCTTCTTTCCCAACTCACCCTATCTGGTCACTGATCTCATCCATTTAGCGAAACGTCAAAATGTGCCACTCTGGTATGATATGATGTTGATCTTTTCTTATGCCTGGAATGGCCTGATCTTGGGCTTTACTTCGCTTTGGATCGTGCAAGAATTTGTGCAAACGCGCTTTGGCAAAGTGGCAAGCTGGTTGGTCGTGAGCTTTAGTCTAGCGGCGAGTGGTTTTGGGATTTACCTGGGCCGCTTTTTACGCTGGAACAGTTGGGATTTATTTGTAGACCCACGTGGTTTGGCCGTTGTCATTTTGGATCGAGTGGCGAATCCTCTGGCCTATCGGCAAACCCTTGCCGTGACGCTGCTGTTTTCTGTGTTCTTGGCCGTTGCCTATATCACCATCACCTTGCTCATTAAAGTTCGTTGGGGGCAGATTGACCAGGGTGAGAGTATATCACGCTGACAAAATCAGCCGCAAAGCGCTAAATAGCAAATTGACAAAGTGGCTTGGCGCCTGCATACTCAATCGCTATGAGTGATCAACCAACAATGGGTGATGCAACACCCGATGATGAAATTGAGATTCGCCCTGGCATGGATCCGCTGTCGGCGGACGAACTGGAGCAATTTTTGGCGCGCGCCCGCGTGCGTGGTCATACCCTGACCCCAGAAGAACAGTACACGATCTTTGGCCCACCGCAGGCCAAGCAAGCACGTGTGGCCCCTCAAACGGAGGTGCGCGAGGGGGAAGCTGCGCATCTGGATCGGGCACAGATTATGCGTCTCCAGGAAAATTTTTTCCCCGAATTAGGTGCTCTAGCCGAACTGCCCACGCCGCGGCTGGTTCAGGGCATTATTTTTGATTTCGATCACACGTTAGCACAACTCAAACAGCCGTTGGAAGCATTGATGGAAGCGGGCGCCAAGGCTGCCGAAGCCTATATGCGCAGCACAGGCATGGAATTGCCCGATGATTTTGCGCACAATATCGTTGAGGCGCGACGCTTTGCTCAAGAAAAATCGGAAGAAGAACAGGAAGAACATATTGCCGACGATGCAATGAGTTTTCTGCTCCAATTCTTTGGCTACCCGGCCAGCCGGATGGACCCTAAGGTGCTGCAAAATGCCGTCGATATTTTTTACGCACCAGAAATGACCAGTTGGCGGCTCAATCCCGGTGCACTGGACGCGCTTAAAATCCTGTATGCCGAAGGCTACAAACTTGCCATCATCGCCAACTATAACTGTGATCGCGCCTTCCAGCGCACGATTGACTATCTGGGGCTGCGGCCTTATCTAGATGTATGTTTGACCAGCGCCAGCGTTGAATATCGCAAGCCAGACGAGAAAATCTTCAACCCGGTGTTGGAACGCTGGGGCGTGTTGCCCTATGAAGTTGTGCTAATTGGCGACAGCTTATTGCATGATATCAAAGGTGGGATCGAGCTGGGCGCGCTCACCGTGCAATGTACGATTGGCACGAGTGCGCAGGTTGCGTTTGATAATCAACAAGTGGCTGAGCAAATTGTGCCCGACGCATTGATCGATGATCTGGCGAAATTGCCGGCCATTATCAATCAATGGGCAAAAGGATAAAGAAATACTGTCCAGACTGTCGATGATGATAACGTAGCTTATTCGGTGGCGGCCTTGCGGTAAAAGCGTGATTGACTACGTTTCGTCGCTCATCACCTGGGTCAATCGAGCGGGCTGCGCACGCCAAGCGGACCTTTGTTGAGGACGTGGGTGTAGATTTGGGTAGTTTTGAC
Source organism: Caldilineales bacterium (assembly GCA_038225095.1). Classification (GTDB taxonomy): domain Bacteria; phylum Chloroflexota; class Anaerolineae; order Caldilineales; family Caldilineaceae; genus JAPLGZ01. The sequence continues at coordinate 4,867 of JBBREZ010000432.1, forward strand.
ATCTTTGTGACCGAGGAGTTCTTGCACGGTGCGGATGTCATAACCCGCTTCAAGCAAATGCGTGGCAAAACAATGGCGGAAGGTGTGGGGGCCAACGGGACGGTTGATGTTGGCTGCTTGCGCAGCTTTACGCACCGCTTTTTGCAGACCGCTCTCATCCAGATAGTGACGCCGGATAATGTTGGTGTGGGGTTCTGGGGAGAGTCGCCCGGATGGAAAGACATATTGCCAACCCCACTCGCGCTCGGCATTCGGGTATTTACGCGCCAAGGCAAAAGGCAGATAAACCGCGCCATGCCCTTTGAGCAGGTCTTCCTCATGTAGCTTGCGCGCGTTCTGCAACTGCAATTGGAGCGGCGCGATCAGGCTCTCTGGCAGCAAAGTGACGCGGTCATTCTGCCCTTTGCCATCACGTACGATCAATTGACGCCGCTCGAATTCCAAGTCTTTAACGCGCAAACGTAGACACTCCATCAACCGGGTGCCACTGCCATAGAGCAGCTTGGCCATGACAAGATGAAGCCCCGACATGTGCAGAAAAAGTTGTTGCACCTCAGCTTTGCTCAAAACGGTGGGCAGATGTTGCGATGGTTTAGCGCGCAAGGCGTCAATTGGTTGCGCTAACTCCTTGTGCAATACTTCACGGTATAAAAAAAGCAAGGCGCTCAAGGCTTGGTTTTGGGTGGAGGCGGCAACCTTGCCTTTGACGGCCAAATGGGTGAGAAAAGCCTCGATCTCGGCGCTACCCATCTCATTCGGGTGGCGTTTTTTATGAAAGAGAATATAGCGCTTGATCCAGTCACTGTAACTTTGTTCGGTGCGATAGGCATAATGCTTACGGCGGATGGCATCTGACACTTGTTCGAGTAGTTTTTTAGGGCGCTCGGCCATTTTTTCCCCTATTGACAAATGAAACAAAACGTCTTACACTATTTTCTGATTATACGGAAATTTCTTTCCGTATAACACGCTAATTTTCTGACTACAGTAGATAGTATACGGAAATATTTTCCCTATACTATAGGAAAAATGGCCTATTATACGGAAACTTTCCGTATAATAGGCTTTTATGGACAAGTATACGGAATTTTTCCGTATACTCAATGTTCGGCTGGCTCGTGCGATGTGGAAGGTAAGCCAACGAAACAGCGACAGGTTGTCGGTGCGTTCGCTCATTAACTCGTTGACCAGCAGCGGAAAGTATGCGAGAATGAGGTAAGGAGGTACTCGAATGAAACTGGA
>JBBREZ010000433.1:0-6093 GCA_038225095.1 Caldilineales bacterium
CGAATTGGTCAACGATTAACAGGACATGTTCGTCCACGGGTGCGCTGAATTGATCAACCTCGGTAACACCGAGTGCTTGCGCCAGCGCCGTCAATGGTTTGTCTCCGGGTCGTGTAGTAAACACATGCCACGAATTGCGACCAAATAATGTGCTCTTGTGCAAAGCAGGTAGCAATCCGGCAAAGACGAGGGACGACTTACCGCTACCTGATGGTCCGATCACCGTGAGGAAACGATGTTGGCGCAAACGTTGGACTATCTCTTCAACCTCAACATCGCGACCGTAAAAATGTTCACTGTCAGCCTCACTGAACGCTCGCATGCCAGGGTAGGGACATGTAGGCAGCACGGCCTTTTGTGGGACCGACTTGCCTAACTCTCGACATAGTTGTGCGATTACATTGGGCCAGGTCGCAGGATCAGTGGCGTCGAGCCGTATCAACATGGCGAGCCGCGTTGGCAACGTCGTCGGTTGTAACAGAAGTGGGAGCACTGGCCAAGTGGAGGTCTCCAGGCCAAAGGTATTTATCAGTAGATCTACAAATTGAGTATCATTGTCGCTGAGATAAGCCGGTGTAAGTACTAGCAGTGTACGGTGGCTCTGTTTCACCGCTCGTTCGAATTCCGTCAACCGCGGAACGCCAAGTCGGAACATCTCCTCGTCGATACAGCGAATAGCGGCGGTGCGTAGTGCGTCTAGCAAAAAACCTTCTACCCAAGCGCGGTCGGCGTTGGCGTAGGAAATGAAAAGATCAAATGCAGGTTCAGCCTGAACAGCCACGGGGGAGCCTCGTCAACGAATCAGCAATGATTTATAATAACTGGAATCAAGCGAGAGAAAACTAGCTTAAGTGTAACATGATTTTTCTGATTTTACAAAGGTGCGAAAAATATAGAAATGTAGCTGTGAGCCAAGAATTTAAGCTCCGATTAAATGTTTAGTTTAAGCCGTTGCTACCTGGTTCCACCGGCACTGTCGGCGGCACGATCAAATAACTCAGCAACCAGCCGACCACGCCACTGAGCATTACCGTGCCGCTGAGCATGTGCACGGTCCATAGGCTGCCTTCGACGAAAATCAGCGCCACAAAATAGGCGCCAAAGACCAATACGGGCGCGCTGAAGGCAAACAAGCGCCAGGTGCGCGGGTTTTCGGCAGATAATTTCAATGGCAACCGTAACCGATCGGCGATTACAATGCCAGCTAGCATGGCGAGTGTCAGATAAATTGTACCTGTGTGTTCATAGTTGATCGCGGCCATCGCAATCGTGTTGCTGCCCCAAATTAACGTTAAACTGCCGGGCGGCAGCGTCCACCGGCGCAAGGCCAGATAGGCTGGCCCCATCACCAACCCTGTCATCAACAAAATACTGACCACACCGGCGATCTGGCCAGTTTCGTTGTTAAAGCGGCTATGATCCAGACCCCCGATGTTGCTCATCAGCGGGTGCGAGAACATCAGGAAGAAGGTCAGCGCTGAAGTAAGGCAAGCTAAAGAAAGTAACGCTGGGCCTAATTCACGCCAACGTGGTTGCGTGCCCCTGCGTTGCCAGGCGGCGCGCAAAGGGCCACTGACGACCAACGCCAGTCCAAGCCCAAGCAATAAATGAGTCGGGCTGAGCAGGGCATCAAAATTCTGCTCAATCCCAAACAATTCGTGCCAGATCAGGTCGCCCACCCCGCCGGTGGCAAAAATTATAACACCCAGGAGTGACAACGAATAGCCAACGGGCAAAGCTGTTGGCCAAGCGTGACCGCGTAGCCGATTGAACAGCAACGTGCCGATCAATAAGAGCGCTACCAAGCCAAAACCCGCATAGAAAAACGCATGCCAAATCGTGAAAAAGGATTGGTCAACTTTGTCATGGTTGTGCGCCCAGCCATCCAGATAGAGACCACCCACATAGATCAAACTGAGGACAACCATAATCCAATCAAACGGTAGCGAATCGATCAATTGCGGCTGTGCTTTGGCCGGTGGCGCTTCGTAACCTGGTCCGGCTTTTGCAAGACTGCTCATGTTTCATTTCCTTTCGCGTGGCTTACCTGGCAACAGCATATCGCCTCCCCACATCCTTGTCAACCTGTAACGTGATGGGTCGCACAAACGAGTGGTTGGCGTCGCACATGAGGTTTGACAAGAAAATTAGACCGCAAATAAACTTAATAGCGCGACCAGCTTGATTTGTTGTACAATAGCGCTATTGCCTATACTAGTTGACGCAAGTCATTGAAAAGAAGAGGAGATGGAATATGACAAGGATTGCAAACAATATCACTGAATTGATCGGCAACACCCCACTGGTGCGCCTGAACCATGTGATCGAAGGCGCGGGCGCTACGGTGCTCGCCAAGCTCGAATTCTTTAATCCGGCCTCTAGCGTCAAGGATCGCATTGGCTTGAGCATGATCGAAGCGGCCGAGCAGGCTGGCAAAATTGGCCCCGACACGATTATATTGGAGTCGACCAGTGGCAATACGGGCATTGCGCTGGCTTTTGTCTGCGCCGCTAAGGGCTATCACTGCACGCTGATCATGCCCGACACGATGAGCATGGAACGCCGGATGCTGCTGCGCGCGTATGGCGCAGAATTGATCCTGACGCCGGGCGCGCAGGGCATGAAGGGCGCGATTGGTAAGGCCGAAGAGATGGCCGCCGCCGACTCACGCTATTTTATTCCGCAACAATTCGAAAACCCGGCCAACCCCGCCATCCATCGTAAGACGACGGCCGAAGAAATCTGGCGCGATACCGACGGTCAGGTCGATTTCCTGGTTGCAGGCGTGGGCACAGGCGGTACGATCACGGGCATCGCCGAAGTGATCAAGGAGCGCAGGCCAAGTTTCAAGGCAATTGCGATTGAGCCGACCGATTCACCGGTGCTTTCTGGCGGCAAACCAGGCCCACATAAAATTCAAGGGATTGGCGCTGGTTTTGTGCCCGACATCTTGAACACCAAGATCATTGATGAAGTGATTCTGGTTCAGAACGAAGAAGCGTTTGCCATGGCGCGGCGCGCAGCGAAAGAAGAAGGTATCTTGGTTGGCATTTCTTCGGGCGCCGCAATCCATGCCGCAGTGCAGGTGGCGAAACGACCGGAAAATGCTGGCAAAACAATCGTCGTGATCATTCCATCCAACGGCGAGCGTTATCTGAGCACGGCGCTTTTTGCCGATTTGCGCGACGCATAAAACTCACAAATTCGTAGCGATGGACCCCGCCCAGCAGGCTGCGACGTGGCCTGCGGCAAGACTTCGGCGTGCGCTCAGACTTCGGCGAGCTCAGTCGCGTCGTCGAACGCTCAGGCCCCGTGCGGTGCGCTTGTCGAACCGCAGCCGAACGGGAGGGTGGTTAGGGTGGGGTCCATCATTTCATCCATTCTATTCCTGAGGAATGTAGGCTATGTTTGCAACAGTTCGCCGTGATATTCAGGTATATTTTGATAGCGATCCGGCTGCCCGCAGTACACTGGCGGTGATCTTGTGTTACCCTGGCCTGCATGCCCTCTGGTTTCATCGCCTGGCGCGCTGGTTTTGGACGCATGAAATTTACCTGCTGGGGCGCTTTATTTCACACATGGGCCGTTTTTTCACCGGAATCGAGATTCACCCCGGCGCACAAATCAGTTCCGGCCTGGTGATTGACCACGGCATGGGCACGGTGATTGGTGAAACCGCCGAGATCGGTGCGCATGTACTGCTCTATCATAACGTGACATTGGGCGGGGTCGATCTGATTAAGGGCAAGCGCCATCCGACGGTTGAAGATCATGTGGTCATCGGTGCGGGTGCGCAAGTGTTGGGCCCGATCCGGATTGGCGCTCGCTCGCGCATTGGCGCCAATGCAGTGGTGGTCAAGGATGTGCCCAGTGATTCTGTGGTCGTGGGCGTGCCAGGGCGGGCGCGCCCGCGCAATAATGCCAATGCAACGCGCCCGCCTGATCCAGATTTGCACCACAATATTATGCCCGACACGGTCATGGAATTGATTCAGGACTTGAAAGAGCGGATGGCGGTGCAAGAGCGCGAATTGTTCGCATTGCGCGAACGGCTGGCGATCACGCAGCTAATTGAGGGTGACGCGCTCGCGCTGGCCCTGTTGGATGATGATGTTGCGGATGATGAGGTGGTGCGCAGTAACGAGCAACAAGCGTTACTGTTTGAAATTTAACCGGCTCATCATTTGCGCACCGCCTACTTTGGCCTGTATATTTAGAGAATGATATAATCTTTACCGCGTGTTCCACTGGCTAATCCTATGCCACTCAGGCTGATTAACTGGATGGCCTAGACGCTTGTAGGCCAAGCTGATTGTTAAAATCGCGAACAAGTATTGTTAATTTCCCTTTGAAGTTAAATTAATAAAGCTTCAGTATAGTTGTCAACGTCACAGCGCTGCTCTGCGTTATTACAGCGCGAATAAAAGTATCCCATGTTGTTTCTGCGCGGCGCACTTAGCCCTTACGCGCCGCGCTTCCATCAATATTCATCCAAGAGCTACATCAATCCTATCCATCTTAATCCGAGGAGAAAAAGGTGAAAAAACAGATTTACAGTAATCTTTTGGGCGCAAGCGTCATCATCACCGCTTTGGTGTTGACGGCTTGCGTGGGCGCCGGCCAGCAACCCGTCGCGCCCGCCGCCACCACCGCCGCCACCGAAGCGATGACCACCACCGCAACCATGACTGGTACAGAAGCGATGACCGGTACGGAGACAATGACCCCAACCGGTACGATGACCTCGACTGGCACGATGACTTCGACTGGCACGATGACCTCGACTGGCGCAATGACCTCGACTGGCATGATGACCCCAACCGGTACGATGACTTCGACTGGCGCAATGACTTCGACCAGCGCTGTGCCGGCTGCCAATCTGGACGCATTAGTTGCTGCGGCCAAGCAGGAAGGGGCTCTGAACGTGATTGCCTTGCCCCGCGACTGGTGCAATTATGGCGAAGCGATTGATTCCTTCAAGAAGCAATATGGCCTTGAGGTCAATGAACTGAACCCAGATGGTGGGTCGGGCGATGAGATCGAAGCGATTAAGGCGAATAAGGCCAACAAAGGCCCGCAAGCGCCGGATGTGGTCGATGTTGGCTTTCCCTTTGGTGGTTCGTCCAAGACCGATGGCTTGATCCAACCCTACAAAGTTTCTACGTGGGACAGTATTCCGGCCGACGTGAAAGATACCGATGGGTACTGGTATGGTGATTACTTTGGTGTGCTGGCGTTCATGGTCAACACCGATGTAGTGAAGACTGTACCGCAAGATTGGGCCGATTTGCTCAAGTCGGATTATGCCAGCTCTATCGGCCTGTCCGGTGATCCACGCACGTCGAATCAGGCGATTCAATCGGTCTTTGCCGCCACATTGGGTAACGGTGGTTCGCTTGATGATGCAGCGAAGGGCTTGGACTTTTTTGCCCAGTTGAACAAAGCGGGCAACCTGGTGCCTGTAATCTCCAACAATGCGCTCGTTGCCAAAGGTGAGACGCCCGTCCGCATTACCTGGGACTATCTGGCGCTCTCTGGCAAAGACGAAATGAAAGGCAACCCACCAATTGAAGTCGTGATCCCCAAAACCGGTCGCTTTGGTGGCGTCTATGTGCAGGCGATCAGTGCTTATGCACCACACCCCAACGCCGCCAAATTGTGGATGGAACACTTGTATTCGGATGCGGGTCAGGTAACATGGCTGAAGGGCTATTGCCATCCTGTCCGCCAGGCCGACTTAGAGAAGCGTAACGTGATCCCAGCTGATCTGTTGGCGAAATTGCCGAGCGTTGAAGGAGCCGTTTTCCCCACCGTCAAGCAATTGACTGATGCCAAGACCCTGATTACCACAAACTGGGACAAGGAAATTGGCGCCGATATCAAGGCTGCGCCGTAATCTTTTCGCTAGATGGCCGACCCTGCTTTATGCAGGGCCGGCTTTTATTCGGTAGTCTATAATTGACCCCATAAACTAGACCACATGTTAAGATACTAAGACTAAACCATGTGGAGGGTCAAAATGACAAAACAACGACGACAATTTAGCGCCAAGTTCAAATTTCAAGTTGCGTTAGCAGCATTGAAAGAGTTAAA
>JBBREZ010000434.1:0-6071 GCA_038225095.1 Caldilineales bacterium
TGTGACGGCGAAATCCTTGGAAAAGTAGAAGTTCACTGTAAGGTTGTTCCCCAGGCGATCACGGTGCTGACGCCTAACTTCAAAAAGGCATAATAACCATGCAAACTGACCCTTTGCCGCCAGCGTCACGCCGCGCGCGCTACTGGCGGCGCTTGCAGGCGCGCTTATCGCCAGTGCAGAAAGTAGATTCCTGGCTCTTTATGCAAGTGAATCGCCTGCCCCATCCACCAGGGGTCAATACCTTCATGCGCGTGCTGGCAACAGTAATGAATCGCGGGGATGGCTGGCTGGTGGGCCTGTTACTGATCGCAATCTGGAACCAGTGGCAGGGCAGGCTGAAAGGCCGTAAAGTTTTCTGGCGCGTCGCGCCTGTGCTCTGGCTAACCAGTATTGTTGTCGAGCATGGGCTCAAAAAGATTTTTCGGCGGCCACGCCCATATACGCAGTTGGCCCAAGCCGTTTTAATCGGTGCGCCGCCCAAACATTACTCATTTCCTTCTGGGCACAGCGCTTCTAGCTTTGCTGGTGCTTGGTTGTTGAGTCGCTATTATCCAAAATGGCAGACGGCCTTTTATGGCTTAGCCATGCTGGTAGCATTTTGTCGCATCTATTTAGGCGCACATTACCCCATTGATGTGATAGCCGGCGCCGTGAGCGGTGTCAGCCTGGCCGAATTCTTCCGCCGTCTTTTACGAATGCGCCGCTAAGGAATGACGAGCAAATAAGTTGTCCATTGCGAAGATTAAAGCGTAGAGATTGGCGATGGTTGCCCTGCAATCGCCAATCTCTACGCGCCAAGTGATTGAATCGCTACGCCTAAGTGGGACTTGCGATCTGCCTTCTTACCTGCCCCCGTTGTTGCAACCACAAGGTTACTGTCCAACAGAGTAAGGCCCAAAGCGCGCCCGCGGTCCAGCCGGCCAACACATCGGTTGGCCAGTGTACGCCCAGGTAAACGCGGCTGAGACCGACCAAGAAAGTTAAGAGCACGGCCAATGCCATAATATAGATTTTAAGCCAACGCCGTGTTTGCAGGTGCGCAAGCAAGGCGCCTAAGGTCAGATAAGTGGCGGCGGAACCCATCGAATGACCACTGGGGAAACTGGAATCGTAGACATAAACCCCATGTGGCACTAAGTCTGGACGCGTCCGGTTAAACTCTAATTTCAGCAATGTGTTGAGCAGCATACCGCCCCCAATTGCCACCAAAACCAGCAAAGCCAGGTCATAGCGACTTAATAAGAGCAGATACCCCACAATGCTCAGCGTCAGAAAGGTGAGCACAGCAGTGCCACCCAGCGCCGTGAAGTCACGCCCCATTTCTTCCACCCATGGTGGCCCCAAAGGATCGGCGCGATTTGTTGGGTTACGCATGGCCAACAAAATTCTTTCATCAAGCGTGTGGGTTTCCCCTTCGCCTACTTCACTGGCTAGTTTGATAAAGCCCAAGATGCCACTCAATATAATGACCAGAATCACCAGGATTATTAATTCGTGGTGCCCAATGGGCTGTCGTAGTCGTCCTACCCTGTTTTGTTCTTGCATAATGTCAACCATCCCTTTTGCATCAAGTGTTAGCGTCATACCGATAACGGCAGACAACTGTCGCTTCGTTGCCATTTTCCTCTGGTGTAGCAAGCCTAGCAAATGGTACATAGCCTTATACCCAAGGTGTATATCTGGATATATAGCTCGGTTTGCCTCATTCTGGTAGGCTATCCTCAATGGGCCCGATGGGTAGCAGCGTTATCGATTCACAAAAACGAATCAATTAGTGTGGTCGTTGTGCTCGACTCACTTTGTCTACTCCAGCATAGCGAGTTGAGTAACATTTATTATACCAGCCGATTACGACACGTACACATTAATGTATGATTAAAATGAACAATTAAAATAGCAAAATTTGATACTATCAATTTTCCAAAGTTCAAAGCCGATCGTTTGGCGTTTGTCGGTGACGGTGGTTTTACGATGCTCATGGGCGAGCTAGCCACCTGCGTGAAGTATAGCCTGCCGGTCAAGATCGCAATTGTCAAGAATAACTCGCTCGGCCAGATCAAGTGGGAGCAGATGGTTTTCCTTGGCAATCCTGAATACAAATGTGAGCTGCAACCGATCAACTTTGCCGACGTTGCGCGCTCTATGGGCGCAACGGGCTTCACGATTGAAGATCCGGCACAGTGCGGCGCCCTACTGGCGCAAGCATTGGCAACACCTGGCCCAGTCGTGATCGAGGCTGCCGTTGATCCGAATGAGCCACCAATGCCACCAAGATTAAACGGCAACAGGCACTGCATTTAGCCGGAATCCCTGGCCAAGGGCACGCTTAACCGAGAAAAGATTGCGGCCACGATCTTTGGCGATAAGGTGCGCGAGATGATCTAATAGAAAAAACGGATAAAGTGGTTGCTCTATAAGCAACGGTTTGAAAAGCCAAATTCATTCAATGGCTTAAAGTTTATATATAACGTCCAACAAAGGAAATTTTTCGCTATGAGTGATGAAAATAAAAATAACAAATTAACCCGCCGCAGTATGATCAAAGCGATGGGCCTGACCGTAGGCGCCATCGGTCTTGATCCTTCGGCGGCCCACGCAAACGCCCAAGAGGGAAATATGGCAAAGAACAAAAGCTCAGATGTAGAAGCCACCACTAATCAACAGACCGCCAACCAAGCTGGGGCGGCCCCACCAGTGGACACCGGCGAGTATTTGACCACTAACAATGGAACGCTGATCAGCGATGATCAAAACGCCTTGCGCGCTGGCCCGCGTGGCCCAAGCTTGCTGGAAGATTTTCACTTCCGCGAGAAGATTACCCATTTTGATCACGAGCGCATTCCCGAACGCGTTGTGCATGCACGCGGTGTCGGCGCTCACGGCTATTTCCAGGTCTACAAGTCGCTAGCGCCATACACGAGGGCCCAGGTCTTCCAAGACCCGGCGGTGCAGACGCCGGTCTTCGTGCGTTTCTCGACGGTGAACGGTTCGCGCGGGTCGAGTGACTTAGCGCGTGATGCCCGCGGTTTTGCCACAAAGTTTTATACACAAGAAGGGATTTGGGATTTGGTGGGCAATAACATCCCTGTCTTTTTTATTCAAGACGCCATCAAATTCCCTGATCTGGTACATGCTTTCAAACCCGAACCGCACAATGAAATTCCGCAGGCAGCGACCGCCCACGACAACTTCTGGGACTTTATTTCGCTGACGCCGGAATCAATGCACATGATTATGTGGGCCATGTCCGACCGCGGCATTCCGCGCAGCTTGCGCATGATGCAAGGCTTCGGCATCCACACTTTCCGCCTGGTGAATGCGGAAGGAAAGAGTACTTATGTGAAGTTTCACTGGACACCGCCGCTGGGCGTTCACTCAGTCCTCTGGGATGAGGCACAGAAGATCAGCGGTAAGGACCCGGACTTCCATCGCCGCGATCTGTGGGATGCGATCGAAATGGGTAACTATCCAGAGTTTGAACTAGGCATGCAACTTTTTGACGATGCAACCGCCGACAAATTTAATTTCGATATCCTGGACGCTACCAAACTGATCCCCGAAGACCTCGTGCCGGTTCAGCCGGTTGGCAAGATGGTGCTGAACAAGAATCCCGATAATTATTTTGCCGAGACCGAGCAGGTGGCGTTCCATACGGCGCATGTCGTCCCTGGCATCGACTTTACCAATGATCCGTTGTTGCAAGGGCGGAATTTCTCCTATCTGGATACCCAAATCAACCGTTTTGGCGCACCGAACTTCCATCAACTGCCGATTAATCAACCCAAGTCACCGGTGAACAATTATCAGCAAGATGGTTTCTTGCGCTATGCCAACCGACCTGGACGCGTCAACTATGAGCCAAATTCGCTAGGTGGCAATGCCAAGGAAGCGACCGCTGCCCAAGGCGGCTATGTGAGCTTCCCCGAGCAGATGAACGGTGCCAAAGTACGCCAACGCAGCGAGACCTTCAGCGACCATTTCACCCAGGCCACGCTGTTCTATAATAGTATGTCGGTGCTAGAAAAGCAGCACATTACACAAGCCTTGCAGTTTGAACTGGGCAAGGTGACAGTCAAAGCGGTGCAGCAACGGATGCTCGATTTGTTGGCGAATGTCGACACCCAATTGACAACGGATGTAGCGGGTGCGCTCGGTCTAACCGCCAAAGCAGGCAAGGTGAACGCCAACGCTGGCAAAGCCAAAGGGTTGAGCCAATTGGAATACGCACCCAACACGGTAAAAAGTCGCAAAATCGCAATTCTGACGGCCGACGGTTCTACGGGGGCTGATATTACGGCGATCCAAGCAGCGTTGAAGGCGGCCGGGGCTACGTCCGAGGTGATCGCACCACATTTGGGCACGATCAAAAGCGCAGAAGGTCAAGCAGTACAGGTCAACCAACGGTTGGCGGATGTAGCCTCTGTGCTCTATGATGCGGTCTATGTGCCCGGTGGCGCGCAGGCAATTAACACGATGAAGACCAATGGCGATTTCCTTCACTTTGTCCAGGAAGCCTATAAACACTATAAAGCGGTGGCCGTCAGTGGCGAAGGTGCCACGTTGCTGACCACTGCCTTGGGGAAAGTCAACGCCGAACCAGGTGTGATCACCGGCGACAGTGGCTCGGCGGTTGCCCAAAATTTCATCACCGCCATCGGCCAGCATCGCGCCTGGGATCGTTCCGACACCTCGGCAATTCCTGCCTAAACGGGCTTCAAAGTCGCACAAATTAACGGTAGGGGGCGTATGGCATGCGCCCCCTACTGCGATTGTCCATTGTTTATTTGCGCTATCTATTCGCATTTATTCAAGTCAAGAATTTTTACATGAGTGACTGCTATGCTAGATGATGAATGATGAAAAACAAAACAAACCCCTGGCAAGGATTCGTGCTTGGTATGATTGGCGGCGCCGTTGGCGTGCTGGCTATGGGCTTTTATGAACAAAAGATCAGCCCACTGTTGGTGGATCCGAATCAAGCCGCCGATGCTGACGAAGACAAAAATGCCGCCGAACAACCGTTGCATTCAATTGCAATTATTGGCATCCAGCACCATAAAGACGAATCGTCAACGGCTGCTTTAGGGCGTATTCTCTATGAGCAGATGGCAGGCAAAGAACCGCAGTCAGGCGTAAAATCTTTGCTTAGCAATGCCATTCACTGGAGTTACGGCATTGCACAAGGCGGTATATACGGTTTGGCGCGGGCCGATGTTGATGGCCTCGATTTGCTGGGTGGGAGCGCTTTTGGCCTGGGACTCTGGCTGTTCGGCGACGAATTAGTCGTGCCATTGCTTGGGTTGCAAGATGGTCCAACGGCCTATTCCAGCGCAACCCACACGAATCGGCTGGCGATGCACGTGGTCTATGGTGCGACGACTGCGCTGGTCACTAAGGTGCTACAAAGCTCCATCGAATAATGTAAAACTGGCGGTATCCATTTAGATTGGGGCAGGACAGTAACGAGTTAGAAGCAGCTTGGCTGTTTGCTTTGCTTATGAATGCGCTCTAATCCTAAAATCGATTGTACATTTTAAGTTCAGTTAGCATACAATGTAGCGCGCGTGAATTGTGCATTTCAGCCATGCACCTTGGAAAAACGCGGGTTACATTAGGGTAGTTTTTCTGTTGAGCTGCCTAGTTTCTGATCTATCCTGCGCTTTTATTAGTCCCGCCCCGTAAGACCCAATCTCTTTAGGTTTGGGATATAAGGACGTTCGGCGAGCTCAGTCGAGTCGGGCTAGGTTGTTCGGGCGCAGTAGCGACCGGAGCTTTAGCCCGATCTAGATTGCCCTTTCCTTCACTGTGATTTTGCGGTCTCTCGGGAGCCCTCTGGGCGCGAATTGTCATTATCTTTGTCCTCCAATCTATGGTATAATATATCTGTTGCTTGGTCTTCGATAACCAAGATTTCCGAACAACAAAACGTAAAATGCACCTTTCAAACTGAATATTGCCGGTTGCTCAGAGAAATCGTTCTGCGCCCAGTGGGCACCCGAAAATATTCGACGAAACAAGGTCGAAGATAATGCCTTCAACTACTGCGGGAGCCGCAGAAAGTCACGCAACGG
>JBBREZ010000435.1:0-6070 GCA_038225095.1 Caldilineales bacterium
GGCATGTTCTCGATCCACCAGAAAAGCAAATACTTCATCGCCCGCAATGGCATAGCTCAGCGCTTGCTGATCTGGATCAAGCACCGCTTGCAACTGGGCCAGATCGGACGGTTGCGATTGCAGCAACAAAGGCGATGTGCGCCATTCCAACTGCTGCAATTGGGCCTCGCGCACTTGAATTTCATGCTTTAAATCACTATCAGCGCGCCGGCCTTCGCTGGCACCAAATAAACGGTTATAAAGCCAATGTAGCGCTTGGCGCACTTCCTCGCGTTGGGCAACCATCGGCTGATCTAGATCAGTATTCGCTACACTTTCGCCCGTTGCCAACAGGCGTTCCAACAAAGTGCGCGAACGGGCACGTTCCAGGGTGGCAAAAGCAGCCGCCACGGCCGCTGGGCCTGGTTCCGCCAGTTGCACCAGCATCAGATCATTATAAATATCAGTCTTGTCATCGACGAAGGCAGTGCGAATTTCTTCAAGGGGCAAGGTAATCCGTTGCGTCTCTAGCAAATCAATCGCCGCAAACAAATGCGCCTGGGCTTGCGCATGGTTGCCGTCCAGCCACTCGATGCGCCCAAGCGCATGCTGTAAACGTAATTGCAAATGAGGGAGCGGTTGTTGCCTTATTTCTGCTGGTGAAAGCGTTTCATTCGTCGCGCCGCCACCTAGCAATTGCCTAAGATAGGCGGCCGTTTGCCGCGCGGCTTGGCTTTCATGCTGATCCAGTTGCAACCGCAGCCGCAACAAATAGCCGTCAACCAGGGTGCCAATATCCCATGTTGATGTCGCTGGCACAGCCGGGTCAGCGCGCCCATTGTCGGGCATAACGAGCGCAGCCGGCAAATCGGCAAGGCACTGCCTTGTTTGCCCGCTATCACCTTGTTGATAGGCAAGATAGGCCAACGCGATGCTGGTGCGGTTGACCCAGTAGGCATTTTGTAAGGTGACAAAGATGTGTTCGGATTCGTGCAAGGCTGTGGCCGCGTCCCGGTAGTTTTGGGTGCGCAGATGCACCATACCCAAGGCAAAAAGCGCCTGACCTAATTCATAGGGTTGGTTCGAATCGCGGTAAAGCAGAACACACCGGTCCAGCGCAGCCGTCGCCTCGGGCACCAGATTGAGCGCCACATAGGCCATCGCCCGCTCTAATGCTAGGAGTAAGGCATCGGCCTGATGCAGCTCAGCGTCGCGGTCGGCAACCGGCTCGCTTTCACTCGCCACCGTCGCTTTATACGCCAGATCAGCAGCCGCCTGATCAAATTGAGTCAAGGCGGCCGCATAACGCCCCGTCCGCAGATAGAGGATGCCCAAGTTAATATAGGCCCGCGCTCGGTTGATCTGATCTTTTAATTGACCAAAATCGATGATGGCGCGCTGCAAAGCAAGCTCGGCCGCATCATGTTGATCCAGATAGGTGAGCGAAGTCGAACGATTCAGTTCATTCAGCGCGAGTAATGCGGAAACCTCTGTAATTGCCTCACTGGTTGCAGCACTCGGTTCACCCAATTGTAGACGATGAGCAGCTAGACTCTGCTGGACCTGGGTATATTCTTCCAGCGCTTCGCGATGCCGGTCTTGATAACTCAGCAACGTGGCTAGGTTATCGCGCGCCCGAATCAATTGCAGAAAGGGTGCATCAGCCGCGGGCAGCGCCGCCCACACATCAAGCGCCTGGCGAATGACCGTTTCCGCTTCGGCATAGCGCCCCTGGCGGGCCAAAATTCCAGTTAAACCCAGATAGCTACGCGTCAGGGCCGCCTGATCATCGGCAGCTTGCCAACGAATTTGGGCGCGCCGTAAAGCCGCTTCGGCAGCCACAAGATCACCGGTGTGCGCATAAAGTCGAGCCTGGGCATATTCAATTTGCGCCAACAAGGGACCATCATCACCCGTTAGGGCGTTGAGCGCGCGGGCGGTGGTCAGCCATTGCACCGTCAGCCGCGGCTCAGTTTCAGCCTGCTGCAACGCAGCTTGCGCCAATTGCGCCACCGTTGCCGCCGAGCTTCCACCTACTTTAGCTAAAACCGTCAGCGCAGTTGGGGTGTCGAGCGTCCCCAGCTGCAGCAACAGTTCGGCGTCAAGCGTCATAGGATCGGGCGATAAGGCATCATTCATGTAATTTCCAGATCGTCGAGTTCTAGCAACGCCCCCTGGATGGGCGTAATCAACAACTGATAATGGCCTGGTAGCACATCGGCGATGCGAAAGCGACCTTCCGCATCACTCATCACTTCATAGCTTGCCTGCTCGTTATTGATCTGATCCTGGTATAACACTTGCAATTGGAGCAAGGCAGGCGTCACTTGTTCCTGCCCAGTTAGGGTGATAATGTCACCTTCAAGCTCGCGACGCTGCGGCGTACGCGCCATCACCAGCAGTTCGATCTCGGCGCGCGCCGTCGCGTAAAGCTGGCGATAATGCGTGGCGGCGACGTTGCGCACGCCCTGCAACGCCGGTTGCTGGCGACTGTCCCAAGTTAATGTCGCGCGCAATTGTTGGACAACGCGCGATAGGGCTGATGGCGGTTGTTGAACTTGGGTAAACAGTTGATTATAGCGCTGCAGCGCCGCGGCAGTGGGCTGGCTATGGCGGGCTACCATAAGCTCAGCGCGCAACTGGTGTAAAACAGTTAGCTGTTCGCGACAGCGGGCGCACGCTTCTAAATGGATCGTCGCTTCCTGGGTGGGCCTGACTGGATCGAAGACAAGGCTATAAAGTTGGTCATCAGACAGATGGTTCATGGCTCGGTTCTTCCATTCTACCTTGATACGTTACGGCTACGTGTGCGCTACAGCTTGAATACTGGTTACCTACTACTTCTCTTTAAAAGAGCCAATTCAACCATAAAAAAATACATCCGTTTACACCACCCTAACCCTCCCCTAGGAAGGGAGGGAACCGTCACGGAGCGCGCGAACGATCAGTTCCTCCCCTATCTAGGGGGAGGTTAGGAGTGGGTAATTCTCCGCTTTCCAATAGCAGGCGGTGAATTCATTCACTGTCAACCATCCCCTTTCAAACAGCCTCTTACTCATCATTGCCAAACCCCATCCCGTCCAAAATCGTCCGCAATTGTTGTAGGCAGCGATTACGTGTGGGACCGATGCTGCCTTTCGGAATCTCCAGCCGTTCGCTGATCTCATCATAGGAAGGCTCGGCCGGGTCAAGGAAAATGAGCGTCAGCAGGGCCTGGCAGCGTTCTGGCAAACGCTGAATTCCTTGCGCCAAAGTCTCCTGACGTTGCCAGCCGTCTAACAATTCTTGCAGGGTCGGCGCTTTGTGGAGCACCGCTTGGGCCGTCTGCGCCCATTCAACATCTACTAGATCACCGTCGGCGGCCGGTTGTTCCTGCTGACGTTTTTGCCATACGCGCCAACTTAGGCGCCTGGCCGTCGTGATCAACCAGGCAGGGAGGCGCTCTGGGTCTTCAATTTGATGCAAATTCTGCGCCAACGCCAAAAAGACTTCTTGGCCGATATCTTCGACCTCAGCGTTCGTCAAACGATAACGCGCCGGGATTGAATGCACAAGCCGCACATAACGTTCCACTAATTGTTGCCATGCGGTGGCATCACCGCGTAGGCAGTATTGAACAAGTTGCGTGTTATTGCTCACAGCAGGCGGTGATTGCAGGTTAGATGATACGGGTTCTGGCATAGCAGATAGCTCGAAACAAAAATCCGATCAAATGAACAAGGCTGATACAGAACAGACTATTTCCCCAAAGCTAGATTAACTTAGCGGTACATGCGTAAGTCTGGCAACGATGGCACAATACGGGTTCGCGTGACAAGCCGCTGATCACGCGCTAGGCAGTATGCAATACGGCTTGTATTCCGGCAAGTTTGATGCAACTAGACGCCAAGTTGGTCTTTCTCAGATTTTTGACGTAAGATGAAGCTGAAATCGTGATTTATTGCACAATACAACGATGATGATAAATTTCGCTTTACAAATAACATTACTTCGTAACCGAGCGGAGTCATTACAGGGGAGGTAAATCGCTATGATCAATTTTATGTTTCAAGCACATTCCGGCTGGCGCTATATTGTGATCTTGGTAGCCGTGTTGGCGATTGTCAAGCTTTTGATCGGCTGGGTTAGTGGTGGCAAGTGGGGTAAGTTGGATCAACGGCTTGGGATGGCGTTGCCGATTGTGATGGATGTCCAACTATTGCTAGGGCTCGTGCTCTATCTAATGGCGCCTTCTGCTTGGTTTTTGAGCAGACATGTTGGCGTTGCTGAACATTTCGGCACCATGCTGCTGGCAATTATTGCTGCGCACATTACCTGGTCACGCGTCAAAAAGAGCACGCCAGACACCGCCAAATTTCGCATTGGCACCAGTGGCTTTGCGATTGCTGGGTTGCTCGTAGGGCTTGGCGTCCTGCGCATCACAGGCTGGCTCTAATAACCGATCGCTGCTCATTGTTTGGCTTCAACCGCGCCGCTGGGGCCAAATAGGCTTATGCCGGGGCCTTGGCGGCGCAAGCTTCATTGACCCACTCATTTAGATTTACGGCGGCTACGGAAGCATCCTGGCTGCATTTTACAAGTTGACTTTCTATTCGTATAGGCCGCAGCAAGGGCCTCATCAATCGGCCAAATGGCCGATTTTTCATATCAGCTAGGTGCGTACACTGGTGTAGAGACCCGTGCTGCGCCCAGTGCTGCCTCACTCTACGGCGCGTAGGCTCCCCTCCTCGGCAACACACCGAGGTGAGGTTAGTCGTTACATTTCGCTTTGGGGATTGACAACTAGGAGCATGCGTGCTAAACTATATTTAGCTAATTAGCTAAATATAAAATACCAACTGAATACAAAATACCGAAGGACAGGATGCCAACTAAAGTCTATAAAGCGCTCGCCGACCCAACCAGGCGCAAAATCTTGCAATTACTGCGCGAACGCGCAATGACCGCCGGCGAAATCGCCGACCATTTCACGTCGGCTAAGCCAACGCTTTCCCGCCACTTTTCCGTACTGCGCGAGGCGGATTTGATTCAGGGTGATAAACAATCTAATACCATTATATACCGCCTGAATATCTCAGTGCTAGAAGAGGCACTATTAAGGATGCTGGAAACTTTCAAAATTGAGGGGCGAGGCAATCAAAATGAACAGACAAAACAACCAAACGAATCTGACTAAACTTTGGCTCTTTAGTACCATTATCTTGCTGGCCATGGTCGGATTATCGGCGTGGGCGTGGCAACAATTACCGGCAGGCGTCACCATTCCCGTGCATTGGGGGCTCTCTGGTACGCCAGACCGGTATGGTGGCAAGTGGGAAGGTCTGTTTTTGCTGCCTGCCATCACTGCGGGCAGCGCGTTGCTATTCACCATCATTCTTTATATTGACCCGCTACACCAAAATATTCAGCGCTCGCATAAAGCCTATTCGATTATGTGGGGTGTGCTCATGCTCTTTATGGGCATTCTGCACACAATGACAGTCCTAGTTGCGCTGGGGTGGACCATCAACATCGGGGTTGTGATCACCGTTATGCTGGGTATTCTGTTTATGATCCTCGGTAATTATATGGGCAAAATTCGCCGCAACTACACCTTTGGCATCAGGACACCGTGGACGCTGGCGAATGATGTGGTTTGGGATAAGACCCACCGCCTGGGTGGCAAAGTCTTTATGCTAGCTGGCTTGCTGATTTTACTCAGCTCTTTGTTCGCTGGTAGTTTATTAGGAATAATCATCATGTTGGGCGGGATATTCGGAGCAACGTTGCTGATTATCGTCTATTCCTATCCAGTCTGGCGCAACGATCCAGCCGCGCAAGCAAAGCGTGGCTGAGTTTAATTACTGTAATATTTATTTCGGTTATGTGTAGTGTGCATCCTGATAGAGAAACCAAATCGAAGTCAACTAATCGAGGAGGTCGCATGCTCGCATGCGCCGCTAGCGGCATGAGAGCATGCCTCGTGCGCATTGTATACCTTCGATTTGTTTTCTCTATCAGGATGCACACTACACATAGCGATAACTACACGAAAAATATTGACGCCTCAGTGCGTTTTAACGCACTTTCTATATCAGGCAGGGATTTCAAT
>JBBREZ010000436.1:0-6062 GCA_038225095.1 Caldilineales bacterium
AAAAAGCCCAACGGTATTCTGGAAAATAAAAAGCGCAATAAAGAAGATCAGGTTGTGCCCGGCAGCCCGATAGACTTCCTTAGAGGTCAGCGCCTCTTGAAAGTTATGCATCCCGACAAACTTCATTTGACTGCCAAAGCCACTCCAGTCATAAAAGCTGAACAAAAACGCCGACAACGTCGGGTAGAGCACAAAAAGCCCGTAGACGATCAGTGCGGGTAAGACAAACCAGAGGTGTGTATAGTGACGTGTTTTCATAGTTGTCAGCGATCAGTGACCAGTGATCAGTCATCAGTAATCAGTGGCGGACACTGATCACTGGTCACTGATCACTGGTCACTATTTACTTCGTGCTCGGCTTGATCGAATCTTGTAAAAGTTGGGCAAATTTTTGCGGTGTGATGGCATCAGTGAACAGTTCTTGTCCGTGATCGCGAATGACAGTGGAAATGTCGGCTGTTTCTGGGAATTCATACCAGACGCGCACGTCATTGCTTTTAGAAGCCTTGATCATCTCTTGCATGGCCGGGTTATTGGAGGGCGTCACACCTTCAATCGTCGGCAGCGTGATGTGGTCGGCCACCATCTGGCCGGGGGCCTTGGTCAGCATCCATTGCAAGAAAACGACTGCCTGGTCCAAATGCTTTGTCTGCTTGTTGATGGCAAAAGGGCTTTCCATCCCCGTCACGGACGAAGGTGCGCCCACCCCCTTGGGCGATGGGAAGGGCACCACGCCTAGTTTTACGTCCGGGTTAACTTCGGTAAAGCCAGCGAAGTCAGCCGAACCACCTTCCATCATGGCAGCGCGGCCATGCGCAAAGAGCGCCTTGCCTTCTGCATAGGGCGTACCCAAAGCCCCTTCTTGAAAGTAGGGGTAGATGTCATGCAAGAATTGAGCGGCTGGCAACAAATCGGGATCGGTCAATTTGACCTTGCCGGCGCGCACTTTCTCAAAGCCATCTGCCTTCAAAATACTCGACGCGGCCAGCATATAGAGAAAGAAGGGAATCACACCATCCTGCGCCGGCACCATCATAGGCGCAATCCCATTAGCTTTTAGCTTTTCAGACACGGCTTTAAGCTCGTCCCAGTTTGTGGGTGGGGTCAATTGATACTTCGCAAAAATATCTTTGTGATAATAGAGCGCCACTGTATACAGACCCAGGATCGGGAGGGCGTAGACTTTGGTGTCAACCTTTGCCGCATCCTTGGCCGAAGGATTCAGCGCATCAATTTTGATCAGGTCAGTCAGATCATAAATGTAGTTAGCCGCGGCTGCGGCGCGCAGCTCGGAACCTGGGCTGAAGGCGACCAGGTCGGGCCCTTCACCAGCCGTCATGGCCGTGTTACGCTTTACGGTGTAATCGGGGCCGGGAATTTCCTGTAGGTCAATGTGAATCGTGGGGTTTTCTTTTTCAAACACATCCAAGATGGCCTGCACGCGGCTCTTCCACTCTGGGTGGTTATGCCACATGACTAACGTAACTTTCTCTGCCGGCGCGGCGGCTGAACCGGTGGCACCGCTTGAGCCTGGCGCGGCCGCCGGCGCACATGAAGCAAGAATAATGGCGACGATGAGCACCATCGGCACAATGATCGTCGTCCGAATGTACGACATAGCTTGATTCCTCCATAAATTCTGTGAGATTGATTGATAGGGGCTGAACAGGTTGATCAGGGTTGTGCTGGGAAGCAAAAGAAACGCCCTACCATTCAGCCTTTCGAGCAATTATACCTGACGCCAAACCAAAAAGAAAATCACTTTTAACGTTAGCAATAGGCTAAGCGCGTGGCAAGGAAAAAGTGACAGCAACCCACATCGGTTTGGGTTAACCATTTGGCGCGGCTAGGAATGGCAGAGATCGTAATACAGTTGGCATGTACGGTGGGTGAACAAGCGGATAGTAACGCTGTGCCTGATTCAGACATGCTCGCCAGGCGTAGGCGTCCCGGCTGTCGTGGCCGCTATCGTCTTCTCGATGCGAGGGTCTGGGATCAGCCAGATGATGGCAACGATAACATACAGCGCACAGGAAAGCCATATGTTAACAAAAGCAAGGGGAATAGCCAAAACATAGAACACCAATGATGCCTTGCCCTTGAAGTCTTGGCCCAGGGCCAGCGCCAGCGTAGACTCCTTGCCATGGTTAGTAATCAAAACTTGGGTAAGAATCGTAAAAGCGATCGCACAACCCAAGAGCACCACCCCATACGACGCCACCGGCCAGGCAGAAAGGTGACTCTCGCCCATCCAACCCATGATGAAAGGCAGGAGCGACAACCAGAATAACAGATGCAAATTAGCCCACAGGGTGCCGCCGTTCACATGCCGAACCAACTGGAACAAATGATGGTGGTTATTCCAATAAATGCCGACAAAAATGAAGCTGAGCACATAGCTCAGAAAGACGGGAAGCAGCGGACGCAACGCCTCCAAACTATCTTCGTGCGGTGCCTTCAGTTCCAGCACCATGATGGTAATGATAATCGCAATCACGCCATCGCTAAACGCTTCTATTCGTCCCTTGCCCATATCGCTTTCTCCTGTGAATATATTTGCGGATAACCAAATGATCAACAACAAATCGTTAATTGTGAATAATTAATAGGTAAGGAAAGACCCTTCTCCCGCCCTCACGGGCGTCTAGGAAAGTCTCACTCTACAGGGTAAGGGCCATCGGCGAAGCTGCGCACATGGTAACCTTTCGACCCGATCAGGCGCGCTAATGGGCTGCGCGGGTCATCACCGGCGCGCAGACAATCGAGCACGTAGGCAAAGTCATAGCGCGGACGCCAGCCGAGATCGTGCCTGGCGCGTTCGTTGACATAGACGCGCTCGATGCTGGGAAACATCCGCCAGCCGCGCCGCGCATATTCCGCCGCATAATCTGGCAGCCTGCGCTGCAACACCAACGGGGCGTTCGCACGCAAATCCACCAGGTCATCACGCGTAAAAGGGGTGGTCGCGCTGATAATATAGCGACCAAAACCAAGCGTGGGCGCTTGCTTGAGGGCGAGTAGATGCGCGCGCACAACATCTTCAATGTCCACGCGACGATAAAGAAACTCGTTCGCCTTAACATTGCCATCGTCATAGGCGTGGCGCGTTGCCTGGTTGTCATCCGCTTCTGGAAAGAAACGCGAGGTGCGCAAAACGAGACAGGCAAGCTGCTGATTGCGATGAAATAACTCGCACAGATTTTCCGTCGCGACTTTTGTCACACCATAAATGTTCTTAGGAACGGGCGTCACAGTTTCGGTTATCCAGGCGGCGGGGGCGGACGCGGGCGGGGTCAAGGCGTCGCCAAACACGCTGGTCGTGCTGGTGAAGACAAACGAATTAACGCCAGCCGATGAAGCTTCTTCCAGCAGATTGAGCGTCCCCGTGATGTTGGTGTCCACGAAGTTTTGCCGGCTGTGCGTGCCGACATGGGGTTTGTGCAAGGTCGCCGTGTGGAGGACGGCGTCTACACCGGCCATGCAGCGCTTGACGAAATCCCGGTCAACAACGGACCCAACTGCGCTCGTGAACGCTGATTGAACAAGGTCAACACCGCGCACTTCGTGGTTCGTGTTCTGCAACGTACGCACCAACGCTTCGCCCAAATGGCCAGCACTACCTGTCACTAAGACCTTCATGATCGGCTATAGGTTCCCTTGTCACCGAATGATTTATTTGAACTTGGCCGCAAGCGCGATCTTTTTGAGTGCGCCCGCATCTTCAGGTTGCGCACGGATGATGGTTAGCATGCTTGTCTGGATCTTCCAGTCTTCGGAAGTTGGCATATTGTATGCCATCTGTAACGATTCAGGTAACCTCCTTCCGCGCAGGTCAACTTTCGAGGATCAGGTCAGCGCATTCACCTGCCCGGAAGGCATTTGCCCTAAGCCTGAATCGTTACCACCATTTTTTATGTAACTAAAGGTTCAGCAGTCCTATCCAGCATTCCGTGTCTTATCTGCCTTATAGGTGATCTCTAAAACATGGTTGGGTAGAAAATTAGACATTAAATAGTGCAGCGCCTGTTCTCGATCTGCGCCGCCTTGATTGCTCAAAAATATTTGCTCGCACTCGACCGCAATGTCTTGAATAATCCGTTCATAGCGGTAATACGCCAACGCACTTTGATCGATCTGGGTTTGACCATAACCCTGATAGAACAAGGTTTCTTCTGCCTGCGCGCTATGCCCAATAAACCCTTGACCACCACCGATGAACATCAAATCACGCTCTTTGGGAGCCAGGATTGGATTGTCCCAATCGACCATGTAAAGCGCGCCGTTGATGTCAATCAGAATATTGCCAGCGTGAAGATCAGAATGACAGACGATAAATTCGGGTCTGCGCGCCTGAAGGTCCAGCGCAAGCCGTTCAGCACGCTCGACCAGATCGCGAATTTCAGCACGCTTGGTCTGCAAAAACGCCGCTAATTTTATGGCAATCGGGTCATCAAAAATATCATGCTCGATGCGCGCCAGGAACGACTTTATGCTTTCGCGCGCCTGGGGCGAATAGGTCTCCTGTTGGATGCGGCTGGTTAGTGCGGGTGGCACGACCGCCGTGTGAATGCGCTTGAGGGCTGTGCCAAAATCGCGCCAGTGGCGGTCCGACATGGCAACCACATACCCATTGTGGCCCGCAACAAAGCGGTACAAAATCAGCTTGAACGCGTCCAAGTTTGCCCACAGTTGTCCGGTTTTGGTAGCCAGCGGCGGTATGATCTGCGCAATGCCCTGGTCGCTGATCCATTTGGGTAAAGTCACAGCCGTCTCGTCAAAGATGCCACGCCGCAACTTCACAAAGTACACCGCTTGATAATCGGCAACGGCCCGATAGACGGACGTATTCAGATCAGCGCCGAGCGGCAGAAATGTGAGTTGGACAACCCGCAGCCCATATTCAGCCTGCAAACAAGCGATAATTTTTTCATCTTTCAGATCAGGTTTTTCAAGCATGTGTATGTGCGTTTCCCAGCCTCACAGGAAACGATTTAAGCCAGGATAAAGGAGTTAATCGTCTTTTAGACTTTAATGCGGCACCATGCCCCAGATTCCCCAGCCCAACAGCGCTAAAACCGCCACAATTAATAGCACGCCCACCAATATGGCTATTGTGTTTTCACTCATAGTTGATGTTTCAATCCCTCGACTGGATTGATCGGCTTTTAGACATTGTATGTTGATACCTGTAGGCGGCGAACGGTGATGTTCATACGGGCATGGCCTGACCGATTTTACCAGCAGTCGTTATCAGCGGCGGTGCTTCGTTGCCGTTCTCCCAGTCGAAAGAGACTGACCAGATGCTTGATTCGCCGATGATAAAGCACGCAGGCGTAAACGATAAGCTCGATCCGACTGGCGCACCGTGTTTGAACGGTCGGTAGTAAACGTCCCACCCCAATGCCCGGCCTGTATAGGGCTTACCTTGGCTATGCAGGGAAAATGCCAGGCGGGAGATTTGGTCGCCATTAGGAATGCTGACAGGAATGACAAGTGGTTCATCGTAGGTTTCATTCGCCGCTCGGATAACAAGTTCCTTGATCATAATTTCTCCCTCTCCTCTTTCCATAGATCAACCAGAGCGGTGTAGTTATCCTGGATCACGCGCTCGATCTTGCCTAGATCGTGTGACTTTATGCCGCCTGTACTAGCGCATCGGATTGGATCCAACCAGTACTTTGCAGTGCGCCCGCCATCATCGACATGGTAGTGGATAGGCTCGCGCACTAAATCTGCCCCATAAAAATAAAAAATATAACGACCGTAGCGTCTACTTGGCATTAATTTAAATTTTTCTTGTGCGCCTGGATTGTATGTTGACACCTGTAGATATTATAGTTTCAATCCCCCGACTGGGTTGATCGTCTTTTAGACCAGGTTGTAAGCCATTATATAGCGTCTGTTATAGTGTTTCAATCCCTCGACTGGGTTGATCGTCTTTTAGACGTGTTGGTGAGGGGTGGGTCGGGCCCGAACAATCAAGGTTTCAATCCCTCGACTGGGTTGATCGTCCTTTAGACTTGAGGAAGTAATCGTAAGCGGCGCGTATGCAAAGTTTCAAT
>JBBREZ010000437.1:0-6038 GCA_038225095.1 Caldilineales bacterium
CCTATATGGTCAAGACTTTTATGCCTGGACCAAGCAGCAGGCCGCACTCTTACAAGCCGAAGAATTTACCGAAGTGGACTGGCAAAACCTAATTGAGGAAATTGAAGATATGGGGCGCAGCGAACAACGCGAGCTAGAAAGCCGGCTCATCCTGATCGTCATGCACCTGCTTAAACTGCAATACCAGCCAAACCGCCGCAGCCGTAGTTGGATAATCACAGTTCAGACGCAACGTATTGACCTGCAACGTCACCTGCGCAAGAATCCCAGCCTACGCAATGGGTTGGCCGCAACCATCGCCGACATCTATCCTGATGCTACCAAGAAAGCCAGCATCGAAACTGACTTGGTGCTCTCTACATTCCCCGTTGCTTGCCCGTGGACGGTGGCAGAGATTTTGGATGAGGATGTCCCATCTACTGATGGACGGTTGCCGACGTAGCCTGCACTGGGTGGCTATCGAGAAACTTGGTCAAGTACTCAAAGTAGACTTCATATTCAACAGGCGCCCTGACCCATAGCGCATCCGACGCCCGCCGAGGCTATGCTCACGCCGGTAAAGCGGAACGGCGCGCAGCGTTGTTGGCTCAGGCCTCGAACATCAAGGAGCGGTAACATGACGACCCTTTACCGGGAAGACTTTTACGCCTGGACTCAGCAGCAGGCGAAACTATTGCAGGCCAAGGAATTTACCGAAGTGGACTGGCAGAATCTAATTGAGGAAATTGAATCAATGGGCATTAGCGAACGAAAGGAATTGACGAGCCGCTTACGCGTCCTGCTGATGCACCTGCTTAAGTTACACTACCAACCCCGCCGGCATCCACGCAGTTGGCTTAGTACCATTAATGAGCAGCGAAACCAGCTTGAACTACTCTTTCGCACCAGCCCCAGCTTACACCGGGAGGTAGCGGACGAAATCGCCTATGCCTACCCGCGGGCGCGCAAGAGCGCCGCCGTGGAGACCGGCCTGGCGCTTTCCACATTCCCGGACGCTTGCCCGTGGACGGTGACAGAGATTTTGAATACAGACTGGTTGCCAAGTAAGGGCCAATCGAGATGACTGAGTTCTACGCCATCAAGCTACCACCGAAACTGGCGGAGATTACTAAAATCGCTCATCGCAGAGGCGTAAGAACAGAACGTGCTATCGGCTACATTCCGCACGTTCTCTGGCGACGTGCTGAAGTACACCTTCAATTGCGAGCGGCGGCTCAGTTAACAGTTGACCATGTGATCACCTACTTGGAGATAATACGATTACCGATCAGAAGTGCGCTAGAAACAGAGTGCCTCGGAAGTGATATATCTTTCCCTCCGGCGACAGTTTGGACGTGCGTAGCAGGCGAACACATCAAGGCCGGGGATAAGATCACACTCGGCATGACGCCTGATCGCCTTATGGTGGCGGTACCCAACAAAGGCAGTAGCGATAGGCTTCATGCTATTGGGCTGGGGAATGGCGAGCAAGGCGAGCAGGTGAAGGTTGCCCTGCTCGGACTTTGGAGCCGTTCAACCGTAGTACCTACCTTAACAACAAGAAGTCGCGGACACATAGCCTGAACTTGTGCGACGTAACAAGTCGTAGTCAAATAGATAACTCAATTTTCGCCGCTATCTACTGCATCTACTTGTACCACGTGCGGGATTTGAACCCGCGATCTTCGCCTTGAGAGGGCGATGTCCTGACCGCTAGACGAACGTGGCATATTTTAGAAAATGCACCAAACAGAACATAAATGACTGTACAAATTAATGTTTGGTTAGGCTCCCTATTGTACGTATGCTGCGTTGGATTGTCAAATTTCTCTAGCTTTAGGGTGTGTCGCTAAAATTGCGAAGATGAAATCAGTTAATTCATGGATTGCTCACTAGAGTTCACTCTGTGATTCACGACTGGCTCCAGTGGGCAACCTATGCAAGCTGGTACATAGAAATGTACGCCTGGCTTTACTTAAATAACGCCGCATCTCCGTAGATGACCGGACAGTAATCCGAATTGTCGATAAATTTAGTCAAACCCTGACGCAATCCGTCGCGCGGGCGTGACTTTTCGGTGCGCATGTGGATCGCAAAGCTGCGGCGGGGCAGGTCAGAGAGATTTAAGTTGCTGCCGTGAAAGGTCAAATTATGGTGGAAACTGACGCCACCGGGCGGCAGAACAGCGGTGACTTCTTCCCAATTTTGTCCGGTTGCGGCTTGAATTTGTTGGCGCAGCACATCCAGGTCTTGACCAAAAAAATCGCTGCCGCCCGCCACTGCCCACTTGTGTGAGCCGCGCACAAAGACCATCGGGCCGGATTGCGCGGTGACATCGCTGATCGCCACCCAAGCGGTGAACAGTTCGCTGTCGTCTTCCCACTGTTTCCAATAATGGCGATCTTGGTGCCAACCCACGTTGGTGGTGACCGGCGCGCCCGGCTGTGCGGGCGGTTTATAGAGCAATTGCACCCACCAGATTTGCACCGCTTTGGCCCCCGTGACCTCCGCCGCTAACGCACCCAATGCCGGATGTTTCAGCAATGTCATGATCGCCTGGTTGGCAAGCTGCGGCATCTCAATTTTACCAAGCTTGGTGTTGGGATCATCACCTGGGTTCCAAAAAGAGGGTTGCGGCGGCGTGCCCGTGTCATAGCGCCCGGCGCGCACTTCGTCCATGCCAACCACGGCGGCATCCACCACGTCGCGTGGCAACACCGCACGCGCGTTGATCGAAAAGCCATCTTCTAAATATTGCTCGTGGAGTTTGCTTGCTACTTGCATTGTCATCGATTGCTCCTTGTTTGGCTGATTCGATCAGCGTAAATGTTGTCCTGGTTTGCGCGTTTTTTCATAGCTGGCGCTGGGGTCGGTGTTGATCGCCGCTGGAATTTCACCTGCCCACCAACTGGGTACGCTGGGGAAAGGAAAAACGCGCCACCAGGCTAAGATCAGTGGACGTTGTTGATCGTTCTGGTTGGCCCAGGCGGCGTGCAACACGCGCCCGTCGGCAATCACCAAGTCGCCGGCTTTGACTGGAATGTCTACTTCGCCGGGTTGTTCGGCAAAGGCCAGATGGGTTTCGTCCACCGCCTGAATTTCGGGGCCGTGGGCATCGGGCAATTGATCGTGCAACGGAATGCGTTGGCGATGTGTGCCGGGAATCACGCGCAGGCAACCATTTTCTCGGGTGGTGTCCACTGTGTAATAGGAAAGAAAAATGCTGGTGGGCCAAGGCAGGCTGGACTTTGGGTGGTTCCAATCCATATTATCTTGGTGCCAATAGAGCGCGGGACCTTGCGGTGGTTTACTCAGAATGATCAGGCCGCCGGTGTCGGTTAGTCCTTCCAAACCCAGTTCGGCGCAGGCCATTTTGGCTTCGGGCAGATCCAATAATTCATCGATAATGGGCGCGTGATATCGTTGCGGATCGGGCTGGTTGCGCCAGGTGCGCTCGGCTTGAATATGAAAATCGCTGCCCTGGTAACGATGGCGCGGGTCGGCGGCATGCGTAGCGAGGAATTCATCGGTAAACTTGCGCGCCTGGGCCAACATGGCCCCGTGTAACACGCCGGGCACCACACAAAAACCGTCTTCGATCAATTGATCGCGCTTTTGGCGCGCGTCGGTGGGCGTTAAAATCCTAGTTTGCAGGTTGGTCATCGCTTAATCCTTTGCATGAAATGAATTATTCCACCGTAAACGAACCCTCGGCCACATTCACGGCTGCGTCCGCTTGCGGGCTGTTGTGATCGCCGCAGCCACACCCGCTCGTGGCTAATCGATAAATTGCTCTGCCCGTCCCCGCTTTGGGCGGCACGGTCCAGGCCAACGTCGCCTCGCTGCCCAGCGTAGAATGGACCACCTTTTGCGTTAAGCCACTGGGATAGGTAATGTCCAAGGTCAGAATGGTCAATTGATTGGCGGCGTGCTTGAGCCGCACATGGAGATTGCGACTTTCGCCGACATGCAACGCGCCGGGCTCAAAGCTAAGTTTGCTAAAGGCCGAATTAGGGGGCAGCGTGGGCACGGCCAGCGCAGGTGCTGACGCTGTTTGCACGGCGCCAGTTATGACGATCAAGAGGACGAAAAAACGTAGGATAGCAGACATGGCGGCTACCCCTTGATCCCGGTCAACGTGATGCCTTGGACAAAGTTCTTCTGGGCAAAGAAGAAGAGCAAAATTACGGGCAAAACCATCATCGTCGAAGCCGCCATCAACATACCCCATTCGGCCCCATGATATTGTACAAAAGCCTGCAAACCGAGCGTGAGCGTATATTGTTCCTGGTTGCCTAGATAAATCAAAGGCCCAAAATAATCATTCCAACTGGCCATAAAGGCAAAGATGGTCACGGTTGCCAGCACTGGTTTGGCCAGCGGCGCGATAATGCTGGCGAAGATGCGAAAGCGGCTGCAGCCGTCAATCAGTGCGGCATCTTCCAACTCACGCGGGATCGTCATGAAAAACTGGCGTAACAAGAAAATATTAAAGGCATTGCCAGCTAGCGCGGGGATGACAAGTGGCTTGAAGGTGCCCACCCATTGCAATTTGGCAAACACAATGTAAGTCGGCACCATCGTGACCACGGCAGGCAACATCAAGGTGGAAAGCACCAGCATAAAGATTAGATTTTTGCCCGGCGCACGCAGGCGAGCAAAGGCATACGCCGCCAACGACGAAGTAAGGGCGGCCCCAATAATGGTCGGGACGACGATCATCAGGGTGTTGAGTAGGTACAGATGCATCGGCGCATAGGTGAACACGTCGGGATAGTTGCCCCAGATCACGGGATTGGGCAGCCATTCGGGTGGAAATTTTGAAATCTGGCGCATCGCCTTGAGCGACGTGGAAAGCATGAAAAGCATAGGCGCAATAAAGAAGAAAGTGCCCCCGATCAAGATTATATGCGTGAGGGTCCTGTTGCCTAGCTTGCGTAAATTTTGGACCGTTTTTGCGCTGGCCGCCAATGCCGTAGCGCTCGAACGTTCGTCAGGTTGGGTGATCGTCGCCATTTATGCTTCTGCGCTTTCCACTTCATAATAAACCCAGCGTGATGCCGCACGGAATTGCAGCCAGGTCAGCACCAGGATCAGAATGAATAAGATCCACGCCATCGCGGAGGCATAGCCCATGCGGAAGAAATTGAAACCGTTGCGATAGAGATAGATCATGTAGACCAAGGTCGAGTTTTGGGGGCCGCCCATGCCATCGGTGAGGACGAAGATCTGGGCAAAAATTTGAAAGGTGCCGATCATGCCCAACACCAGCGTAAAAAAGATCGACGGCGTCATCAAAGGTAGCGTGATATACCAGAATTTATACCAGGCGTTCGCGCCATCAATTTCGGCTGCCTCGTAAAGCGATTGCGGAATATCCTGGAGGCCAGCCAGGTAAATGATCATCGTCCCGCCCGAACTCCAGATCAGCATCATAATGATCGCGGGCTTGGCCCACACTTCGGAAGATAGCCACCCAGGGCCGGCGATGCCCAGGGTTTTGAGAAAGCCATTGACCAAGCCCCACTGCGGCTGTAACAAATAGAGCCAGAGCGCCGCCGAAGCCACCGCCGGTACAATCGAAGGAATAAAATAGGCGGTGCGATATACAGCCATGAAGCGCACTTTTTGATTCAGTAACAGCGCCATGGAAAAGGAAACCAACATGCCAAGCGGGACAGCCAGAATGACGATGTAGAGCGTGTTGGACAAACTGGTGTAAAAAAGCGGATCGCTAAAAAGTTCCTTGAAATTGTCTGTCCCGATAAACGTAATGGGTGAAACAATGTCATATTCCGTAAAACTGAGCAGCAACGAGGCAAGAATCGGCCCAAAGGTAAAGAGCAGAAACCCGACTACCCAGGGCAAAATAAACAGATAAAAGCTGATCGCCTCGCGCCCGCGCAAGGTCTGCCGCCACGGTTGCGCCTGCACTTTGGCTGTCGCCATCGGTTACTCCTGAATCTAACTAGTGCGGAGTGGGGGGGGGGGGGGGGGGGGGGAAATAAAAAAAAAAAAAGCACAAACCCAAACCCCCCCCCGACACTAGACAATAACCG
>JBBREZ010000438.1:0-6019 GCA_038225095.1 Caldilineales bacterium
GGCGGCGCATCCAACTAGACAAAACATGGCAGTGGCGCATGGAGATAGGGGATAGTCGGAGATTGGTCGTTCTCGCTGTCAGCCTGGGGTTTTACCTGTACTTCCTTCGCGAGAATGCTTACTACCTGGCGGCTTTCGCCACCATTGGCTTGTTGTGCAGTCTAGTTTGGAACTTTGGCGGTACAGGTACGGTGCGAAAACTGGCTTTCCCGCTGGGCTATTTGGTGCTGATGGTGCCACTGCCATTCGTGGATCGCGCCACCCTACCGCTGGCGCTGTTTACGGGCGTCTGTTCCGGGGCGCTAGTGAAGTTTTTGGGGCTGCCCATCACCGTCGTCGGCAATGCCATTACACTGCCCAATGCCAATCTGGTCATCGGTGCGCAGTGTAGCGGCATTAACTCGATCATTGCGCTGACCGCGCTCACCACCCTGGCCGCCTACCTACTGGTGGGACCGCTATGGGGGCGGCTCAGTCTAGTGGCGCTGACGGTGCCGATGGCCATGCTGGGTAACATTCTACGCGTTGCCAACCCGCTCTTTGTGGCGCGCTATTATGGCGCCGACGCCGCCTTCCAGTTTTATCATGATTATTCTGGGATCGTTTTCTTTGGGTTGGTGTTGCTCATGCTCATGCCGTTGACAAGGTTGTTACGCTGCCGTACAGTGCGGCCTGATGTAATTTAAAGGACATGCGATGACAGATGACTCTATTAGAGATACAAATAAATCACCCAAAGCGAGCGATAAACGCGCACCAATGGCGTCGGCGCCCCTGGTCTACAATCCTGACCATACCGTGGCCTGGGACCAGATGTGGGACACGTTTTGTGTGCTGGCCAGGGCGGGCGGACCGTCCCATCGCGCTGCCATGCTACGGGCACAATTGGAGGCTGACCGCATGCGTGAAGGCTATCTATTGGCGGTCAGTGAGATGATCCGCGGCATTGCACTAGTAAGCGGATTGCAGGCACACGCAGCACAAATCGGTTGGCTTGCGATTGAGTGTGGTCAGGTTAGTAAAGCGCGCTGGTTGAGCGACCAAATCGCCCAGGAAAATGTCGAATCTTATTACGCGGGCACACAATTCTTTGTGCCGGTGGGCGAGGATTTTACGCTCAAAGGCGAAATTAAGAATGTGATTACGGTCGTCGCCAAGACCACCCACTCTTGGACGGAACACCTGGACGCCACAGTGAAAACTTCGCTGGCGTGGGAAGAAAAGTTAAAAACGTTCACGATGAGCATTCAGCGTTGGTTTCGCCGCTAGCAACCGGTTGCCTCTCTCCGGGGCAGCGGTTTCGGCGCTACCTAATTAAGAGTAGAATCGATACTTTATGTCACGCACGACCCGTTGGCCTATTCTGATAGTAATTATACTCATCGCCATAACCATGCGCTTCTGGCGCATCAACAGTCTGCCGCCTGGCTTTTATTACGCCGAAGCCTACGAAGGGATGGAGGCCTGGCGGATTCTGACCGACCCCGGCTATCACCCGGTGTTCCTGCCGCGCAACAATGGTGTGCCACCGCTCAACGCTTATGCCAATGCAGTGATGTTTGGCCTTTTTCGGCTTTTCGGCGGAGAAGCCGGGCCGGTTGCCATGCGGGTGACGGCGGCCTGTTTTGGCGTGCTGGCCGTCTTGGCGCTCTATGGGCTGGCCTGTGAGTTACGACAATTGGACAGAGCGAAGGCGAGTCTATCGATTGGCTTTCCGTTTTTCGCCGCCGCCGTGCTGGCCGTGATGCGCTGGCACATCCACTTCAGTCGGATTGGCATTGAACCGATCCTGACACCGGTGATCTGGGTCAGTGCCAATTGGTTGTTGCTGCGCGGCTGGCGTACTGGCCAGTGGATCAGTTTCGTGGGCAGCGGTGTTATGCTCGCTGCCGCCATCTATGCGTATCAGGCCGCCTGGGTGATTCCGTTCCTGGCCATCCCGGTCGCCATGCTTTTGCTATTCCAGCCATCAGAAAACAACGAGCGAACAAGCGCAAAGGATCATCTCCGCTCATTACGCGCCCGATTCTGCACACGCCGGGGCGCCGGCCTTGCTATTACCGCCGTGGTCGCCTTGCTTGTCTTCGCCCCGTTTGGCTGGTTCTTTTGGCAACACCCAGATGTAGTCTTGCTACGCTCGACCCAGGTGAGGATTGGCAGCAACAGCGGGGGCGTGACTCAGGATTCGCTTTGGGGCAACCTGGAGAAGATCGTTAAAATATACAGCCCATTGGGCAACGCTGGTGACCGTGATGTCCGCCGCAACTTGCCGGGCGCGCCAGCATTAAATGGGTGGCTGGCTATTCCCTTTTATATAGGGTTGGGTCTGGCTGTGTGGCAGGTACGCCGCCCCAACTACGCTATCATCTTGATGAGTCTGGTTGGCTTGCTCCTGCCGGGTGTTTTTACCACCGACGCCCCCAATTTTCATCGTATTCTTGGGGCAACAGCGCCCACCGCTTTACTCTGTGCGATTGGGCTGGATCGCCTATGGCAGTGGCGACCCCCATATGCAACACAGGTGCATTGGATCAGCCTGCTCGTGCTGGTGTTGGGTGGAGCCACTTCAGCGCAGGAGTATTTTGTGCGCTGGGCAAGTCTGCCTGATTTGGTACACAAATTTGATACGGAGCTATGGGAAATCTCTAAACAGGTGACTGCGCAACCATCTGATACACCGCTATACTTGACGCCGCGCGCAATCACGCATCCCACCCTGATGTTTGCGCTGGAGACCCATGACCGACCTGCGCCCATTGTGTTTGACGGTCGTTCCATCTTTCCTTTGACGGCCCAGGTTTCACCGCGCCCTGAACTCTATCTGGTGTTAGAGGATGACTTTCGCACGCCTCTGCTTTTGCCAGAGATCTTTCCGACGGCGACGCTCCAACGGGAAGCGCGCGACCATGAGGGTAAGGTTGCAAATCGCCTTTATCTGCGCCCGCCGAACGCCGTCTCCCAACGTCCGCCGCAGCACCCCTTATCGGCCACCCTGGGGGATGGCATTGCCCTGCTCGGGTACGATGTGCAACCCGCAAAATTGCAAGCGGGAAAAATCCTGTATTTACAACTACACTGGCTGGTGAAGACCACACCCACCAGAGACTGGACGGTTTTTACTCATGTATTCACCAAAGACGCCACAGGAAATCAACGCTTGGTCGCTGGGCATGACAGTCGCCCGGGTGATGGTAGCTTGCCGACCAATCGCTGGCAAATTGGTTGGCGCATTCTGGATGAATACCAAATTCAGTTGCCAGCGGACCTGGCCGCGGGTGAATATGATCTAGAAATCGGGTTGTATCAAACCAGCGGCCAACGTCTGCCGTCCAATGCAACTGGCTTACGGCTTGGCAAGGTGAAAATTGAACGCTAGAGATAATGCGGAGGAATGATGAATTTGATCACTTTGACCAATCGCAAGCAGGTTAGGGACAAGCGTTGGATCGCGTTTTCCGGTTTGCTTGCTTGGGCCGAGCCGCCACGCACGCCGATAGAGATACGATTAATACCAGGGGACAAGCGTTGGATCGCGTTTTCCGGTTTGCTTGCCCTGCTCCTTGTGCTAGCGCTGCCCATCATGGTTTGGGGGCACCCACTCGGCAATTTCACGGTCAATCGCTACAGCCGGCTGGAAGTGGGCGCCGAGCAGGTGCATCTGACTTATATCCTTGATATGGCGGAAATTCCTACGCACCAGGAACGTGCACAAATGGATAGCAATGGCGACGGGCAAATCAGCCAAGCCGAACAGGATGCATATCTAGCAAGCCAGGTGGAAACGCTCAAAAGCAACCTACATTTGACCATCGACGCGCCGGTGACCTTGACGTTAAGCGATAGCCAACTCGAATTTCCACCCGGCCAGGCCAATCTGCCTTTGTTGCGTCTGACCGCTCATTTTCTTGCACAATTACCGGCTCTGAATAGGGATCGGCAGGCAGCGTATCGTGATGACAATTATGTGGATCGCATCGGCTGGCAGGAAGTGATTGTGCGCGCCGGTCCAGGCGTAGCCTTGCTTGAATCGAGCGTGTCTGACCAGGATGTCAGCCAGGAACTGCGCAAGTATCCCATAGATTTGCTACAAAGTCCGCTCGCCATCCATGCGGCTACGTTCCGCTTCACACCACAGGTAGCCGGCCAGGCGCGTTCGCCAACGCTTCAAAACATCACTTCACCCCAAGTACCCGTTAGCAACTCGCCAGCACTCGCAAAGTCCAATGATCGTTTTGCCGAGCTAATCAATCTCCCAATCCTGGGGCCGGGTGCGCTTTTCCTCGCTTTCCTGGCAGCGTTTGGCTGGGGCACCTTCCATGCCTTCTCGCCTGGACATGGCAAAACGATTGTTGGCGCCTACTTAGTTGGTTCGCGCGGCACGCTGCGCCATGCGCTCTTCCTCGGTCTCACCACAACAATTACGCACACGGCTGGTGTCTTTGCCTTTGGGTTTGTGACCCTGTTTGCTTCCCGATATATCCTACCCGAAAAACTTTTCCCCTGGTTAAGTCTGCTTTCCGGTTTGCTGGTGGTTGCGATTGGCCTTTCGCTGGCCTGGGGCCGGTTGCGCGCCCTCAAGCCGATGCGTCAAGATCCACAATTTTTGCTGGCGCAAAATCACCCTGGCGGTAGTCTCCTGCATAGCCACGGTGAGGGGTTTAGCCATCGCCATGCAATGCTGGGTGCTAATGGCGCACCGGTCAACTGGCGCAACTTATTCGCCCTGGGCGTCTCCGGTGGTTTACTACCCTGTCCATCGGCGCTCGTGATGATGTTGGCGGCGATTGCGCTTCAACGGGTAGCCTTAGGGCTGGTCTTGATCGTGATTTTCAGCGTGGGACTGGCCAGTGTCTTGACTGGGATTGGCATTCTGCTGATTCATACCGGCAAGTTGTTTCAGCGCATCCCCGAAAGTGGTCGGCTCTTTCGGATTATGCCGGTTGCCAGCGCCATCTTTATCACTATAATCGGCGTGGGCATTTCGTGGCAGGCGTTGGTGCAGACCGGTTTGTTGGGGAGAGGATAAGCCTGTTTCAAACGTCGTAAAATTTATTTAATCATTGGCTCAGGAGAGAAAATGCCACGTTTATTTCGTTACGCATCACTATGTTTACTCGCTATTGTCGTTTTAGGGTCAATTTTCGCACCAATCACGGCGGTTGCCAGCGCGCAGAAAGCTGTGAATGATCCATTGCATGCTTCTGCCAGCGTGCCCCCATTGCCGTTGTTTCAACCACAGCTTGGGCCGCCGCTGACGTATGGTTATCACAAAGAGACCGATGTTCTCACCACCACTGAAAAGTGGATCGACGTGGACTTAAGCGAGCAGCGCGTCGTGGCCTACGAAGGGGTCAAGCCGGTGCGCGCCTTCATTGTCTCGACCGGGCTACCCGCGACTCCTACAGTACAGGGCAAGTTTCGCATTCGGCTCAAGGTGCGTTCCCAGACCATGACCGGCGGTTCGCCCGAATATGGCCATTACAATCTACCCAATGTTCAGTGGGTGCAGTACTTTTATGAGGGGTACAGCTTTCACGGCACGTATTGGCACAACAAATTCGGGCAACCGATGAGCCATGGCTGCGTGAATATGACCAATACCGATGCCCAATGGCTTTTTGACTGGGCCGGGCCAGTTTATGACCTGGAAGGTACAGTCTGGCAAAAACCAACGAAGAATAATGTCGGCACGCTGGTCATGGTGCATGGGTGATGAGGCAATCATATGCGCAAAAATATTAGATTGGGGCTGGCGGTGGCGGCGATGTCTGCCTTGGCGGCGTTTGGGCTGGCGGCCTGTTCCTATGCCAGTCCCGTAAATACGATTATAGTAGCAGTAAAAGACAGTGGCTATACCCCTGCTAATCTTGAAGTTCCGGCGGGAGAATTGGTCAGGCTTATTCTCAAAAACACGGGTACATTGGAACACCAGTTGGGGATCAAGCAAATTGCTTTGCTGACGAGTGGCGGCGGTATGTCGGGCATGAGTGGTATGAATGGCACCATAGACCAGATGAAT
>JBBREZ010000439.1:0-5988 GCA_038225095.1 Caldilineales bacterium
GGCGTAGTTTCGGTCATGCACGGCTTGCGTGTGCCTAGTTGCTCACACGCTTTATCGACCGCGGTTTCCGCCATTAACCGGAAGGTCGTCCACTTGCCGCCGGTAATGGTGAGAAAACCGGCGATGCCGTCCCGTGTGCGATGGTCGAGCAAAGTAAGCACGCGCGTAGCGTCGCGGCTTTCCCCCTTGAACCCTTCTTGGTAAAGCGGCCGCACCCCAGCCCAAGCGCGCAAGACGCGCGCTTTGCTGAGGCCCGGCAATAATTTGTCGCCTTCATCGAGCATCAACTGGACTTCCCACGGTTCAATGCGCAGTTTCTCAGGATCACTCGCTCGTTCATCGGTCGTGCCGATCACAGCCACTGTGTGGATCGGCACGATAATATCGCCATCGGATGGCATCTTGCAGCGATTAATCACGGTGTTAACGATGCGGTGGTTCATCGCCACCATGACACCTTTGCCGGGAATGATGTTGACTTCACAGCCGGCCATGCGCGCCAACTGGCCGGCCCAGGCGCCCGCCGCACTGATCGTCATATTCGCATAGATGTTAAATTCTTCACCGGTCGCTACGTTGCGGATTTTGGCTCCTAACACACGCAGGTCATGATCGCTACCCTCTGTGATCAAATCTAACACTTCATGATAGACCAAGATTTGCGCTCCGGCCTGGCGCGCCGCTTGGGCGGTGACATGCGTAGCGAGAAAACTATCCGCCGAAGCATCCGGCACCTCAAAGACGCGACTGATACGCGAGTTGAGCAGCGGTTCGTGGCGCAAGGCTTCTTTAACCGAAATTTCTGTACAGGGCACTCGACACGCGTTACAGGCCGCTTTGAACTTGTCGGGAAAGTCACCTTCGTCTTCCGGCGTGACCACAAAAAAGCCACTGGTCTCTTCGATACACTGCGTGTGCGTGCGCCGCAAAATTTGGTTTTCGTGGATACACTCGACCGCGCTGCGCGGGTCTTTGACCACATAGCGACCACCGCTGTGCAACAGCCCATGATAACGTCCGGTCGTGCCGTGCGTTAGATCGCGTTTTTCGACGAGTATCACCTGAAAACCGCGCAGCGCGGCATCCCAGGCCACGCCAGTGCCGGTCGAGCCGCCGCCGATCACGAGGATTTCGGTGTTAATTGGTTGTGCCATATTGAGTTTTTGTGGAATCTTTATGCTTGGGTTTGCAAATGTTCTGCCACCCATAAATTAACCAGGGTTTCGATGGAGACACCTTCCTGACGGGCGCGCTCGGCTGTTTTTTTCGCTAATCCGCCTTCAAGTGCAATCCATTGTCGACGTGGAGCACGCACTTCGATTGTAACCTCTTGTGTTTGCTCCCAGAAGTCAGCTAAACTGTGATTGTCCCAGAAGTCAGTTGCTTCCTCTATACTTGCAAAATTATCAGGAATCTGTTTAGTCATTTTTTTATTTTCTGGCATAACGTTTCCGCTCAGTCTGCTCCATTTCTCTGGCGCTTATGATTAGTGCATGCCTAGCTGTTTTGAAAATAAAGAATACGATCAAGTAGCGACCTGCATTGGTTTGACCGAATGCTGTATACATATCCTCGTCCTGTACGTGTCCTTTTTCATGGAATCGAAAACGCGGTTGATTAAAAAAGAGTTCTTCAACCTCTTCAGGATTCACTTCATGCTTGATTGCTAGTTTTTCGATAATCGCAGGCAACCAGATGAACTCATCAATCGCAATCGTCATAAGGTGTATTATACCACCCAATTTAATGTGCGCTCAACCGCCTGCTTCCAACCCATAAACCCTTGATTCCTAGTAACCTCATCCACCTGCGGCTGCCAGCGCCAATCAACTTGCCAGTTGGCGCGTAGGCTTTCTGTATTATCCCAGAAGCCGACCGCCAGACCGGCAGCGTAGGCTGCGCCCAGGCTGGTGGTTTCGGCTACCTTTGGGCGAATCACTTCGACGCCGAGAATGTCCGCCTGGAGTTGCATCAGGAAATTATTCGCGGTGGCGCCACCATCAACTTTCAGCGTGCGCAACGGGACGCCGCTGTCGGCGTTCATCGCTTCCAGCACCTCGCGCGTCTGATAGCAGATCGCTTCTAAGGCGGCGCGCACGATATGGGCGCGCTTGACATAACGGGTCAGCCCGACAATCACGCCGCGCGCGTCACTCCGCCAGTGTGGGGCAAAAAGGCCGCTAAAGGCTGGTACAAAATAGCAGCCGCCCGTATCCGCCACACTTTGCGCGAGTGCTTCAGTTTCGGCAGCCGTGGTGATTAATTGCAAATTGTCACGCAGCCACTGCACGGTGGCGCCCGCCATTGCAATCGAACCTTCCAGGGCATAGACCGTGGGTTGATTGCCGAATTGATAGCCAACCGTGGTGAGCAGCCCGTTTTTGCTGCGCACAATTTCGTTGCCCGTGTTCATGAGCATAAAACAGCCGGTGCCATAGGTGTTTTTTGCCTCGCCTGGGTTAAAACAGGTCTGACCTACCGTGGCGGCCTGTTGATCGCCTAGGTCGCCGCAGACGGGGATTTCGCCTTGAAAGGGGCCATCGGCTAAGGTTTTGCCATAGAAGCTGGGATCGCTACTCGGGCGAATTTCTGGCAGCAACGAACGCGGGATATCCAGGATGGCTAGCAATTCATCATCCCAGTCGAGTGTCGCTAGATTCATCAACATTGTGCGGCTGGCATTCGTCGGATCAGTGATGTGCTGGCCACCAGTTAACTGCCAGATCAGCCAGGTGTCAATGTTGCCAAAGAGCAGTTCACCGGCCTCGGCCTGGGCGCGCACGCCCGGCACGTTGTCGAGTAGCCACCGGATTTTGGGGCCGGAAAAATAGGTGGCGACGGGCAAGCCGGTTTTGTCATAAATGGGCTCGGCGTGACCCGCTTCTTGCAATTGCTTGCAAAGGCGGTCTGTGCGCGTATCCTGCCAGACAATCGCATTGTAAACCGGTTCGCCAGTGTGTTTATTCCAGATGAGGGTCGTTTCGCGTTGGTTGGTAATGCCAATCGCAGCCAGGTCGCCAGCTTTGATTTGGGCTTTGGCCATTGTTGCACCGATAACGGCGCGCGTGCGCGCCCAAATCTCTTGTGGATTATGCTCAACCCAGCCACTCTGCGGGAAAATTTGTTCGTGTTCACGCTGATCATAGGCGATTATTGCGCCATGCTCGTCAAACAGCATGAAGCGCGTGCTGGTGGTGCCCGAGTCAATCGCGCCGATGTATTTAGCCATAGGTGTCTGTCGCTTTCCCTGTCACTGCTCGGTTTGGCGGTGCGTATAAAGAAATGGCCGGACATCTTCCGGGAAGCGGTCACACCAATGCTCGTTGACCCTGTAACGACTGACCGCTTCCCGGAAGATCAACAAATGTGCTCAATCAGCGGTCATCTGCTTGAGTTGCGCGTACAAAAATTCTTTCGCCCGGGCTGCCGCTTTGCCGCGGTGGCTAATGCGATTCTTTTGATCGGCGGGCAATTCAGCCATTGTCTTGCCTAATTCAGGGATAAAAAAGACCGGATCATAACCAAAGCCATGCTCACCGCTGGGCTGCGCGCTGATCACGCCTTCAAGCGTATCATCGATTGTATGGATTTCACCGTTTGGCAGCGCAAGCGCGATCACACAGCGAAAACGGGCGGTGCGCGGCTGGTCGGGGCGTTGGCGAAGTTCGACCAGCAATTTCTGGTAACGATCCTGATCGGTGGCATTGGGGCCGGCATAGCGGGCTGAATAGACACCGGGCCGGCCGTCTAGGGCATCGACCTCTAAGCCACTATCGTCAGACCAAGTCCATAGGCCGGATAAATGGGCGTAGGTTTTTGCCTTTAAAACGGCATTTTCAGTAAACGTCGCGCCGGTTTCTTCCACGTCATAATCGATCTGCTCGGCCTGGAGCGAAGTAACCGTTAAGGGTAAATCGGCAAGTAAGGTTTGATACTCCCGAATTTTGCCTGGATTATGGGTGGCGATCAATAATTTACGCACAATGTCTCCTTATCCGCTGAACCCTTTTTGGTTTTAGGTGACTTAATACTGGCACCTCAGGCGCTTTTCAGCCGAGCTTTGCCTGTTCACAATTAATAGTTGTTAATTGATTTTTCACAATTAGTTATTGTCTAGTATACTTTTGATCCTGTCACTATGCTAACATATAATTTCTAACCATCAGAATCCTTTGACTTACAGTTGTGATAGCACCATTCGTCTTTGGGCGCTGATTGAGGAAAACTTGCTGCGTTTTGACAAATTCCTTAGGTGCATGACCGACGAACGGGTGCTTCGGTGATCTGCTTTAAAAAACTAGACAGGAATGGCTTTATGGTTGACTCTTATCATCCACTTCGTATCTTCTCTGGTTCTGCGCACCTGGCGCTTGCGAACGAAATCGCTACCTTGTTAAGCGTGACTTTGGGCCAGGCCACGACCCGACATCTGCCTGATAGCGAAATTCATGTCATGTTAGAAGAGGTTGTGCGCGATCAGGACATCTTTTTTATCCAACCTTGCGGTGCGCCTGTGAATGACAACCTGATGGAATTGTTGTTGTATCTGGATGCGTTTCGCCGGGCCAGCGCCCACTCGGTGAGCGTCGTCATTCCCTATTTTCCCTATGCCCGCCAGGAACGCATGGCGCATGGTCGCGAGGCGATTAGTGCCCGTGTGGTGGCTAATATGTTAGAAAGTCAAGGCGCCAAGCGCGTAGTTTTTATTGACATCCATGCGCAGGCCATCCAGGGGTTTTTCAATATTCCGGTGGACCCGTTGAGCGCTTTGCCACTGTTGGCTGATTATTTTCGCAAACCAGAATTTCTCAATGCCGCGATTGTCAGCCCAGATGTAGGCCGTGCGAGCATGGCCGGACGCTATGCCCAGCTTTTGAATCTGCCGCTCGTAGTCATGCATAAGCGGCGCTCTAGTTTCGACTCGACCGAGACGACCCATGTCGTCGGTGATATTGTCGGGCGGCGCCCGATCATTATTGACGATGTGATGGCCGGTGGCAGCGTGCTGAAGCAGATCGATGCGCTCTATGACAACGGCGCAACCGGCAAAGCCTGCTTTGCCGTTACCCATCCTGTGCTACTCCCGACTGCGTTGGACCGTCTAAGCGCCGACGATCGCATCGAGAAGCTAGTGGTCAGCAACACCATCCCTGTGGCGCTAGAGAAAATGCATCCAAAAATTGAAATACTTTCGGTGGCGCCACTGTTGGCGGATGTGATTTATCGCGTTTACAAAGGAAATAGCATCTCTGAAAAGTTGATTCTTGCCTAATGGATGACTGACCCCGCAGACCCCACCCTAACCCTCCCCTACAGGGAGGGGACTGTTCAGGGACAGAAGAAGTTACTTGGTATCTGTCCCTGATCTGGCTCCCTCCCAGCAGGCTTCGACGTGGCCTTCGGCAAGACTTCGGCGTGCGCTCAGTCGAACGCTCAGGCCCCGTGCGGTGAGCTTGTCGAACCGCAGCCGAACGGGAGGGCGGGGGAAGAGGTCAGCCAGTACCCTAATGGTTTCAAATGCTTTAATGGAGGCACTTCATGTTTAATTTAAATCGAACGCAACGACCAGAACCGGATGCCATCGAAGTGATTATTGGACCGCGCGCCACGTTTAGCGGCGCATTACGTTGTGATGCCAGTGTGCGGATCGACGGCGCGGTTGAGGCGGGTCATATTGAAACGCCGGCCAATGTGATCTTAACCGAAACGGCGCGTGTGCAATGTGATATTACGGCGCGCACCGTTAGCATTCGCGGCATCTACCGGGGCACGATTCGGGCGGATCGCGTCGAGTTGCTGCAAGGTAGTCAGATTTATGGCGCACTGTATGTGGATAGTTTTTTTATGGATGATGGTGTGTTAATGCGGGCGGAACTGAATATTCAGAGCGATGGCGTCGAGGATGAGAAACCGTTGTCGTCGCGTCCGAATAATCCAACGGCGATCCCGATTATTAAGGCCTTTAGAAATAAAGGCTAAAGTATATTT